>JBDTXR010000070.1:0-27490 GCA_040006075.1 Byssovorax sp. | reverse complement strand
CGGCCGCGTCGCTCCAGTTCACCGAGCTCAGCATCCCGAGCTTCGCCTTCACCGGCGATCGTCGCAACGCCTGCCTCGGCCGCGTCAACGCCGCGCACGCCATGCTCCAGCTCGGCGATCCACGCCAGGCGGAGATCGCGCTGCGCTCCGCGCTCGCCGACGCCGAGCGCATGGGCCTCCACAACGTCAGCGCGCTCGCGCGGCAGAACCTCGGCCCCGCGCTCGGGCGCCAGGGAAAAATCGCCGCGGCGCTGGCGATCGAGCAGGAGGCCGTCGACACCTTCGCCGCGCAGGAGAACCGCCGCCAGGAGGGCCGCGCGCGCGCCTACCTCAGCGAAATCCTCGCGCAGAGCGGCGACCTGGCGTCGGCCGAGCGCGAGGCCCGCGCCGCCGCGCAGCGGGTCGCCACCATCCCGCCGCTGCGGGCCTTCGCGCTCGCGGTGCTCGGCCAGATCCTCCTCGCGCGCGGACGCGACGAGGCCGCCCTCGAGGCCGCGCGCGAGGGCCTCGATCTGCTCCTCGCGACCGGCGGCATGGAAGAGGGCGAGTCGCTCCTGCGCCTGGTCTACGCCGAGGCGCTCGCGGCCGTAGGGCACGAGGCCGCCGCGGTCGACGCCATCGACGTCGCCCACCAGCGCATGAGCGCCCGCGCCGCGCGGATCAGCGATCCCGGCTGGCGCGCGAGCTTCTGCGAGCGCGTGGCGTCGAACGCGCGCACCCTCGGCCTGATGAAGTCGAAGACGCGCCCTCCGGTCTCCCCGGGTGAAGAGTGACGCGCGCAAAAAAGCCTGATATTCGTGGACCGGGCTGTCCGTGGCTGGATCCTTCGCCGAGGTCCCTCTGAGATGCGCGTCGCCGGCAAGAGCGAGGACGAAGAAGACGACGAGGGCATGATCGGCCCCGGCGACGTGATCGCCGGAAAATACCGGATCGAGCGCGTCCTCGGCCGCGGCGGCATGGGCGTCGTCGTCGCCGCCACGCACCTCCGCCTCGGCGAGAAGGTGGCGATCAAATTCTTGCTCCCGGGCGCGCTCGGCAACGCCGACGCCCTGGGCCGCTTCGACCGCGAGGCCCGCGCCGCCGCCAAGATCCGCAGCGAGCACGTGGCCAAGGTGCTCGACGTGAGCAACCTCGAGAACGGCGCTCCGTACATGGTGATGGAGCACCTCGACGGGAACGATCTCGCGCAGGTGGTCCGCAAGAAGGGCGCGCTCCCGATCGCCGAGGCCTGCACCTTCATGCTCCAGGTCTGCGAGGTCCTCGCCGAGGCCCACGCGCTCGGCATCGTTCACCGCGATCTGAAGCCCGGGAACCTCTTCGTCACCACCCGCGCCGACGGCACCGCGTCGATCAAGGTCCTCGACTTCGGGATCTCGAAGATGATGGAAGGCGGCGCCACCTCGGAGCCGCAGGCCGCGCTCACCGCGACGGACACGGTGCTCGGCTCGCCGATTTACATGTCGCCCGAGCAGATGACCACGCCCAAGGCCGTCGAGTCGCGGGCCGATATCTGGTCCTTCGGCGCCACGCTCTACATGCTCCTCACGGCCAAGCCGCCCTTCGACGGCGACTCGATCGCCCAGGTCTGCGGGATGATCCTGCTCGGCAAGGCCCCGAGCCTGCTCGAGATCCGCGCTGACGCGCCGCCCGAGCTCGCGGCGATCGTCACGAGGTGCTTGCAGCGCAACATCGAGGATCGCTGGCCCAACGTGGCGGCCCTCGCGGCGGCGCTCGCGCCCTTCGCCGGCGAGAGCGGCCGCCTCTCGGCCGAGCGCGCGCAAAGGGTCCTGGAGACCACCGGATCGCTGGGAAAGCACCTGCCCGCATCGGCGGTCGCGGCGCCGGAGCCGGTGGCGGCGATCACCGGCGGGAGCATGACCTCGACCGACAAGGCCCTTCCAAAGACGATGGTGGGCTGGGCCAACACCGGGGAAGGCGCGATCGAGATGCCCCGGGCGCGGCCGAAATGGCCGCTCATCGCCGGGGGAGTGGGGCTGGTGCTCGCGGTCGGCGTGGGGATCGGATCGATGACGGGGCGATCGGATTCGACTGGAGCTGCGGTGGTGCCTGCGTCGTCAGCGTCAGCGTCAGCGTCAGCGTCCACGACTACGTCCACGTCCACGTCCACGACTGTGGTGCCGGCTGTGGCTTCGGTGGTGCCGAGTGCGAGTGCTGTGGTGTCGGCGGCGCCGGTGGTCAAGAAGGGGGGCAAGGCGCCTCCGCCTCCGCCCGTGGTAACCGCGAAGAAGCCGCCCTCGGGCGATCTCTTCGGCGATCGGCTGTGAGCGAGAAAGATAAGATCATGCGTGGCTGGGCACGGGGGCTTTGGTTGGGCATTGCGCTCCTCGGCGCGACCTGGGTGAGCCCGGCCCGCGCCGCCGACTCGGCCGAGGCGCGCGCCGCGGCGCAGGTGCTCTTCGATCAGGGAAAAGACCTGGTAAAAGCGGGTAAATTCGCCGAGGCGTGCCCCAAGTTCGAGGAGAGCCAGCGCCTCGATCCGCGGATTGGCACCCAGTTCAACCTCGCCGATTGCTTCGAGCACATCGGCCGCACCGCCAGCGCCTGGACCAACTTCGTCGACGTGGCCGCGTCGACCAAGGCCGCCGGGCAGGCCGATCGCGAGCAGGTGGTGCGGGCGCGGGTCGCGGTGCTCGAGCGCAAGCTCTCCAGAGTGACGGTCAAGGTCGACGGGGCCAGCACGACGGGCCTCCACGTCACCCGCGATGGCACCGAGATTGGACAGGCACTCTGGGGCACGCCGGTGCCGATCGATCCGGGAGAGCACAAGATCGAGGCCACGGCGCCCGGGAAAATCGCCTGGAAATCCACCTTCACCGTCGGTGCGACGTCGTCCACCTCGTCAGTCAGCGTGCCTGCTCTCGCGGACGATCCGGCGGCCTTCAAGGCACCTGATGGGGATCACACCGCGCCTCTCGTCGGGCCGGTCACGGCTCCGCCGGGGCCAGGCCCCGATCAGGTCCCGCCGGGCTCGGGGACCGGCCAGCGCGTCGCGGGCGGGGTCCTCGGCGGCGTCGGGATCGCGGGCATCGTGGTCGGATCCATCTTCGGAACCACCGCGAAATCGCGGCTCGACGAGTCCAGGGCCCAGTGTCGCACCGCCACGCTGTGCACCCAGGCCGGCCTCGATCTCGTCAATCAGGCGAAGAGCGCAGCCACGGTGTCCACGATTGGCATCGTCGCCGGCGGCGCGCTGCTCGTGGGCGGGCTCGTCGTCTTTCTCACCGCGCCTTCGGGCGCGCCGAAGCCGCCCTCGGCGCGCTTCGTCCCGCTGCTCGGCCCCGGAGTCGCGGGCGGCACCTTCATGGGGGCCTTCTGATGCGGATCCACGGCTCGCTCAAGGCGCTCGCGGTGATTGGCACTCTGGCCGGCGTCGCGTCCTGCTCTCTCGTCCTCGGCATCGGCGATCCCACGCTCGATCCGGCGGGCAGCAGCGGAAGCACCGGCGGCTCCGGCAGCGGGACGACGGCCTCCCAGAGCAGCGGTGCGACCTCGACCAGCGCGGCGGGCACGGGCGGCGGCGAGCCCACCTACCCCTGCACGCCCACCGATCCCAGCTGCTCGGTGGTCAAATCCGACTGCCTGGCGGTGTACGACAACACCGCCAAACCGGCGTTCGCGATCCGCGTCGCCCAGCTCGATTTCTACCAGCCCGTGGCCTTCACTGGCACGCTCGAGCAGGCGGCGTTCCTGGCCTCGATCGCCATGAACCTGCCCAAGTGCAACCTCAAGGGGTCGGGCACCTTCTCGTGGATCGTCAACATCGACAAGACCACGGGAAAGTACCTGATCGGCGCCGCGAAGCCCCCGAAGGATCCGCACGACGGGTACAGCTACGTCAACGAGACCATCACGCTCAGCGGCCAGTCGTTCCCGATCGCGCCGGTGGGCGGGGCGGTGACGCTCGACGCGGACGGCACGATTCACCCCGATCCGATCGAGAACATCCTGCTCCCGGCCTACCTCGACGCCCAGGCCACCAACCTGATCCTGGTCCCGCTCCACAAGGTCCGCGTCCTGGAGACCAAGGTCTCTGCCGACCAGAACTGCGTCGGGAGCTACAACGCCGCTGGGCTCAAGACGGTCAACGGCTGCTTGCCCGACGTCAACAAGGGCATCTCGTCCTTCGTCATCGGCGGGAAGATCGATGGATTCATCGATCTCGAAGAGGCCGACAACATCATCATCACCTCGTTCGGGCTCAACCGCAGCCTGTGTGTCCTCCTCTCCAACTCGGCCGGGACGTACGGTGACGGGGGCAACCCCGCCAAGTGCAAGCGTGACGGTGTAGGGAAAATCAAGTTCAACGGCGACTGGTGCGGCGCGACCAACCTCCCGGCCGACGCCACCTGCTACAGCGCGGTCGCCTTCTTCGCCGGATTCGCCGGCAGCGGCGTCGAGCTCAAGTAACCTGAAGCCAGCACGAACATGAACACCAAGACGGTCTGGATCGCCGGCGGCAGCGGCCTCGTCGGCGGCGAGCTCCTGAAGCAGCTCCTCGCGGACGACGCCTTCGGGCGCGTCATCTCGGTCGGGCGCAAGACGCTCTCGGTCAATCACCTCAAGCTCACCCAGGCCACGGTCGACTTCACCGATCCCGGGGCGTTCAGCGCGTTGCCGGCGCCCGAGGCGGCGTTCTCGTGCCTCGGCACCACGATCAAGAAGGCCGGCTCGAAGGAGGCCTTTCGCGCCGTGGACTTCGACGCGGTGCTGACGTTTGCGAAGGCGGCCAAGAGCCGGGGCGCGCGGGCCTTCCTCCACGTCTCCTCGGCCGGGGCCGACTCCCGATCTCGGATCTTCTACTCGCAGGTGAAGGGCGAGATCGAAGAGGCCTTGATCGCCGTGGCGTTCGAGAGCCTGATCACGCTCCGGCCCTCGATCCTCGACGGCGATCGCGGCGACGGCCGCCCGCTCGAGAAGATGGGGCTCTCGATCGGGCGGGCCCTCGGACCGCTGCTGGGGAAATACCGACCCACGCCTGCCACCGCGGTGGCCGCGGCGATGGTGGCCGCGTGGAAGACCGGCAAGCGCGGCGTCGAAAACGTGGAGGCGGGCGAGATTTACCGCCGCTTCGCGAAGTAGCGCCGCGCCGGGATCAGAGGCCGCCGACGCAGAGCTGCGCGGGCGCCCCGCAGGCGTCGCAGCCCTTGTTGAAGCAGGGGTTGTAGGAGAACGTCTGGCAGATCTCCGAAGGCCCGCACGTGCCCGGGCCACAGTCCTTGATCGTGAAGCACCCGGGCGCGCCGATCGGGACGTCGCCGCAGCCCGGCGTCAGCCAGCGACAGCTCGGATCGGTCTCGCAGGCGCCCTGGTTGCCCAGGTTCGTGCAGTTGTCCGGGGGCGGGGGAGGAGGGCAGTCGCCGAAGATGATATGCCAGGTCCCGTCGGGGTCGCAGCTCGCGAAATTCTGGCCGCAGCCGGACGAGTACGAGCACGCGGGCTCGCCGGGGCAAGGCGAGCACGGCTGTCCCTGGGTGGGCTGCTCGGCCGGGCAAACCCCGCTGGGATCGCAGCATGGCCCGCCTCCTTCGGCGACCGAAGAGTGCCAGTGGTGATCGTCGCCGCAGGTGTTGAAGTAGCCTCCGCTGCACGGCCCGGGGCTCTCGCCGCAGGTCTCGCCGATCACCGCACAGACGTCGCCGTCCTGGCCCGATCCGCAGTCCTTGGCGACCGGCGAGCAGCTCGTGGTCTTCGACTGCCACGCCGCGCTCTCGGCGTCGCAGCGGAGCTCCACCGCGCACGGACCCTCGGTGTACTTGCAGCCGGCGGCGGTGACGCTGCACGCCGCGCCGGCCACCGGCTCGGCGTCCGGGCAGCCCGGCGGCTGGGAGCCAATCTCCACCACCGATCCAGTGCATCCGAGCGGGATCGTCGCCACGACGGCGATCATCGCCGCTGCCCAGGTCGTCCACGTGGTCTTCATCGCTGTGCGCTCTCCTCGGCCGCCGTCGCCCCTTCGGCCCGGCCGTCGAGCGAGACCATTCGCAAGAAGAAGGCCGCGACGTTTTATCGGAAAATAAAGCCCCGGCCCATTGCGTCGTCTGCTCCCGCTGCCGCGGTCGGCGCAATGTGGCGCAGGCGACGGCGCCTCGTCGCGATCTCGTGCCGCGCCGCGCCGCGCGCTGATAAGCTCCCGGCCGATGGCCTTGCTCGCCCCCCTCCCCCTTCATGCGACCCGCGCCCGGGCGCAGGAGCGCCTCCCGTGATCCAGATCTTCGGCACCATCAAGTGCAAGACCACCCGCGCGGCGCAGCGGTTCTTCGCCGACCGGAGCATCAAGGTCCAGTCGGTCGATCTCCGCGAGAAGGGCCTCTCGAAGGGCGAGCTCGCCAGCGTGGCGCGCGCCGTGGGCGGCTACGGCGCGCTCTACGACCGCGAGAGCCCGCGCGTGAAGGAGCGGGGCCTCCAGCACTCCAATCCCGGCGAAGAGCGCCTGGCCGAGCTGCTCCTCGCAGATCCCTCGCTCCTGCGGACACCGATCGTCCGCGATGGGACGCGCGCGACCGTCGGCCCGGCCGAGCCCACCTGGAAGGCTTTCGCCGAAGCGGCGAAGAAGTAGGACACCCATGCGCTTGCTCGATATTCCGGCCCTCTCGGGGGCGACGCGGACTGGACACCTGAACGAGATCCGGGACGACCGCTTCGGCCTGTTTCGCAGGCTCAACCGCGAGTGCGGCGACATCGGGCTCGCGAAGGTGCTGGGGATCCCCCTGGTCTTCGCCAACGGGCCCGAGGTGCTGCACGAGGTGCTGGTCGAGAAGGCCCGCTCGTTCATCAAGTCGCCGGGCCTCCGCGGGCCGCTCAAGCCCTTTGCCGGACAGGGCCTCTTCACCAGCGAAGGGGAGTTCTGGCGGCAGCAGCGCAAGCTGATGGCGCCGCTCTTCACCCACGCGCGGATCGAGCGCTACGCCGCGGCCATGGCCGAGTGCGCGAGCCACGCCATCGCCGGGCTCCGCGAAGGCGAGGAGATCGACGTCGCGCGGATCACCACCCACATCGCGATGCGGATCGCCGGCAAGACGCTCCTCGACGTCGACACGCTCGACGAGGCCGACGAGCTCGGCGCCGCCCTCACCGTGGCGCTCCGCTGGGCCAGCGAGACGTCGATGTCGCCGGTCTACGCCATGCAGCTCCGCGGCCTCGGTCTGCTCAACTCGGTCAACGAGAGGCTGCCGGAGCCGTACCGGGCGCGCGGCGAGGTGCTGCTCGAATCCATGGTCGAGCCGATCCGCTGGCCCGGCGCGCAGACCCGCGAGTTCGAGGCCGCCCTCGCGGTGATTCACCGGCGGGTCGAGCGGATGATCTCCGATCGCCGCGCCTCGGGCACGTCGCGCCCCGATCTGCTGAGCATGCTCCTCGACGCCCGCGACGAGAGCGGCAATCGCATGAGCGATCGGCAGGTGCGCGACGAGGTGGTCACTCTCTTCATCGCCGGACACGAGACCACGGCCACCTCGCTCGCCTGGTCGCTCTATTTGCTCGCCCGCGATCCGGAGGCCTACGCCCGCGCCCGCGCCGAGGCCCGCGCCGTCCCGGGTCCCGCCGTAGAGAGCAGCGATTTACCGGCCCTGGGGTACTGCTTACGGGTCTTCAAGGAGGCCATGCGGCTCTATCCACCCATCTATTTCTTCGGCCGCCAGGCCATCGCCGACGTCACCATCGGAGGCTACGATCTCCCCCGCGGCCAGGTGGTGTTGATCAGCTCGTACGCGCTCCACCACCGCGCCGAGATCTGGCCGGATCCCGAGCGCTTCGATCCCTCGCGCTTCGAGCACGCCGCCGAGGAGAAGCGCCACCGGCAAGCGTACCTGCCCTTCAGCGCCGGGCCGCGAACCTGCATTGGCAACCTCTTCGCGCTGATGGAAGGGCCGATCGTGCTCGCGACCATCCTGCGGAGAGTGGATCTGGAGCTGCGGAGCAAAGGCGTGATCGAGCCCGAGGCCTACGCGACGCTGCGCCCGACCGGTGGCGTGCCGATGCGGGTCACGTCGGTGACGCCAGCGACCGCGAGCACGTGATTGGGCGGGCCGCGCGAGCACGAATCAACCGCCGCGCGTCGCAGATGGTCCGCGAGACCCCGGCGCGCGGGTGATAGTGTGCCCGCAAATGACCGAGGGCAGCGAGGGGGCGGCGCGCGACGAGCGGCAGCGAGGCGACGCGGCGCGGATAGGCCACCTCGAAGAGCGAGTCAGGCTCCTGTCCGAGACGACGCGTGCCTTCGCGGAGACGACCGCGGACCTCGATCAGCTCCTCGACATCGTGACGCAGCGGATGGCGCAGATCATCGGGGATTCCTGCGTGTTGCTCCTCCTCTCGGACGACGGCGAGCTCCTCGTCCCCGCCTCGGTTCACGCCCGGGATCCGGCGCTGCGCGCGCGGATCGCGGCGATGTTCGCTTCGGTCCCGTTCCGGGTCGACCAGCACGCGCTGGCGCGACATCTCCTGGCGACCGGGGAAGCGCTGCTGATCCCCCGGGTGGACGTCGGGACCCAGGGCGCTCAGTCGTCGCCCGAGTACGTGGAGCACTTCAAGGAGATTGAGCTGCACAGCGTCCTCGTCGTCGCCGTGCGCGCTCAGGGACGACAGATTGCCCTCCTGTCGTTGCGCCGCTGCGCGCCCGATTCGCCCCCGTACAGCGAGGCCGATCGCGATTTCGCGCAGACTCTCGCCGATCACGCGGGGCTGGCGATCAACAACGCCCGCCTGCTTCAGGACGCCAAACGCGACGCGGCGGCGCGCGCCCACGCCGAGACGCGATCCTCGCGGCTCGCGGCGATCATCGAGTCGTCGAGCGACGCCATCCTCGCCAAGTCGCTCGACGGGACCATCGAGAGCTGGAACGCGGGGGCCGAGCTCCTCTTCGGTTACTCGTCGGAAGAAGCGCTCGGCCAGTTAGCCGTCATGCTGCTCCCACCGGAGCGACGCGCCGAAGAGCTCGCGCTCCTCGACCGCGTCGCGCGCGGACTCCCGGTCCCGCCCTTCGAGACGGCGCGCGTCCGCAAGGACGGGACGACGCTCGACGTGTCGCTGGCCGCCTCACCCATCCGCGACGCGCAGGGCGCCATCGTCGGGGTCTCCACCATCGCCCGCGATATCTCGGCGAGCAAGCGGGCCGAGCGGCTGATCCGCGAGTCGCTCGCCGAGAAGGTGGTGATGCTGAAGGAGATCCATCACCGGGTGAAGAACAACCTTCAGGTGGTCTCGAGCATCCTCCGACTGCACGAGAAGAACGCCGCCGATCCGGCCGCCCGCGCCGCGTTCGCGGCCAGCCAGGGCCGCGTCCGATCGATCGCGCTGCTGCACGAGAAGCTCTACCAGTCGTCGGATCTCGGGAGCGTGAGGATGGCCGCCTACGCGCGCGATCTCGCCACCATGCTCATTCGCACCCGGGGCGAGGCCGGCGGCCGCGTCAGCGTTCAGGTGGAGGACAAGGGTGTATTGTTGCCCGTCAACCTCGCGGCCCCGTGCGGCCTCCTCCTCAACGAGCTCCTCACCAACGCGTTCAACCATGCGTTTGTCGGGCACACCGGCCCGGCCGTCGTGCGGGTCGTCGTCAGTCGAGATCACGACATCATCGAGCTGACGGTCGCCGACAACGGGATCGGGTTGCCGCCCGGATTCGATATCACCCGGCTGAACAGCCTGGGAATGTTCCTCGCTCGGACCCTGGCAGAGCAGCTTGGCGGAACGATCGAGATCGTCACGGACCATGGCACACGCTGTACCGTGCGGTTCTCGGACTGCCTGGAGGAAGGCTGACACGACGGCCCTGGCTGCGGAGGGTGGGTCGACTCGCCGGGGTCCTGATCTCGCTCAGGGGATCAAACGCATCGTCGGATCCGGTGCGATCCGAGCACGAACGGCTCTTCAACCCCGTACGGCCTTGCGGACGAGCGCTCGCAGCGCCGCCGAGTCGAACGGCTTCTCCACCCGCTCGTTGGGGACGGTGTCGAGAAAATCGCGGGCGCGCGCCGTGAAGGCGCCGCCGGTGAGGAAGACCATCCTCGCGGCGTGGTGCGGCGCGGTGCGACTCAGCTCCTCGTGGACGTCGATGCCGGTCATCGCGGGCATCATCAGATCACAGAGGATCACGTCGACGGGCGCGCCCGAGGCGAGGTAGTCGAGCGCCGCGCGTCCGCTGGTCACCAGGGTGACGTCGTGCTCCCGCCCCAGCAAGCGGCGGAGCGCGCCGCCCACCAGCTCTTCGTCGTCGACGATCAGCACCCGGCCACGAAGGCAGCCCGAGCTCAGGCGCGCTCGCGGCTCCGGCGCGTCCAGCCGGTCGGGGCTGGAGACGGGCAGGAAGACGCGGAACACCGTGCCTTTGCCCACCTCGCTCTCCACCGTGAGCCTGCCTCCCGCGGACTCAATGATGGTGTTGCAGATCGACAGGCCGAGCCCGGTGCCTTTACCGACTGGCTTCGTCGTGAAGAAGGGGACGAAGATCCTCTGCAACAGCTCTGCCGGGATCCCGGCGCCGGTGTCGTGGATCTCCACCCGGACCTCGCCGCCCGGATCGCTCCGGGTCACAATCCGGATCTCGCTCCCTGCCACGTTCCCCTCGCGGATCGACTGCGCCGCGTTGACGATGAGGTTCAAGAACACCTGCCCGAGGCGCCCCTCGTTGCCTTGAACGAGGGGTATCGCGTGGTAGTCTCGCACCAGCCTGGCGCGGTGCCGGATCTCGTTCCCGGCCATGCTCACGGCGAGCTCCAGCACGCGCTCGAGATCGACGGGCGTGTTCTCGACGTCGTCGACGCGCGAGAAGACCTTGAGATCCCGGACGATCTGCCGTACCCGCTCTGCCCCCTCCTGCGCGTCGTGGAGGCACTCGAGCACCTCGCACGCCCGGTCGTCGCTCAGCGTGGACACGAGCTGCGGCAGATCTTCCGCGAGGAAGCCCAGGTTGGCCACGACGTAGGCCAGAGGATTGTTGATCTCGTGGCCGACGCCGGCGGCGAGCGCGCCCATCGACGCCAGCCGATCCGTCGCGAGCAGGCGGGCCATGATCTCTCGTTGCTGGGTCACGTCGCGGAAGCTCCACACTCGCCCCACGCACAGGCCAGAGATCCATTGAGGCTGGGAGCGGCACTCGAACGTCCGACCGTCGGTGAGCTCGAGGGTGTCTTCGCTCTCCTGATCGGTGAGCGCGTAAATGGCTTGAACCCGGGCGAGGTACGCCTCGGGGTTCGACGAGTGGTCGGACAGGAACGAGAGACCGCGCTCCAGCGCGCCGGTGCGGACGTCGTCTGGAACATGAAAGAGCTGGACGAATTTCTGGTTGTAGCTCGTGACATTGCCGCCGCGATCCGTGGCGAGGATGCCGTCGGCGCTGGCCTCGAGCGTGGCCATGAGCAGCGACGCGTACTCCTCGCGCCGCTTCTCCGCGAGCTTGCGCTCGGTGATGTCGGTGACCATCACCAGCGCCCCCTGGTAGGCCCCGGCGTCGTCGCGGAGCGGCGTCGACACGACCTGCGCCCAGAGGTCGGTGCCGTCCTTGCGCCGGTATTTCACGTCGCTCCGCGGGGCGACTTGAAGAGGCAGAGTGCGGAACCGCGCTCCGGCGACCGCGGGATCGCCCGCGTCGGTGAACTCGAAGATGGTCTTGCCGAGCATCTCCTCGGGCTCGTAGCCGAGCATCTCCTCCAGGGCTGGATTGGCGAACGTGGTCCGCCCGTCTTCGTCGATGAGCCAGATACCCTCTCGCGCGATGTCGACGATCTGGTGGAACTTTTTCTCGCTGGCGTGCACCTCCTCGGAGGCCTCCTTGCGCTCGGTGATGTCGGTCACGACGCCGAGGTAGCAGGGCTCTCCCCGGATCTCGATGTGCTCGGTGGAGATGAGCACGTGCCGGAGCGCCCCCTGCTTCGTTTGACAGATCGACTCGAAATTGACCACGTTCCCGGCGCCGCCGCAGCTCGTCGCGAGGGGGTCGCGCTCGTCGCTCCTGGCCCAGATGCCGAGGTGCGCCGCGGTGTGGCCGATCAGCTCGTCGCGTTCGTAGCCGAACAGGCGGAGAAAGCTCTCGTTGGCGTCGAGAAACCTGCCTTCGGCGATGGTGCTGATACAGATCGCGCCGGGGCTCAGGCGAAAGATGCTCGCGAACTTACGCTCGGAGGAGCTCTGCGCCTCCGGCGCCACCCCGCAGGGGAGCGGCGACGTCGGAGCGTTGCGCGTCGTCGCGTCGCGGGGGTCGCCGCTCGAAGCCGCGATAACGGCCCCGCTGCGCAGGCGAGGCGGCGACAGCCTCTCCTGGGCGAAGGCGCTGTCGTGCTCGTTCACGGAGTGGTCCGCGCAGCCGAGCCCCGTGGAGCTCGGCGTGCAACGCCAGCCGGTCGTCATCATGGTGGAGGTTCGATTTCCTGGCGTGCGCGCCGCCGCCGGAGGTTCGGCGCCAACGGGATTCGACCTCGCGAGAGCCGCACGGAGCGGCCCCATCGAGCGACGAAAGCTTACACTTCATGCCCGTCGAGTCAAATCCGAGAGCGCGATTGATCGGCGGTGCTCACCGGCAAATCCCGGGGTGAAGGGCGTGAAATCGTGCTCTCTTTCCAGCGCTCGGTCAGGAGGCCCATCCGCTCACGGTACGAGCACTGCTACGGCTCCTCCGGGTGCGTCTTTAGCGTGAAGCGCAAAACAGACGCCCGGGCCGGTACGTCGAGCGAGTGAAAGAGTGCCTGTCCCATCGGGTCGGGCTCCCACCCGGCCCGCGAGATCAGGGGCCCGTCGCCGGAGGAGTCGAGTTGGCTGTCGTCAAGAAGGGCGAAACACCGGTCACGGAGGGGGTGGCGGAGCGGCGCCCTCGAGGTCGACGGCGACGCCGAAGAGCTGCGGTAAGATCGCCCCGGAGGCGCCGAGCACCACGTGCTGGAAATACCCCACGTTCTCCGGCGGCTCCAGGTTCACGAGCCAGGTCGCGGCGCCGAGGCGCTTCGCGTCCTCGACGAAGGCCGAGGCCGGCGTCACGACCCCTGACGTCCCGGCGGCCATGAAGACCAGGTGTCCCCGGGGCGCGCGCTCCATGAATTTCTCGACGCGGGCCATGTCGGCTCCCTGGATCGCCTCCCCGAACCACACCACCGCGGGCCGGATCATCCCCGGAGCGGCCCGGTCGGCGCAGAGCTCGCAGAGCGGTAAAGGCAGCTCGGTGTAGAGCTTCTCGTCGCGAAACGCGGGCCTCTCGCAGGCGGTGCAGCGCGAGTGGAGGAGGTTCCCGTGCAGCTCGATCACGCGGCGGCTCCCGGCGCGCTGGTGGAGACCGTCGATGTTCTGCGTCACGAGGAGGAAGCGATCGCCGAGGCGCTCCTCGATCGCCGCGATGGCGAGGTGGCCGGCGTTGGGGCTCGCGGCGAGGGCGTCGACGCGACGCTCGCTGTAAAAGCGCCAGCCGAGGGCCGGATCGTGGAGGAAGCCATACGCCGTGGCCACCTCCTGGATGGAGTGGGTGCGCCAGAGTCCGTTCATGGCGCGGTAGGTGGGTATCCCGCTCTCCGCGGAGGTGCCGGCTCCCGTGAGGAGGACCAGATGGGTGTCGGGGTGGGTGAGATCGAGCGATTCCATGGGGCGAGCCTCTCTGCGATCGACGCTACGAGAAGGAGCAGCGGGCCGCAAGCTCGCTCGTCCGGCTCACCTGCGGCGGAACGCGACGGTCTGATCCTGCTTGCACGCGGTACCGACAAACTCCCATGTTGCGGGCTGCGCGACGAGCGCGGCGCGGGCCGGGCTCGCGCCGCCGACGACCATCCATTTCGGCTGTCGTCTCTCGATCTCGGCGAGGAACGGGGGCGCGGCGCGGAACTCGACGTACTCGACCCGGTTCGACATCCGGTGATTCCAGAGCACGCCGGGGAAGGTCATCTCCTGGGTGAACACCACCAGATCGCCGGGGCCGAGCTCGCGCTCTCGGGCCTTCGCGGTGTCGGGGGGCATCTGGAAGTCCGCGAAATGAAGGGTCACGCGCTCGTCTGCCGAGCTGTGGAGCAGGGCCCCGACGCCCTTGAAATCCGTGCCGAAGAACCACCCGGTCCAGTAGAGCGGGACGAGGGTCAGGATCAGGGTCGAGGCCACGGCGCCCTCGTGAAAGCGCGTCCCGTCGCGGAGCCGCCCGGCGGCCCACCCGATACAGCACATGGCGACGGCGACGATCTGGACGTTGTAGCGAGCGATGGAGAGGCTCGGAGAGACCTTGATGAAGATCGCGCCGAGCGCGGCCACGAGGAGGAGATTCTCGGTCACGGCGTCGGGCTTCTTCGCGCGGCGCGCCAGGATCGCGACGACGACGGCCGCGACGAGCGAGCCGAGCGCGAGCGGGACCACGATCCACGGGATCCCATGGCCGTAGTCGCGAGCGAGGATGTCGGCGATACCGGCGCTCGGGCGCTGATATTTCTGCGCCACCAGCGCCGCGAGCGGCTTGTCCGGCGTCATCCGCGCGAGCGTGGCAAGGCCTCTCCAGTGCACGTGAAGCGCGGCGCTGTCGAAGCTGACCGGCCAGACCGGGTTGCCGAACGCCCTCCAGTTGCGCGCGAAGGTGAGCGCGCCGGTGCCGGCGATCAACGCGCCTCCGCCGAGGATCACGCCCAGCGCCGCGCCGCGCCGGGTCCTCACGTGCGCGAGGAGGAGCCGCGCCCAGGTGACGAGCAGCAGCGGGGGCACCAGCGTGAGCGCGCTGCTCTTCGATCCGGTGATCAGCACCATGCACAGCGTCGCGCTGACGGCGTCGCGGAGGCGAAGGACAGGGCGAGTCGCGAAGTGGATGGCGGCGACGAGGAAGAACGCCACCTCGACGTCGATCATCGAGGAGCGGGTCTGGGTGATCACCGCCGGCATGAGCACGAGGGCCGCGCTCCAGCCGACCAGCGGGACGGGATCCTTGCTGTAGCGGCGGGCGATCACGTACACGGAGAGCATCAGCCCGGGGAGGACCAGGGTATTGCCAATCTCGATCAGGGTCTTGTCGGTGAAGACCACGAACCAGAGCGCGAGCGCCTCGCACAGGCGCGGATAGCCGTTGGTGGCCTGAACCACCATGCTCGGCGGCAAAGGCACCATCTGGAAGCCGCGGTTTTGCAGGGCAAACCCGACGATGGGCTCGTGGTAGAAGAACCCGTCCCACGACTCCGACGGCGCGAGGTAGGTGAGCCAGGTCGAGACGACGATCGTGAGCGCGGCGCCGGCGAGGCCGAGCAAGACGAAGCTCCGGGCCTGGAGCGCGAGGCGAAACGCGTCGATGGGTAGCCGCAGGAGCCCTGTCGCGAGGTGGCCAATCGCGCGGGCGTGGGCCGCGGGCGGGCGGCCGCGCGAGGAGAGCAGGAACGCGGCCGTGGAGGTGAGGAGAGACGCAATCGCGATCAGCGCGGGGCGGAGCTGATTCGTGTAACCGAGAGCGAGGATCGGCGTGGAAATGAGGGTGATGAAGACAGCGGTCCCGACGACGCCGGCCTCGGCGCGGCCCTCCGGCGCGGCGCGGAGGGTGACGCCGAGCGCCGCGAAGGCGGCGAAGGCGGTGAGTCCGAGCAGGAGTAGCCAGGCGAGCATATGCCGTTTGCTGTGTTCTACACGATCTCGCAGAACAGAGTCGACGAGCCGGCTCGTCGACGCATCGGGGCGGGGAAATCAGGGCAATTCTGCCAGGGCGGCGAGGACGCGGACCACGGTGGCCATGTCCAGCGTCAGGCGATCACCGCCGATGCGCACCGCGCCGTCGGCCTCCATTTCCAGCAGGGCCTTGCCGACCTGGATGCGCACCCCGTCCTCCGCGACGAGATCGATCCGCTGCGCGGCGATGCGCGCCCGATCCGTGGAGTCACGCTCGATCGCCCGGGCGGTCTGGAGCGCTCCGAGGATCACGATCGCGCCATTCTCCTCGCTCACCAGCATGGTGCGCCGGTCACGCGTACACTCCTCCACGAACGCCGGCTCGAGGCTCTCGCCGGGGAGGGCCGTCGCGATCTCGCCCGAGGCCAGCCGCACCGTCAGATGGCCTCTCGCCGCGCCCTCGATTCGCGCGGCGTGCAGGCCTGGTCCGAGCCGGGGCGTCGCCCTTCGGGCCGACGCCTTGCCAGAGCCCAGCCCGCTCACCTTCGCTGTCGCCATGGTCTCCTCCGCGTCGTCGTCGTCACTCGTTCACGTCCATGCCGGTCACCACCAGATCTTCTGCGCTGTCGACGACCGCCGCGATCTCGATGGATCCAGGGGTGATGGTCACCGTGACGCCGGCGGCGTCGATCGAGATCTTCTCCATCGCGACGAACGAAACGACGCTCCCGGTGAGGGTGAGCGAGCCGCCGACCGACAGGCTCGCAGCTCCGGCGAAGGCGTCCTCGATCACGCCGCCGGCGCCGATGGTCATCGAGGCATAATCCTCCTTCAGCGTGCTCGCGCTGAGAGAGTATTTCGCAGAAGCGATGGTATAGGCGCCTGCCACGCTGAGGTTCGAGGCGCCGAGCACGCCGATCCCGACCGCCACCTCGGCCGACTCGACCCGCGTACCCCCGATCGAGACGCGCGATCCGCCGGTCACGTGGACGTTCTGGCTCAGCGTCGCGATCTCGGCCTTGGCGCCGAGGATCGTCCGCGTCAGCGCGCCGCCGACGGCCGTCTTGAAGTCGCCGCCGATCGTGAACGAGCGCAGCCCGCCGACGCCGATCGACTCGGACGCGGCCTCGATCACCAGGTTCCCGCCGACCGAGAGATCGCGGTCTGCGCCGATGGAATACGATTGAGCGCCGTCGATCTTCACCTCCTGGACGATGCCAACGAGGTCCTTGTGGTCCGATCCTATCGTGTGCGCGTCGTTGGCGGCGACGGTCGTCTTCTTGTCGTTCTCGGTCCGCTCGTTGTAGTCGTGAGACGCGTTGATCAACATCCCCTCTGCGCCGGCCGCATCGTCGATGCGGAGCAGGTTGGCGCTCCCCCCGCCGGGGGTCGTCTCCGAGCCGAAGGCGCCGCGCACCTTCTGCCCGGGCAGCCCTTCCGGGGGAGTCGCACGACCGTTGTAAAGGCGGCCCAGCTCGTACGGGACATCCGCGGAGAGGCCGGAGAAGCCCAGCAGCGTCTCCCAGCCCACGCGCGGCAAGTAAACGCCTCCGGACGTCGCCGGCTGGACCGGACGGAGCCAGTGCGAGCTGGTGTCGTCGTCCGTCCGGCGGCGATCCCAGCGGAGCAGGGCGGTCACCCGGCCGGCCGCCTCGGTGTGGATCTCGGAGCCCCGAGGTCCGGTGATCGTCGCCGATTGCACCCCTCCCATCGTCGGTTGCGGCGAGCGCGCCGGGCGATACGGGCGATCGGCGGGGACCGCGACGAACGCCGCCACATAGCGGCTCGACGCGCCCGGCGCGGCGCCCGCGCCATGATCCTGGCCTTCGTGCGCGAGCTCGAGCACCAGCCATTGACCATTGATATCGTCGCGCGGCGCCCCGACCAGACGAAACGTGGCGCCCGGCGCGAGCCTCCGCGACGTCGTCCGGCCGCGGAGCACGCGCCGCGCGCTCTCGGCCTCCTCGCGCCGGATCGCGGCGAGCGCGCTCCCCTGCGCCGGATCGCGGTAGCCGCCCGGGTACTCGTAGCGTTCGAGCAGCCCGTCGCCCGCCGCGGCGCGCTGATCGACGAGGGGCTTCTCGGGGTCGAAATCGGAGAGCGTCACTCGCTCGGTCACCGTCGTTGCGTTGAGCCGGGCCTCGAAGACGCTCTCCCCCTGGACGAGACCGCCCGCCTCGCCGGCGCCAAAGGGAAGCTCGTCTCCGCCTCCGATCGGCGCGTAAGCGCCCGGATTGTCGCCGAGCACCACCACATCGCCCGCGTCCCCGTGCTCGACGTGATAGGCAATCCCCTCCTCGGCGAGCAGCCGCGACACGAACGAGAGATCACTCTCGAAGGCTTGCACGCACTGCGGCCGCGCCGTGAGGGGGCGCGCGATCCGGCTCTCGACCGGGACCTCGTGCCCACCGAGCACCTCGCGCACGATCGCCAGCGTATCCTGATGGCGGAAGAGTCGGTGATCGACGGCGAGCGACAGCCGCGCCAGGCGCGGGACCAGGTGCAGTCGATAGCCGCTCTCGAAGGCATCGACGCCGTCGATGATCGCGGCGATGGTGCGCCCCCCGTGCTCGCCCCGGATCGTGAGTCGAGCGGGGCTCCCCAGCAGCGCTTCGACGTCGACCTCCGCGCGCTGGCCTGGCTCCGCGTCGAACCACCCGGTGACCGAAAGCCGGAACGGCGCGTGCGCTCGCTCGGTCCCTCCGAGGCGCGACACCAGAAATCGCCCGGCCGAGAGCGCCAGATCGAAGAGCGGTTCCGCGCTCATTTACGAGCTCGCCTTGGCGTCGCCCGCCTTCTCGAACGTCCCCGCGAGGACCTTGGTCTTTCCACCCGAGGCGCCGAGCTTGCCTTTCATGGTCAGCGTCGATCCTCCGCTCGCGGTGATCCCTCCTCCGGCGGTGATGGTGATTGACCTCGCGTCGAAGACCAGAGTCCCACCGGCGCCGATGGTCGCGCTCCCGTCGACCGAGATCGCGGCGCTCGCGGCGCTGGTGAAGACGCCTCCTGCCCCGTCGAGCGTGACCGGTCCCGCGCTGATCTTCTTCAGCCCCTTGGTGCTCTCGGCGAAGGCCGAAGACGCCACGATGGCCTTCGAGCCGCTCACCGCCTCGGAGCGCCCGCCGGCCGCCGACTGGTGCACGCCGAGGCCGGACACGTAGGCCGCCGAGCCGCCGATCGACTGGAGATACGCCCCCTGGACTGCCGTGCTCGAGGTGTTGCACTGGAGCGCATACAGCCCGCCGACGAGCTCGTGGTAGCTGCCTTTGCAGTCGACGATCCGCGTCGCGATGACCGAGGTGCGCTCCATCGCGGCGATGGTCTCGGCGCGCGCGCCCTTGATCTTGACCCCGGCGTCCGCGCCGACGACGATCGTTTGCTTGCCGGCGACGGTGATGGTCTGCGTGGCCGCGTGCAGCCCCGAGCTCTTCTTCACATCGTGCGTCTCGGTCACGCCGACGGTCGTGGCGGCGCTGCCTCCGACGGTGATCGTCTGGTCCTTCGTCGCGTGAACGTAGGTCTCCATGCTCCCGGCGTCGTCGGCGAACCGGATCTCGTTGGTCGAGCCGTCGGAGGGCGAGGTCGCCGATTGGAGCGTTGACGTCGCCTTCTTCGAAGGCAGTGAATAAGGCATCGGCGACGCCCCGTTGTAGAGCCGGCCGAGCACGAACGGCCGGTCGGGGCAGCCATCGACGTAGGCCACGGGCACCTCCCACCCGACGCGCGGGAGCAACATCGATCCTTGCATGGGCATCTGGAGCTCACGAATCCACAGGGAAGAGCGATCGTCCTCGATGCCCGACCGATCCCACGGGAAGCGGAGCTTGACGCAGCCGAGATCGTCGACGTGGATCTCCTCACCGGGAGGACCGGTGATGATCGCGGTCTCGATGCCGGCCACCCTCGGCGCGCCGCGCGGGATCGCCGGTCGAAACGGGCGATCTCCATGGGGAACCAGCGTGATTTCGTTCGCGTAGGGCCGGCCGTCGGCGTCGTTCTGGCTCGCCTGGGAGATGGCGTGGCGCACGCCGGTGATCAGGTACTCTCCGTCGATCCCCTCGTCGTGCGCGCCCTCGATGGTCACGACTCGTCCGGGCGCGAGGCGGGCGCAGGCGCTGCGCCCACGCGCCGTCACGGCCTCGCGGCGGAGCTGATCGAGGCGGACCGCGGCGAGGGCCGCGGCGGCCTCGGCGTGCGGCACCGCCGCGGGGTACTCGAGGTGCTCGAGCGCGCCCTCGCCGGCCGCGCCCTCGATCAAGCGGTCGGGGCGGCGCACGTCGTACTCGCGGACGTGGGAGCGCGTGGGCGCCATCTCCAGGGTCTTCTCGAGCTCGAACAGGGACGCATGAGTCCGCGTCATGCTGCTCGGCTCCTCGAACCGCACCGTCTTTTCCCCGTCGATGGGGGCGTGCGCGCTCGGGCCATCGCCGAAGACCAGGGTCGGGACTCCATCGCTCTCTTCGAGCCAGTAGCTGATCCCATCGTCCGCCAGCAGGCGCTCGACGAAGCACCAGTCGACCTCGCCGTACTGCACGCAATAGATCCGCTTGCGGTAGCGCCCGCCGAGTCGGAACGACGCCATCTTGCCGGAGATCCTCGCGCCGCCGAGCACCTCGGTGACAATCTCCTCGGTCGTCTTGTCCTGGAAGACGCGATACCCCGAGCGGAGGGTCAGCACGTGCGCCGCGGTCGCCAGCACGAGGTGATAGCGGTGCCCGTCGCGGTGAGGACCGTCATAGGCAATCTCCGCGACGAGCAGCGACACGCTCCGCGCGCCTCCGTCCTCGTCGCCGAACGCGAGGGTCGCCGGCGCCCGGATCACCGCGCTGAAATCCACGTCGGCGTCGGGGTGGAGCACGTCGACCAGGAAGCGCGGCAGCGCGTTGATGGCCTCTTCGCCCTGCGCGCGAACCACCACACAGGGCCCGAGCGCCTCGCACGAGAGGACCATTTGCTCGATCACGTGGCCTGGCCCTTCTGCCCGTCGAGCCAGGCCTTGTACGTCTTGCAAGCGCGGTCCCAGGCCAGCCACGCGCTCGGCTCGCGCGCGAATCGAGCGTGCCAGTCGGCGTCGAGGGCTCGCTTCTGCTCGGGCGAGAGGTGATAGCGCCGCAGCGTCTCGGCGGCGCGGGCTGGCTCACCGGCGAAATCGACGCAGAGCGACGCATACTGCTCGACGGTGAGGCCAGAGGTCTCGGCGGGCGGCGGGGCGGCCGGAGCCCTGGTCGAGAACGGCATCGCGTGGCTCTGGGGCGCGAAGAACACCGCCGAGGTCTCCCGCAGATCGGAGGGGGCTTTGAGCCGCGCCGGCTCGCCGCGCGCGATCGACGTCGGCGGCGACTCGTCCTTTGGACGAGCGCCGGAGCTGCCCTGTCCGAACGGGAGCGCAGCCCGCGACGGCGCGTCGACAGCCAGGCTGGTCCCGCGCAGATCCACGGCCTTCTTCGGCGCAGGCGCGAGCGCGGGCGCCTCCGGCGCGACGAGGGGTGGAGCGGGCGGAGGGGGCGGCGGCTCGGGCGCCGCGCGAGCCACGACAGCGGGGATCTCGATCGCGATCGCGATCGCGATCACGGCCGGAGCAACCGCTGCTGGAGCGACTGGCGCCGATGGAGCTGCCGAGCGCGCGAAGGGCAGCGACGCGAGGATCGCCTGGAGATCGCCGATGTCACGCGTCCCGTCGAGCCCGCTCTTCTTCACGGTGGGAAGCGGTGTCGAGAGCGGCGGCGGAGCGAGGTTGGCTTCGCCGTCGAGGAACGGCAAGGGCAGGTTCGCGCCCGCCGCTACCTCGGCTCGGGTTCGAGGCGCGGGGGGAGCGACGAGGCGCGGCGGCGCGGGGCGCACCTCGGGACAGGGGCCCGGCTCCTCCGCCAGACGCGCGAGCGCCTGTGCGCGCTGCCCGGGATCCACGGCGAATCGATCGTTCCAGAGACGCTCCAGCCGGGTGAGGTCCGACGGGCGCATCCGCCGCTCGCTCAGGAAGGCGAGTCCATCGACGCTGGCAGCGTAGTGACGTTCGAAGTCGAGGAACGCCCCGACCTCCTCGTCGAGCGGCGGCAGCTTGCGCTCCCAGCCGGTGCGCGCGAGATCGGAGAGAGCGTCCACCTCGAGCGCAAAGGCATCTCCCTCCCTCGCGCCTCGCGCGAACAGCCGCGAAAATGCCTGCTGGGCGCGACCCCAGGTCGCCACGTCGAGATCTTGATGCTCTAGCAGCTCGTCGAGAGACAGGCCGTCCGCGAGGCCGGCGTGGATGAACGCCACGCGCGCCAGAGGCACGGTATCACAGAGCACGTCGTCAGTCATCGCTGTCCACCTGGATCTCGCGCAGCAGCCTGGTTCCACGGCCCATCGAGAACGCGTAACGCAGCGTCAGGCGCAGCGCGCCCAGCGCGGGCTCG
This sequence comes from Byssovorax sp., assembly GCA_040006075.1. Classification (GTDB taxonomy): domain Bacteria; phylum Myxococcota_A; class Polyangia; order Polyangiales; family Polyangiaceae; genus JANYGI01. The sequence goes on along the minus strand of JBDTXR010000070.1, from coordinate 5,540 downwards.
ACGACGAGCGTGTCAATCGACGGCCGCGCCGACTCGCGTCGTCCATCCTGGTAGCGAGCGTGCAGGACCACCGTGAGCGCGGGGACGTCGATCTGGAACAGCTCTTCCTCGGTCATCCCCAGGATCGCCAGGCGATCTCCCCCGCGCAGGCGCTCGGCGAGCTGGAGCGTCGGGTGGGCGACGTTGTGAAAGCGGAGATCGAAATCGACGGGCAAGATTGGCATTCGCGTGGCCTTCCAGACCTCGTCGAAGGTGCCAGCGAAGTCCGAACGAGGCTGCCAGTGCGGGGCGATCGCGCCGAACCCCACCGGCTCGGGGGCCTCGCCGGCGCGGGTGATCGGGTGCGCCGGGTGCTCGATCTGCGGCGCCGGCGTGTCGATGAGCGCCGCCGGATCCCTGGCCACGCCCCTCCCCACGGGGTTTCGCCGCTCGATCCGGCTCCCGTCCGGTGTCGTGCCTCCATAAGCGCGCTCGTAGACGATGGGCTTGCGCTCGAAGCTCTGCGCGGGGCCGACGACGACGCCGCCGAGGCCGCGATAATAGAGCCGCTCGCCGTGGACGCGCAGCGTGGCCGTGAGATCCCGGATCTTCACCGCGACGTCGAGGCTCTTCACCGGCTTGCGCGCGACCGCGTCGCCGACGACCACCACGTCGGCGCCGCGCTTGTCCGAGCAGACGTCGGAGGGGAAGCGAAGGCTGCTGTCGACGGCGTCGGGGGTGTACACCTCGCCGCCGATCTCCACGGGGAATTGTCGGTCGGCGAGGCGCGCGCGACCGTCCTTGCCGCGCACGAACGTGGCCTTGACGATGGCCACGACGACGTCGCGCCCGTCCGGCGCGATCGTCGGGACAGGCATCGCCGCATACGGTGTGTTGTTGGCGAAGCTCATGGGCTCCCGCCGGGTGTGCGCCCGAGGTCCGCGAGCGCCGGACCGAGATCCGGCCAGAAGGCGCCGGTGTCGATGGCGTGAAAGCGCGAGGTGCGGGCGCGCAGCTCGTCGACGCGCCGCTCGACCTCGGCGCGCGGGAGCACGCCTGATTGGCACTCTGCAGCCACGGTGGCCGGTGACCATGGCCGCCCGCGCCGGTAGCGCGTCGCCGGGTCCAGGCCTTTTCTTGCGATTGCTTCGCGCCAGGCCGCGGGGGATCTGCCCTCCTTGCCGCCGGGCACGAGGTCGCCAAACACTGTTTCCAGCGCCTCCCGCGCGACCCGGGCAAGATCGGAGTCGGCGAGGTAGTGAAGGAGAAAGGACCAGGCTCCGGCGCTCCCGAGGCGACCTGTGGCGCGAAGGACCGCGGGAGTCACGCGGCCGCGGCCGAGGATCGATTGCACCAGCGGGAGATCCTCGAGCGAGCCGGCGAGGACCAGGATCTCGATCTGCGCGATCGGCGACAGCACTCTTCCGAGCCCCGCGCCGGCGCGCAGCGCCTGGACTGCGTCGCGTGAGCCCCAGAGCGTGAGCGCGCGCGCGGCCTCGGCCGCTATCGTCGGATCCGCGTCGGCGAGACAGGCGGCAATCCTGGGCGAGGGGAGCCTGGCGTCGGGGTGGCGAGCGAGCGCGCGGATGGCTGCGGCGATCACGTGCGGCGAGGGATCCTGGAGGTGCTCGTCGGCTTGCTCGGGCGCGAACGACTGTCGCCGCGAGAGCACCTCGATCCCGACCACGCGAGCGAGCGGGTGCGGCGACGCGAGGAGATCCAGCGCGAGCGGCATCCAGTGCGGGTGCGGAGACGCCGTGATGCAATCGGCGGCGCAAAGGGCCCTCGGCAGCGCGTCCTCCGGGAGGCTCTCGATCACCCGCTCGATCGCGAGGAGGGGCTTCGGGCCGTCGAGGCAAGCCAGGGTGAAGACGACGGGCCAGATCCGATAGGGCTCCTCGTCGTCGCGTCGAGCATGCCAGTACGCCTCGAGATCGCGGATCGCGCCCGGCCCGCAGGCGAGGATGGCGTCGATCTGCGCGAGCAGACGCTCCTCGGCGCGCGGGCGGTTGCCGAGCGGGCGCTCGTCCCGGTGGCGCGCGAGCATGGCACTCCGGTCGGCGCAGGCGGAGACGACAGATACGTAGAAATCGGCGATCGAGGTCGGCTCCGCGCGGGCGGGATCGATGGATACCGCATCCGGCGAGGTCGTCGTGGCGACGAGATCCTCTTGCCGCGCGAGGGTGCGCGAGCCAGGCGGAGCCTCGGCGTCGGGGATCTCGCGCGCCGCGCCGAGATCACCGCCCGGCAAAGGCATCAGCGCCGGGCACCCCCGCTGCGCCGTGGGGGGGCCGGGAGGGCCCTTGGGCTCCGGGAGAAAGCTGACCTGGCGGAGGCGATCAGGGGACGTCATCGCGCCTGTCCGCCAGGCTTTGTCGCGTCCTCGACGACCGCGATCCCGCGGAGCCCATCGGGCGAGATCGCCCACGCCGCAAAGCATCCATCGCCGGCGCTCGTCCGCTCCCAGGTGCGGTGTTGGCGCGAGGCGACGCCCCAGGCGAGGCTCATCGCGCCGGACGCCGCGCCGACCCGGCCAAGCCAGGTCTCGATCGATTCGAACAGCGCCTCGCGATGAAAGCGCGCGGCGTTGCGCGCCGTGGCGAGGTGCCACTCGCGCGAGCGCAGGGGATCGACGCCTTGCTGGCCATAGGCCGCCGCGATCGGGCCGAGGGACGCGGGGACGCCGCGCACGAGCGAGGTCATCGCCGCGCCGTCGAGGATCTCGTCGTTGTCGTCGTGCGCTTTGCCGCGGAGAGCTGCGGTGTGGGCGAGGCGCGCGAGCGGCGAGAGCGCGTATCTGCGCGCGGCGTCTTCCGTGCCGACGACGAGAGCGACGGCGCCTTCGGAGGGTCGGGGAGGGGAGGTGGCCCAGGGGTGATGAGCGCTCTCGGCGAGCCGCGCGAGCGCAGGTGGGGAGATCATGGTGTCGGCCGCGATGATGACGGCGAAGTGGTGATCGCCTCTGGCGAGGAGCGCTTCGGCCTCGGTGAGAGCAGGAAAGAAGCCTGCGGCGCCGGTGGCGCGCACCGCCGCGCGGACGGAGAGCTGGGCGGCGAGGTGGGCGTCGAGGGCCTGGCGATCGGCGTCGGCGAGGCCTTCCCAGGGGGCCGAGGTGCAGATGAAGAGGGCCAGTCGCGGAGCGGGGAGAGCAGGTGTCCGGGCGTCGTCGGCGCGCGGGAGGATCGGAGCCAGCGCGTCGCGGAGAGCAGCGGAGGCCAGGGCGATGAGGCGCTCGCGAGGCGAGAGGGAGGCGCCGAGCCACGGGCAATAAGCGGCGTTGAGGGTCTTGCCTTCGGCATCGCGGAAAGCGCCGGGCGTGGCGGGCAGCACGCCGGCGCGGAGGAAGAAGGCATGCTCGGACGCGGTGCGCGCGAGGGGGGAGATCATGCCGAGCGTGAGGAGGAGGGACGGCACGGAACCGGGAGATTAGCGGGACTCGGCCGGGATTGTCACGATGAATTGTCGCTATCGCGCCGGGCGACGGCGACGATTTCAGCCGGTTTCGACGGATCTCGCGATCCGGTGAGCCGGACCGGGCATCCTCTATTTATTCCAGCGGTCACGCTTGGCGTCGATCTGAGCCCCCATGGATTGGTCGAATCGCTCGTCAGAGAGCTTGTCCGGTCCTTCCCAATCCCACCAGCCGCCCAGGGTGTTGAGTGGACCGGCACCAAAACGGAAGATGTCCAGCATTACCATGTCGAGGTTCTCCCAGATCCGCGGGTTCTGCGCGACGATGCGGCGGATGAACCGGCTTGGACACGGATCCTCTCGATAGGTTTGCCGGAGGGGTTCGAGGTCGGCTTGGACAAGACCAATTCGATTGTAGAGCTCGTTATCCATGAGGGATTGTCGCGGCCGACCTGTGAGTCTGGTTCGGATAAAATCGTTTGCCGAAATTAATGTCCATTGTTGTCGTGCTGGTTCGCTCGCCTGCCTTTGATGAATACGGCGACAAACCCGCGGTCGAGGCGGCTGCGAGCGATTCGGGAAAGCCAGCTCCTCTTGATGGCGCGCGCCGTCGCTGCTAAATCCATGTGTCAACGAAAATACGCACCGAAATAACCGACGACGAGCGATGACTGCTCCGTCACGAGCACGTCCCGTTCCTCGAGGTTGAATACCGTGTCACCCTCACGGTCGAGGACAACCACCCCCGTCGAGCACGCCGCGCGAATCGACTCATAAGTGGCCCCCTCCTCGAAGCGCGGATCGACGGCTCCGCGCAATCGCGGGCAGGCGCGTGGGAGCACGAGGGTCTCGAACCGGCCGTAAGTCGCCACGACAATGCCCTCCGGTCGGCAGACGACAATCCACTGCGCGTCCCTGAACGCGGCAAATCGGGGTTGCTCGTAGTCGCCGATCGACGCCGAGTACCCCATCCGATTTCGACCTCGTTTCAGAGGATAGACAACGTCGCAGTCCGGTCCATCGAGAGACGCCAGGAAGCCAACCGGCTCACCCGGAGATGAGCTCAAGCGCCGCGTCAGCAAGAGCTCCTTCGAACCCGGAAAAGCATCATTGAAATCGCCAGCGGAAATTCCATATCTTGTCCGCCAGATCTGCGCTTCCTCACGCGCCCCTGATCGAAGTGCTTGGCGGTAGCGCTCGAGCATTTCTTCAGGGCTCATCGCTGTCCCTCTTCCTGTGCGGAGGCCAATCCATACACGAACGCTCCGTAACAGGTCAACAGCACGTCGCCCTCGCGCAGCTCGTGAACGTGATTGCCGTGCCAATCTAGCTGCTCCAGATTTGCGGTCCGGCCGGCGCCGAACGCGCTTGCTTCAGGATCAAATCGAGGATCCTGTCCTTTCGCAATCCGCGGGTGCTCGACTGGTAAGACGTAGCTCTGATTTGTGGAAGAGTCGTCCATGGCCAGCGTCGTGTGCGGTTGCTGGAGGATAATCCACTGTCGGCTCTCGGTCACCTTGGGACCGGCAGGAGCCTCGAAATCGCCGAACACGTTGGAATGTCCAACCCGATTGAGGCCTTGCTTCAGCAGGATGACCGAGTCGAAGGCCGGGAGGTTTCCTTCAGGTGGAGGTGGCGGCGGTCGCGCAGTCTGGTCCAGTGGCGAAGCCAAGCTGAACGGGGCCGGCGTTGCGGCCTGAAGCGGAGGCGTGATCAACGGGCCGCTGATCGCGTTGAACGTCGCCAGAAATCCGACGCTGGTCGTGCGCGGCGTTGGCGGCCTCCTGCTTCGCCAGATGCTGATCGGCGGCAGGTTGGCGAACACGCCTGCGCTGAAGTCGCCCGCTGATAGGCAGTACTTGACGCGGTGCAGCTGCGCGCGATGGAGCTCTCCATCGCGCCGGGCTTGCTCGTGCAATGATAGGGTCGTTTGGTGCGATGCCATGAGCTGTCCGCCGCTTCTCAAAGGCCAATTCGTTTTCTGAAGATTTCGTCCGCTGTCTTCTTGTCGGTGTCCGGGACGCCACGATCGATCGTCAGCCCCTTGATGGCGACGCCGGTTGGGAAGTCCCGGCGAGTGGCCACTCCTCCATAAGGGTAATCCAGGTGCTGTGGTGCGTCGGGCACTCCACCGTTCGAGGGGTCGACGC
>JBDTXR010000069.1:0-27575 GCA_040006075.1 Byssovorax sp. | reverse complement strand
GAGCAGGCTGTTGAGCGGCGTGCGCAGCTCGTGCGACATGTTGGCGAGGAACTCGCTCTTGTACTTCGACGAGAGCGCGAGCTGCTCGGCCTTCTCTTCGAGGGCGAGCCGCGCCAGCTCCACCTCTTTGTTCTTGTTCTCCACCGCGCGGTTCTGCCCCGCCAGCAGGGTCGCCTTCTCCTCCAGCTGCTCGTTGACCTGCTGCAGCTCTTCGCGCTGATCCTTGAGCTGATCTTCGCTGATCTTGAGCGACTGCGCCTGGGCCCCCAGCTCCTGGTTGGACTTCTTCAGCTCGTACTGCTGCTGCTGGAGCTCCTTCGACTGCGTCTGGAGCTCCTCGGCGAGGGACTGAGATTGATTGAGGGCCTCGACGGTCCTCATGTTGGCGCCGATCATGTTGAGGACGACGCCGATGCTCCCCGAGAGCTGCTCCAGGAAGAGCCGGTGAATCTGGCTGAACGGCTGGAAGCTCGCCAGCTCGATCACCGCGCTCACGTCGTCCTCGAAGAGGATGGGGATCACCAGGATGTTGAGCGGCGTGGACTGCCCGAGCCCGGAGCTGATCTGCACGTAGTCGGAAGGCACGTTGGTGAGCAAGATCGGCTTCTTTTCGAGCGCCGCCTGCCCGACCAGGCCCTCACCCAGCTTGAAGCTGTTACTGACGCTCTTGCGCACCTGGTACGCGTAGCTGGCGCGGAGCCGCAGCTCCTGGACGCCGTGCTCGGTCGAGGAGATGAAGAAGGCCCCGTGGTGCGCCGAGACCAGCGGGGTCAGCTCGCTCATGATCAAGCGCGAGACGGCCTCCAGGTTCTTCTGACCCTGCATCATCCCGCTGAACTTCGCGAGGTTGGTCTTCAGCCAGTCTTGCTCCTCGTTCCGCCGCGTGGTGTCGCGCAGATTGGCAATCATCTGGTTGAGGTTGCCGCGGAGCGCCAGCACCTCGCCCTGGGCCTCGACGCTGATCGACCGGGTCAGATCGCCCTGGGTCACCGCGATCGAGACCTCCATGATCGCCCGCACCTGGACGCTGAGGTTGTTGGCGAGCTGGTTGACGTTGTCGGTGAGGTTGCGCCAGGTGCCGGCGGCGACAGGCACGTTGGCTTGCCCGCCGAGCTTCCCCTCGACGCCGACTTCCTTGGCGACCCGGGTCACCTCGCTGGCGAAGGAGCTCAGCTGATCGACCATCTTGTTGACGGTGCTCTTCAGCTCCAGCAGCTCGCCCCGGGCCTCGACGTCGATCTTCTGGGACAGATCGCCGTTGGCGACCGCGGTGGTCACCAGGGCGATGTTCCGCACCTGCGAGGTGAGGTTCCAGGCCAGACGATTCACGTTCTCCGTGAGATCCTTCCAGGTCCCGCTCATCTTCACCTCGGCCTGCCCGCCGAGCTTGCCGTCGGTGCCGACCTCCTTGGCCACGCGGGTCACCTCGCCGGCGAACGAGCTGAGCTGATCGACCATCTTGTTGACGGTGGTCTTGAGCTCCAGCAGCTCGCCGCGGGCGTCCACGGCGATCTTCTGCGACAGATCGCCGTTGGCCACCGCGGTGGTCACGAGGGCGATGTTCCGCACCTGCGAGGTGAGGTTGTCGGCGAGCACGTTGACGCCGTCCGTGAGGTCTTTCCAGGTGCCGCTCATCCGGAGCTGGGCCTGGCCGCCGAGCTTGCCTTCGGTGCCTACCTCCTTGGCCACGCGCATCACCTCGCTGGCGAGGGCGCTGAGCTGATCGACCATCGTGTTGATGGTGCTCTTGAGCTCGAGGATCTCGCCCCGGGCGTCGACGGCGATCTTCTGCGACAGATCGCCGTTGGCGACCGCGGTGGTGACGAGGGCGATGTTCCGCACCTGCGCGGTGAGGTTCGCGGCCAGGAGATTGACACTCTCGGTGAGGTCCTTCCAGGTGCCGCTCATCTTCACCTCGGCCTGGCCACCCAGCTTGCCTTCGGTGCCGACCTCCTTGGCCACCCGGGTCACGTCGCTCGCGAACGAGCGGAGCTGATCGACCATGGTATTGACCGAGGTGCTGATCCGGAGAAACTCCCCGCGAACCGGCTTTCCCTCGATCTCCAGGGCCATCTTCTGCGAGAGATCGCCCGCGGCCACAGCGATGATCACCCGCGCGACCTCGGTCGAGGGGCGGACCAGATCGCCGATGAGGGCATTGAACGACTCGACCTGGCTCGACCAGCCGCCGGCAGCGCCCTTGAGCTGCGCGCGCTCCATCATCTCGCCGTCGCGTCCGACGACCTTGCTCACGCGCACGAACTCCACCGAGGTCCCGTCGAGCATCGCGGCGACGTCGTTGAAGGCGGTGGCGACCTCCTTGGTGACCCGGCGCTCGCCCGGCAAGATCCGCACGCTGAAATCGCCGGCCTTCAGGGCGCGGAGGGCGTCGCGGAGATCCCCGAGCTCCAGGTCGCGCTCGGCGCCCTCCTGCGGCGCGATGCTCTCTTTGACTTGTTTCTTCGGCTTGCGCGCGCTCGCGGTCGGAGTCTGATTGGGCACGTACGGGCTCCTGCGGGCGAGCGCTGGAAGGGCGGTTCGCTCCTCCTCGCTCGATCGTGGAGCGCGGGAAGCGCTCGCCACGCAATAAATGCGCCAGTCAGGGAATCCCTGAATTCACTCCGATCGCACACGATCGCCACAGACAAAAAAGGCGCATGTGGCGTTTGTGCCATGACGCTCCCGCAGGGCTGCTGCGATAACCTCGCGACAATGCCTCGCCGCCTTGCCCCGCTGCTGCTCGTCTTCTTCGGCCTCGGCGCGTGTGTGGAGGCGATCCCGCCGCCCGAGGTCGTCATCACCATCAAGCCCACGTCGCGTCTGATCCGGCGGCACGACGGAGCGCGCGTGCACCTCGAGACCAGCGATCCGCTGAGCCTCGAGGTCTTCGACATTTCGAGCTGGCACCACGTCTGCGACGCGCCCTGCAACACCTCGATCGCGGTCGGCGAGACTTATCGCGTGGTCCGCGACGGGCGAGCCGTCACCGAAGAGTTCGCGCTCGATGCGCTCCCGGGCGCGCAGATCACCATCGCCGTCGGGCACGTCCAGGAGGTCGCGCCGACGCAGAGCTCGCCGTGGCTCACCCACCTGTTTTGAAGGGTTATTCGGCCTTCGCGTACGTCGCACACGAAGGCGGCTGATTCTGCCCGTTGCTGCCGCCGTGGCTCTTCATTTCGCTGGAGGCGACGCGCGCCGCGGCGAAGGCCCAGGGCGCGCGGAGCGCGTGCTGCGCGAGGACGAGGCAGCCCATCTCGCGGGCGCGCACGTCGGAGATGAACCACTCGTTCGCGATCGGCGTGGCGAGAAAGTCGGCGAAGCGGTGGAGCGTGGCGTCGTCGAGCGCGGCGCGCGGCAGCGTGGCGAGGGCCGTCGCCATCGCGGCCTGCACGTCGGCGGAGCCGGTGGTGAGGTACGCGCGCGCGAGCGCTGCCCCGGCGCTGTCCTGCTTCGAGGCCTCGACGCACCCGGCCGCGGTGATCGCCACGCGCGCGTCGGGCGACGCGGTGAGCGGCGCGCAGGCCGCCGCGATCCCCGGCGCCGACGCGTCGAAGTCCCTTGTTTTGTCCTGGATCTTCAGCATCGCGGTGAGCGCCGCGAGCGCGAAGGACTCGGTCGAGGGGTTGGGATCCGCGAGCATGGCGAGCAGCTCGCGCGGCGAGGTTGCGGCCGCGAGGCGCCCGGCGTTCGTCGCCGCGTCGACCGCGTCGGTGTAGGCGGTGACCTCGCGCTCGACCTTGCGCTCGTTGGTGACGCCGAGCCCGAGGAGATCGGCGATCGCCGACTCTTCGCCGGTCTGGAGCAGGCACGCGGAGGCCGCGCCCTCGAAGCGCGCCTCGGGCTGGCGGGCGAACTCCGCCGCGCAGCGCGCCACGCCGGGCGTCACCGCGAGCGTGCTCTGGTAGGTGCCTTCCGGCGTCGGATCGGCGGCGAGCACCACGAAGCGCGGCTTGCCCAGCCCCTGCATCGGAGGGCCGCACGCGGCCGAGAGCGCGGCGAGCAGCAGGGCCGCGCCGACGCGCCTCACGCGACCCCGAGGCGCGCGCGGTAGGGCGCGAGCACGCTCTGCATCGCGTCGAACGTGGCGCTGCGCACGCGCTCCACCGCCGCTTCGTCGGCGGGATCGCCGTCGGTCGCGATGGGCTCGAGGAGGTGATAGGTGAGCGGGATCCGGCGCGGCAGCAGGTTCGCCGGGACCGGGACGTCGTAGCGCGCGGAGCCGCCGAACCAGCGTCCAATCCACGGCTCACGGCGGTTGACCTCGAAGAGCTCGTCGACGCCGGTCGCGGCGACAGGCACGATCGGGACGCCGGCCCGCATCGCCACGCGGGCAAAGCCGGCTCGCGCGCCCCACTTCAGGGTGTACGCCTCGGAAGAGAGCTTGAACGAGTCGTCGATTCCCCCGGGGTAAACACAGACCAGCTCGCCGCCGACGAGGAGATCGACGGCCGCGTCGGGGTCGCCGGGGATGGCGCCGGCCGCGGCGAGGAGCGTCGGTAAGCCAGGGATCCGCCAGAGGTTTCGCTCGCCGAGGAAGCGCGGGACGCGCCCGGTGTGGACGATGAGCAACGCCGTCAACGGGAAGGCGTCGAGGCCGCCGAGGGCGTGATTGCCCACCAGCAGCGCGCCGCCCCGGCGCGGCAGATGGTGCTCGCCGATCAGCGTCGCGCGCGCCTGCGAGGCGAGCCCGCCCAGGAAATCCACGCCCAGCGCGGACGAGGCGATCTTCTGCAACAGCGAGGTCGAGGGTGCCATCGAGGGCGGTTTGTACACCACTCGCGCGCCGCGGTCCGCTCCCGGGAAGGCGCGACACCACCCTGCCCCGACGCAGATTGGCCACGATCGGGGCGTGTTTGCCGCGAGGCCCGGACAGATGGGCGCTCTTTTCGCTTCGACGTCCGTGGCACGCTGGCTGCTCCCGGTCGCTCCGGAGGCGCGCCATGGAAGGCTCAAAAATCATTCTCGTCCCGATCGACTTCGAGGAGGCGTCCGTGGCGGCGCTCGCGCAGGCCCGCGATCTCGCGGACACGCTCGGCTTCGAGGTGGTGTTGCTCCACGTGTATGCGGTCCCAGCGACCTTCTATTCAGGCATCGCGCCCATGATGGGCCCGGGCCTGCCGGAAGAGATCCGCGTCGCGGCCGGCGAGACGCTGGCGAAGCTCGCGGCCGATCACGGCAACCTGCGCGCGATCTTGCGCTGCGGCGATCCGACGACGGAGACCCTCGCGGCGATCGACGAGCTGTCGCCCGAGATGGTGGTGATGGGGACCCACGCGCGGACGGGCGTTGCGCATCTGCTCCTGGGCAGCGTGGCGGAGAACGTGGTGCGCAAGAGCCCCGTTCCGGTGCTGACGCTGCGCGCGACGGGGACCTGAGGCGCGAGCCGACGGGCAAGAGGCTCGACGCGGCGCGCGGCGGCGTTTACGGTCGCGCGCATGTCGGTCACGTCCTGGGATTCTGCCGAGCATCGCCGCATGGTCGAGGATCGCGAGCGCATCGTGCGCTGGCGGCAGTGGGGGCCGTACCTGGCCGAGCGCGCCTGGGGCACGGTGCGCGAGGACTACAGCGCGTCCGGCGACGCGTGGAATTACTTCCCCCACGATCACGCGAGGAGCCGCGCCTACCGCTGGAGCGAGGACGGGATGGCCGGCCTCTGCGATCGCGAGCAGACGCTGTGCCTCGCGCTCGCGCTGTGGAACGGGCAGGATCCCATCCTCAAAGAGCGTGCTTTCGGGCTGACAGGACCGGAGGGCAACCACGGCGAGGACGTGAAGGACCTCTATTTCTACGAGGACGCGACCCCGACCGGGAGCTACCTCCGGTACGTGTACAAGTACCCTCAGCGCGCCTTTCCCTATGGCGAGCTGGTGCGGGCCAACGCCGCGCGCGGCACCGACGCGGCGGAGGTCGAGCTCGAAGATCTGGGCGCCTTCGCCGACAACCGCTACTTCGAGGTGACCGTCGAGTACGCCAAGCGCGGACCCAACGACGTGCTGATGGTGATCACCGTCGAGAACCGCGGGCCCGACGCGGCGACGATTCATGTGCTCCCGCACCTGTGGTTTCGCAACACCTGGTCCTGGAGCGACGAGGAGCCGAACCCGCCGGAGATCCGCCGCTGCGCCGCCGGACACGCCGGCGACAAGGGGCCCGACAGCCCCGTCGACGCCGCGCGCGCGGTGCATCCCGCCCTGGGCGAGCACTTCTGGTACGTCGAGGGCGAGGGCGGTCTGCTCTTCACCAACAACGAGAGCAACAACGAGCGTCTCTTCGGCTCGCCCTCGCGCACCCCGTGGGTGAAGGACGCGTTTCATCGCCGGGTGGTCGAGGGCAACGAGGCCGCGGTGAACCCCGAAGGGCGGGGCACCAAGGCCTGTGGCTGGCGGAAGCTGGACATTGCCGCCGGAGGCAGCGCGCGGGTGCGCGTACGCCTCGCCCCCGAGGCGCAGCCCGCGCCGTTCCAGGGCTCGGACGAGCTGGTCGCGCTCCGTCGGCACGAGGCCGACGCGTTCTACATCGCCGTGCAAGGCACCGAGAACAAGCTCACCGACGAGCAGCGCGCCATCCATCGACAGGCCTCTGCGGGCCTGATCTGGACGATGCAGTTCTACAACTACGACGTGAACACCTGGCTCGAAGGCGATCAGAACCCACCGCCGAAGGAGCGCGAGAAGGGGCGTAACGCCGGCTGGCGGCACGTCTCGGTCGCCGACGTCATCTCCATGCCCGACGCCTGGGAGTATCCCTGGTTCGCCGCGTGGGACCTCGCCTTTCACACGCTCGCCATGGCCTCGGTCGACATCGATCAGGCCAAGGCCCAGCTCAAGCTGATGGTGAAGGAGTGGTATCAGCACCCCAACGGCCAGATCCCCGCCTACGAGTGGGAGTTCAGCGATCTCAACCCGCCGGTGCACGCCTGGGCTGCGTACCAGATCTACAAGATCGAGCGGAAACAGAAGGGGAAGGCCGATCGCAACTTCCTCGAGCGGGTGTTCCACAAGCTGCTGATCAACTTCACCTGGTGGGTGAACAAGCGCGATCTGGAGGGCAACAACGTCTTCGAGGGCGGCTTCCTCGGGCTCGACAACATCTCGGTCTTCGACCGCAGCCAGCCGATGCCGCCCGGGTGGGAGCTGGAGCAGGCCGACGCGACGGCGTGGATGGCCATGTATTGCCTGGATCTGATGCGGATCGCCCTCGAGCTGGCGCTCACCAACAGCGCTTACGAGGATCTGGCGAGCAAGTTCCTGGAGCACTTCCTCCGGATCGCGCACGCCCTCCACCACGCCGAAGAGGGGCAAATCCCGCCGTGGGACGACGAAGAAGGGTTTTACTACGACATCCTCAAGCAGAACGGGAGGCCGCACCACGTGCGGGTGCGCTCCATGGTGGGCCTCGTGCCGCTCTTCGCGGTGCACGTGATCGACGCCGAGACCTACCGCAAGCTCGACAATTTTCGTCGGCGGACCGAGTGGTTCCTCTCCAAGAATCCCCACCTCGGCGCCTCGATCACCGGGCGGCTCGACGGGCGCCACGTGCTCTCCGCGGTGCCCCCGGCGCTGCTGGAGCGGGTGCTGGTGCACCTCTTCGACGAGAACAAGTTCCTCTCGCCCTTCGGGCCGCGCTCGCTCTCGAAGGAGCACGAGAAGGCGCCCGTGGTGCTGGAGGCGGGCAACCAGAGCTTCGAGGTCGGCTACGAGCCGGGAGAGAGCATATCGCGCATGAAGGGTGGGAACAGCAACTGGCGTGGTCCGGTCTGGTTCCCCACCGGGTACATGCTTTATCGATCGCTCTTGCGGCTCAACCACGGCTTCGGCGACACGCTCCGGATCCCGGCGGTGAGCGGGCACGCGGAGCGATCCCTGGTCGACGGCGCCGACGAGCTGGCGGCGCGGATGGTGTCGCTCTTCGAGCGCGGCCCGGACGGCAGGAGGCCGGCGCACGGGCGATCGAAGCTGTTCCAGGAAGATCCGCACTTCCGCGACAAGCTGCTGTTCTACGAGTACTTCCACGCCGAGACCGGCGAGGGCCTCGGGGCGTCGCACCAGACCGGCTGGACGGCGCTGGTCGCCGAGATGGTGCTGCGGCTGGCGCGGCACGCGCGCGGCCAGGACTGAAGGCGATGGTACGCGCGGTCGCCTCCCGGTGATCCGTGCTAGGACGGCGCCCTCGTGTCGCTCCTCGTCGGGATCGCCATCCTCGCGTTTGCCGTTTTCGTCGGCGGGCTCGCTGCCCTCTGGCGTGAGCGGGGGCGTCGCGCCGTGCCTGCGATCCGGACGTTCGCGGTCGTCGCTGCGGTGGCGATCGCGCTGTTTCACCTGCTCCCCGAGGCGATCTCGGCGGCGGGCTGGACGGTGCTCCTCGCCACGGCGATCGGCGCGTTCGGGCCCGCCGCGCTCGAACGGTTGATCCCCTCGGAGCGCGCGCACACGCACGACGCGCCCACGACGGCGCTGGCGATGGGCTACGCCGCGGTGATCGCGCACCAGGCGGGCGAGGGTGCCGCGCTCGCCTCGCTCGCCGGAACAGGCGCGCTCTCGGCGGCGATCGTGCTCGCGATCGCCGCGCACACCGTGCCGCTGGCGATGGTCGTCGCCATCCGCGTGCTCGAGGTGCGCGCCGGCCCGGGCGCGAAGCACGCGACGTTTCTCGCGCTCGCCGGCGTCGCGCTCGCGACCGTCGCGGGCGCGCTCGGCGGCAACTTGCTCGGCGCGGCGCGGCTCACGGCCGTGCAACCGTGGATCCTCGCGACCGTCGCGGGCTTGCTCCTCCACGCCCTCTCGCACGATGTCCTCGAGCCGGCCTCGCAGAGCAACGGGGGCCGGATCGCCGACATGATCGCCGGCTGGGCGGGCCTGGTGCTGGCGATGCTCGGCACCGAGGAGGGCGGCTGGATCGACCGCGTTCCCGTGGCGTTCCGGGCCTCCGGCTTCGTGGCGCTGGCGGCGGTGATCGCGGCGCGGAGCTTCTGGCGGCGCGGCCCCGAGGCCCGGCACGACCATCCGCATTGACGGGCCATTTCGCGTATAAGAAGACCTCGACGCCCATGCTCATGCCCTCTCTCGTTCGCGGCCGTCCGGGCCTCGTCGCGCCGCTCTTCGCGGCCCTCGCGCTGCTCACCGCGGCACCCGCTTCGGCGCAGCACGCGCGCGGCAACGTGGCGATCGTCGCCAGGCCGCCCGCCGACGCGCCGCCCGCAAAGCCCGAGACACCGGCCCTCGCGGTCGCCGCGCCCGAGCCCAGCGCCAAAGAGTCGCCCGCGTGGGACACGGCGCGCGCCACGCACCGGAGCGGGTTCGTCGTCGGCCTGGCGATCGGCACGGGCGTCACGGCCTTTTCCGGCTACCCCAACGACTCGCGCAAGATCGGCCTCGCGAGCCACTACACCGAGACCGGCGCCTCGATCGGCGGCACCTTCTCGCTCTGGATCGGCGGCGCGCTCAGCGACTGGTTCACCTTCGGCATCGGCTTCACCGGCGGGAACATGCCACTCCTGAGCGATCAAAAGGCCGCTGCCGGCGGGCTCATCTTCCACGTGGAGGCCTATCCGCTCTTCACGCGCGGCGGCCACCTTCGCGATCTCGGCATCTTCTTCAACGCGGGAACGGGGAGCGCCTCGGTGACCCCGAAGGACAGCGACAAGAAGCTCATCGACAGCGGGAGCGCGTCCGTGATCGGCGGAGGGCCCTTTTACGAGGGCTTCAAGCTGTGGAAGACCAAGGGCGGCCCGTTCGTGGAGGGGAGCTACATCTGGAGCGATTCGGTGCGAAGGCCGGGGGTGTTCTTCGGGTGGCGGACGTCGCTCTACACCGGGATTTAGCGGCTCCAGGAATCGTGCTATTTTTCGCGAAGTGAAGCTCGATCGCCTCCACCTCTCGAATTTTCGTGGTTTCGAGGACCTCACGCTCGACCTCCACCGATCGCTGACTGTGCTGGTCGGCGCGAACGGCGCGGGCAAGACGTCGGTCCTTCAGGCGCTGGAGATCGCGTCGTCGCACTTCGTGGCAGCGGCCCTCGGGGAAGATCGGCGAGCGCGCGCGATAGAGGATCGGGACATCCGCTTTGGTCACAACGCTTGCCAGATCGAGCTCCTTGCCGGGGACATGAAGCTTTCGATTTCGCACACCCTCGGGCAACCCACTCTGCGCACACCACAAACGTTCCCGACAGACACCACGCCTCCACTTACCGTGGCGCTTCACGTCGACCGATCGATCCTCAAGACTCCGATGATATCCGCGCCCGGTACCCGCATGTGGGCGCGGGTAAACGTCGTCAGCCCACGTCCGGCGTGGGACGACGTGATCAACACGGACTTCACCTCGTTCGAACACTTCGAGGGATGGTTTCGCGAGCAGGAAGATCTGGAGAACCAGGATCGCGTTCGCACGAGAAATCTGGAATACGAAAACCCCGGCCTGGCTGCCGTGCGACGGGCGATCGAGCGCGTTCTTCAAACATGCTCGGACATCCGGATCGATCGGGCTCACCCGCTTCTCCAGGAGCGGACCCAGATCGTGCTGAACAAAGAAGGGCAAGAGGTGAGCGGCGATCAGCTCTCCGACGGCGAGCGCAGCCTGCTGGTGATCGCCAGCACCCTCGCGCGCCGACTCACCCTGCTCGACCGCGGCGAGGACGATCCGCTTCGTCGTGAAGCCGTGGTGATCATCGACGAGATCGAGCTTCACCTCCACCCCGCCTGGCAGCGAGAGATCGTGCCGAGGTTGCTGGAGACCTTCCCCAGCTGCCAGTTCGTGGTGACGACCCACTCTCCCCAGGTGCTCAGCTCGGTCCCGCGAGAGAGCATTGTCATCCTCGATCACTTCAAGGCCTACCAGGCGGCGACGCCGACCCGAGGCCGGGATAGCAGCGCGATCCTCGCGGACGTGATGGGGGTCTCCATTCATCCCAAGGACATTGCCGACAAGCTGGACGTGATCGCGAGCGCGCTCGACCACGAAGATCACGAATCGGCCAAGATCCAGATCGAGGCGCTCGCAGCGGAGCTGGGAGACCTGGATCACGAGGTCGTCCGGCTCCGTTCTTTGCTCTCGTTCCTCGAGGCTTGACCGGTGCGACGGATCAAGAAGGGCAAAGAGCCTCACCTGTGGAAGGTACATCGAACCTCCCGGGGAGCCGTCTACGATTCTCAAGAAGGCGTGGGTCCAACCGCCGAGGCCAAAAAGAAGCTGCGCGAAGCGCTGCTCGACGAGCAGGGGCACCTCTGCTGCTACTGCATGGCTCGCATCCCCGTGAAGCCGGATGGCATGAAGATCGAGCACTGGGCTCCGCAGAGCAAGAGCACGTCTCCAGCCGAGACGATGGCCTACTCGAACCTGCTTGGTGCATGCCCTGGGGGTGAGGGGAGCCGGCCGGCGGATCAGCACTGCGACACGGCGAAGGGGAGCCTGCCTCTTCACACCCACCCGGCGGACCCGAACAAGGATTGCACGGTGCTTTTCACCTACGCTTCCACAGGAAAGATAGAAGGGTGTACCGAGGAAGCGAAGGAGGACATCGCGACGCTGAACCTCAATGTCCCCCGGCTGGTCGAAGCCAGAAAGGCCGTCTTGCAAGGTCTCCTGGACTGGCTCAAATCACCCAGGAATCGCGGACGCTCTCTCTCGAAGAACGAGCTGCTTGGCAAGGCGCAATCGTACGAGGAAGGTCGCAAGAAGCTCGACGCATTTTGCCAGGTGGCGATTTACTGGCTGGCAAAGCATGCGAGTCAACGGGCGTGAATTTGCACCGACGCTACCCAGGAGAGATGGCCGAGGTGCTTCCGGAGAGCGTCCCGGGGGGGAGATAGCCAATGTCGCGTAGCATTCACGATACCTGGGGTGTGCTGGGGCGAGCGAAGCAGGCCGACTGGTCGGATCCCGACGTGCCGAAGGCCATCGAGGCCGACATGCGGAAGAACCTGCGTCGACAGCAGGCGCTCCGCACGGGCGCGCTCCGGATCCGGCGCGCCGGTGAGCTCGCGCTGCAGCCGGTGCATCCCGACACGCTCCCCATCTTCGTCGACGACGAGGGACCGTACATCGTTCATTCGGCCACCGAGGAGGACATCCGGGCCGTCTTGCGTCGCCTCCCGCCGGGCTCGCTCGACGGGCTCCAGGCCATCCGGCAATGCGTCGATCATGCGGATCCGCGCTACGAGCCGCGGGTGCGTGATCCGTTCACAGGCCGCCTCCGACACGAGCTCATCCCCGGGGTGTACGTCTCGTCCACCGCCGGAGACTACACCCGAGCCACCGCCACCATTCGCTTGCTGGCCTACGTCTGCGATCCCGAGGCGCTCGGGCCCTTCGCGATCTTGCTCAAGATGAAGGTGCTCCGGACTCTGGTGCACGAGGTGGCGCACCACTTCGACTACGCCTTTCGCAAGCAGCGCAATCGCTGGGATGTCAGGGACAAGAACGAGGAGTGGGCCGAGCGGATCGAGGGGGAGCACGGTGAGCAGATCGTCACCCCGTACATCGCAGAGCGGTACTCCTCGGAGTGCCGGGAGCTGCGCTCGTGGATCAAGGATCATGGCGGCGCTCCGCTGTCGCCGCTCGTGGTCCTGGCCGACGACGAGCACCGTCACGCGACGGCGCGAGACGCGCTCCTCCGGCTGGTGCGATTGGTGCGCTCCGGGCAAGGCGGTGACGGCGCGAGGGTCACGTTCGCGCGCGATCTCCATGCCTGCGGCGAGAACGACCACGCGAGGACGGCCGTGCAGCGGGTGCTCTCGCGGCGGCCGGAAGACGCTGCGGCGCTCGCCGTGAGCGCGTGCATCGTCCAGTGCGAAGGCAAGGACCACAAGGCGGCCGAGGCGCTCTGCCGGCGTGCGATTGCCGCCGATCCCGCGTGCGTGCAGGCGTGGACAGTCCTGGCGCGCGGGCAGGCGATCCAGAAGAAATGGGAGGGCGCCGCGCACGCGTGTGAACGGGCCCTGGCCCTGCTTTCGCCGGGAACCCACGGCGGTTGGTATCTGCTCTCGACCCTGGCCGAGTCGCACCTCAACCTCGTCGATATCCCCGGGCTTCACGAGGACGTCGCGCGGATGCGAGCCTGGGGCACCGAGCTCAGCGTGCAGGGCGCGGAGGTCCATCTCTGCATCGCCCACTGCTGGAGCGAGGAGTGGGAGGAGGCTCTCCGCCTCGCCTCGAAGCTGTTCCCGACCATGGAGCCTGGCGACCTGTGGCACAGGTGGCTCGCAGCAGCTCAGTTCGAGTCCGCGCACCGCCTCGGCCTCTCGAATCGCGCTGGAAGCTTCGATGAAGCCGCGATGACCGAGCTGGAGAGCAACGACTTCGCGAAGGTGTGGATGCTGCGGATCCGGGAGCACGTCAACACCGTGCCGGCGCGGTAATCCGTTGTCGGCGCCCGGGACGGCCGTTGCGGGTGTCCACATACAGTATCTCGACTTTCGTCGATAGCTCGCTATGAGATTGCTTGTTTGACGGCTTCGTGCGACCCTGGCGCCATGCCGTCGATGGCTCACGATGTTCTCGGGTTCTCTTGTGACGGAGCCAGCGGCCCATTTCGGCTCTCCGCGATCTTCACCCGCCTGCATTTGAAGCAAGTTTCGCCAGGGTCCAGGCGATCCGTTCCCGCGGCTCCGAGGTCACATTCCGCCGAACCCACTCCAGCACCGCTGACAGTCGTTGCCAGCGGGAGCGGACCGGGTATGTTGACACGCATGGAGTCGCACATCTCCGCAGCCGAAGCCGCGCAGACATTTCCCGAAATGATCGAGCGCGTCCGCTCGCACGGGGAGGTGTTCGTCGTCGAGCAAGCGGGCGAGCCAATCTGCCGGATCGCGCCGATCGGCCCCTCTGGGCGCACCGTCCGGGACCTCGTGCGCTTGCTTCGCGCCACGGCGCGTCCGGACGACGCTTACCTGGATGCCGTCGAGGAGATCGCCAATACTCAGCCCACGCTGCCGGAGACGCCGTGGGAGCGGTGATCGACTCGAGCGTGCTCATCGCCGCAGAGCGGGGCAAGCTCGACCTGGAGCAGGTGCTGCAGGGCCACGGTGACGAGCCAATCGCCATCGCCGCAATCACCGCGTCCGAGCTTTTGCATGGAGTTCACCGAGCGGCGGAGTCCGCGCAGCGCAACCGGAGAGAGGCGTTCGTCGAGCGACTCCTCGCGGATCTGCCGCTGATCCCGTTCGACCTCGTGGTGGCGCGGGTGCACGCGCGTCTCTCGGCCGAGCTCGCCTCGAAAGGGTCGCCGGTCGGAGCACACGATCTGTTGATCGCCGCAACAGCGCTCGCTTTGGGTTACGACGTGGCGACGCGCGACGAGCGCAGCTTTCCCAGGATCCCTGGGCTGAACGTGCTGCGCTGGTAAATGCGGGCGGGCAAGCCATGGCGCGGCGGGCGCTGGAGGCGATGATGAAAGGGTACGAGTACCAGAGCGATTTCGCGAAGAAGTACGTCGCGCATGGGGAGGCGCGCTCCCTTCTGATCGCATTGCGTGTACGCGGCATCGCGGTGCCGGACGCCACGCGCGAGCGGATCCAGGCGCAGCGAGATTCGGAGCAGCTCGACCGCTGGCTCGAGAAGGCCATGGTCGCCACATCTCTCGCCGATGTGTTCGGCGAGTCAGACTGAGGAACGCCGAGATCGCGGAGCGCTGCGGCCAGCCAGGCCGCTGGAGACGACGATGAAGGGCAACGAGTACCTGAGCGACTTCGCCAGGAAGTACTACGCGCACGGTTTCTCCGACGGTCTCGCCGCGGGGCGCGCCGAAGGGCTCGGGCGCGCCCTGCTGATGACGTTGCAGGGTCGTGGCATCGAGGTGCCCGAGACGACGCGCGCAGTATTGCTGACGTAGACGGATCTGGAGCTGCACCTGAACCACTGGCTGGAGAAGGCCCTCGTCGCCAGCTCGCTCGCGGATGTGTTCAACGAGCCCGGCTGAGGGCGGCCGTCTCTCGTGGCCGCCGCGAGCTTCGCCGGGGAAGCCGCCGCCGCTCCGCTTGTCGCATTCGCCTGGTGAGGGGTCGCAATTCGCTTCCAGCGAGGCGTGCTCGGCGAACCGTTCTTCGTCGGGGCCTTACCCGGGGGCGCATCCGGCGACTCGCTCTTCGACGTGGCCAACCCCGGGGTTGCCGTTGCCTTCAACGGGTAAGCCTCCGGCGATGGCGTAGTTGAAAATCCAACGGCTTGCCGCGTACTTACGCTCCGTGTCCGCCGTGGAGCCAGCGCGTGTCGCCTTTTTGCCTACACCGTAACCGAGAGTGGAAAATTCTCTCCTCGACGCTTTCTGCGTTGCCTGGCGCGCTGGCGCTCGATACACATTTCGCTTCCCTGTCACAACGAAGAGGAGACCAACGCAGATGGAAGACCGAGTAGGCGGCACGATCCCTTCCGAGAAGGAGATTGATGCTCTCCGGGCCGACATCCAGAGTGTCGAAACCCGGCTGAAGAAGTACACCGTGCTCCTGACCAAGCAGGAGCGCGGCGCGACCACGAAGTTTCGCAAGGGCGGTGAGCTCATCGTCGGGACGCTCGCGGTGCTCGCCGAGCAGCATGGGATCAAGCTCCCGAAGATCTCGGCCGAGGGGATGAAGGCCGATCTGCTGCTGGCGCAGCGGCTCCGGCCGCTCGCCGTGGAGGTGGAGGGGCTGAAGCAGCGGCTCGATGATACGGTGCTCGAAGCGCAGAGCGAGTGCTGGTGGGCAGCGACGGCGTTTTATACGGCGCTGAGCCGGATGATCGATGCGGATCCGAAGCTGGAGGCGGCGATGGGGCCGATTGTGGAGTTTTTTGCCGTGGGGCGGCGGAAGGTGAAGGCGCCCGAGGGCCAGTAGGACGGGGAGGCGGCGAGCTTCGTGGTCTGGCGAGCGTTTGGTGGGCCAGGCAGTTTGTCAGGGGACATCGAACGCGACCTGCCCGGCCGTTGGGACGGCACCGTCGCTTGGTCACGGCTAAGCTTCTCCGTCACTTACCGCCTTGACGAGCGCCGAGACGCTTGGTAAGCCATGCTTATGTCTGCCCCGCGTCGGCATCAAGCTTCGGTTTGATGTCGATGCGCATGTTCGTCCCGGGGAGCCCTACGGCTCCCCGAATTTTTTTGTGGGGGTTGCAGTGCGCGTCAGACTTTTCATTGACTACTGAAATTTCCAGCTCGCTTTGGAATGAGCGGACGGGCAAACAGAGGTGCGACTGGGGTCGCCTGGCGTCCGTTTTCTGCGCCCAGGCGGCGAGCGCCCTAGCACCGCGGGCCTCGGTGCCCTCACTCTCGAAGAGACCAGGGTCTATGCCGGCTACGAAGCGGGACGCGAGAACAATCTCAAAAACTGGCTCCACAACTTCCTCGATCGGCAGCCAGGCGTACGGGTCTTTACTTCGGAGCGCCATTGGCGCAAGCACTCAATTCATTGTCGTGCCTGCGACCAGGAACACGAAAAGTGTCCCGCATGTGGTGCCCCGTTCGGCCGTGCCGCGGAGAAGACGGTCGACGCGCGGATCGTCACCGATGTGGTCGGACTCGCATGGGAAGGCGCTTACGACGTGGCGATTCTTGTCTCGAGCGACAAGGATTTCATCCCGGCTGTTGAACACGTCCAGGCCAAGAACTTCAAGGTTATCAACGCTACCTGGAAGAACAGGGGCAATGAACTCGCCAAAGTGTGCTGGGCATCGTTTAATATTGACGCTGTAATCGCTTCGTTGATTCGCACGTAACACCTAATCTTCCAGCTCGACGGCGAGGTCCGGTTCAGCTCGCACGCCCTGGTCGAGATGGCCAAGGACGCCATCACGCGGGACGCAGTGTTCGCGCTGCTTCGCGGCGGCATCGTCGAGCCCGCGGAGCTCGAGCGCGGCTCGTGGCGCTATCGCGTGCGGGTCGCGTCGACGTATGTCGTGGTCGCGTTCCGGTTGGAGCTGGCGCTCCTGGTCGTCACCGCGTGGAGGAAGAAATGAGCAAGTGCGTCGAGTGCGGCAAGGACATGGAAACCCGGTACGAAGATCGCACCCTCGACGGTCTGCCCGAGGTGACGATCGCCGATCTCGCCGTCGAGCACTGCCCGGCGTGCGGCGCGACCGAGGAGGTATGGCCAGAGATGGAGCCAATGTATCGCGCCCTCGCCGCGGCGATCATCGCGAAGCCTTACCGGCTCACGGGGGCCGAGATCCGCGTGCTGCGCAACGTGCTCGGCTGGACTGCGGTCGAGCTCGCGGCGCATCTCGGCGTGTCGTCATCGCAGGTGTCGCGCTGGGAGAACGATCGCGAGCCGGTGGGCCCAGTCGCCGATCGGATGCTCCGGGCGATCCTCGCCTTGCGCGAAGGGATGTCGCTCTCGACAGACAGGCTCGCTTCCATCGCCAAGGAACCGCGCCCGCTTCGCGCGACGCTCCGGCACACGCGAGGCGGTTGGAAGGTGGAGATCGAGGAGATACCCCCCGTGCGAGCTGCCGGCGCCAGGTAGCACCGGCAGCGCTCAGCCAACCACGCCCGACACCACCCGCTCGTGCCCGCCATAATCCTTGCGGGCCGCCACCTCGCCAAAGCCGGCCTCCCCGAACAGCCGAATCACATCCGGCGACTGCCCCGCGCCAATCTCCAGCGCCAGCACCCCATGCGCCGCCAGAAACCGCGGCGCCTCCGCCAGGATCCGCCGCACCAAATCGAGCCCATCCGCCCCGCCCGAGAGAGCCAATCGCGGCTCGAACTTATGTATATCGACAGCGAGAGTAGGGATCTCCTCGTCCGCAATATAAGGCGGATTCCCGGTGATCAAATCAAACCGATCCCTCCCCGCCTCGAACCCTGCAAACAGATCCGACTGCACGAGCCCGATCATGGGCGCGCCCAATCGAATGGCATTCTCCCGAGCAACCACAAGCGCCCCAGACGAGATATCCGATCCCGTCACCCGCATGGTCGGCCGCTCGCGAGCGACGGTGATCGCCACACACCCTGATCCCGTGCACAAATCAAGCACGCGCGCCGAAAGCGAAATCGCTTTCGTCCGGTCCAGAGCCACCTCGACGAGAGTCTCCGTATCCGGCCGCGGAATCAAAACACGCTTATCCACTCTAAAAGAGCGCCCATAAAACTCCCTGAATCCGAGCAGATAAGCAACCGGCTCCCCGACGCGCCGCCGCGAATGCAGAGCCCGGTACCCCCCGAGCTCCTCCTTCGACAAAGGCCGCTCCGAGTCGATCACCAGGCCAATCCGGTTGATCTTCAGAACATGTCCGAGCAGCAGCTCCACATCGAGCCGCGGCGAGGGCATACCCCGCTTCTTCAGATCGTCGGAGGCCCAGGCGATCACCCGCCGGATCGTCCAGACGTCGCCCTCGGCCGCCGCGTCACTCACGATCGCATGCCCGGGATCGGCGTGATGTCCGCGCCGCCGCGCAGCGATCTCCGCACCGCGTCGGAGACCGCGCCCTCCACGAGCCGACGCACCTCGTCGCGGCGCGCTTCGGTCCGCGCTTCGAAGCGCAGCACCAGAACAGGCCCGGTGTTCGACGCGCGGCACAGGCCCCACGCGCCGTCGCCGAAGTCGACGCGGACGCCGTCGATGTCGAGGACGCGGTGCGTGGGGAGGTAGTGCGCGAGCACGCGGCGCACGACCTCGAACTTGATCGCGTCGGGGCAATCGACGCGGATCTCCGGGGTATTGAAGGTCTTCGGGACGTCGGCGAGGAGCTCGCGCAGGCCCTTGCCTTCGTGGGCGATGATCTCGAGCAGGCGGACCGTGGCGTAGGTCGCGTCGTCGTAGCCGGGCCAGCGGTCGGCGAAGAACATGTGGCCGCTCATCTCGCCGGCGAGCAGGGCCTTCTCCTGCTTCATCTTGGTCTTGATCAGCGAGTGGCCTGTTTTCCAGATCAGCGGGCGGCCGCCGTGCGCCGTGATGTCGGCGTAGAGCGTCTCCGAGCACTTCACTTCACCGATGATCATCGCGCCCGGGTGCTCGCGCAAAAGGGCGCGGGCGAAGAGGATCAAGAGCTGATCGCCGAAGACCATGTCGCCCCTGTCGTCGACGGCGCCGAGGCGGTCGCCGTCGCCGTCCCACGCGATGCCGAGCAGCGCGCCCGAGGCGAGCACGCGCTCGCGCAGGACGACGAGGTTTTCAGGCACCGTCGGGTCCGGGTGGTGGTTCGGGAAGGTGCCGTCGATGTCGCAGTAGAGCGCCTCGGGATCGAAGCCGAGCGCGCGCAGCGTGGCCAGGCCGAGCGGGCCCGCGGAGCCGTTGCCGCCGTCGACGATGAACTTCACGTTGGTGTGATCGACGCGGCTCGAGTGCTTCACGCCGGCGATGTACTCGGCGCTGAGATCGATCTCCTGGACGCTGCCGCGCTCGTCGCCCGTGTACTCCTTCGAGGCCGCGTCTTTCTCGAGCAAGTCGGCGAGCATCTGGATGTCGGCGCCGAAGAACGAGGCCTTGCCGCGCATCATCTTGAAGCCGTTGTCGGGCGCCGGGTTGTGGCTCGCGGTGATCATCATCGCGCCGTCGGTGCCGAGGTGGTGGGCCGCGAAATAGAGCAGCGGCGTGGGCCCGATACCCACGCTCACCACGTCGACGCCGCCGTCGCGCAAGCCCCGCGTGAGCGCCGCGAAGAGCCGCTCGCTCGACAGGCGTCCATCGCGGCCGACGGCCACGCGCAGCCGCACGCTCGGAGCTGTCGAGCCGGCCTGGGGCACCGCGTCGCGGCGGAGCACGAACGCGAACGTGCGCCCGAGCGCGCGCGCGAGGTGATCGGAGAGGTCGACGTCGGCGACGCCGCGGATGTCGTACTCGCGAAATACGTGACGGGGGATGTTCATGATCGTCTCGAAACAGTGCGCTTCGTGCACGGCGGGCCGCTCGGACCGGCAAGCGAGCCGGGTGCCGACGGCGCTCGCGCCGCGGGCGGGATCTGGCACGGTCGACCGGCAAACGAAAAGGAAAAAGGTGCGCCGCGTGGGCGGGAGCGGGCGGCCTGAGCGCGGCGAGCTCATCGGGCTGACGCGGTGAATCGGTTGCGGCGGCGGCGCGGACCCCGTAGCGTCGAGAGATGCTCAATCCTTTCGTTCGAACACTGCCGCTCGGTCTTTTTCTCGTGCTGGGCTGTGGCGGAGGAGACGAGACGGTCGCGAGCGGGGCGAGCTCGTCGGGCGCGGGCGGCGCCCCGGGTAGCCAGTCCAGCGCGGCGAGCGTCACCAGCGGATCGGGTGGATCCGGCGGCGCCGGCGGCGGATCGGGCGGCACCGGGGGAGCCGCGCCGGTGTGCCCCTCGCCGATGATCCCCGACGCGTACGCGTCCGATCGCAAGGCCTGCACCTTCGCCAAGGGCGCGATGGTGAACGAGACGCTCGGCATCGACGACGCGATCCGGGCCAAGATCCCGATCACCCACATCATCGTGGTGACCGAGGAGAATCGCTCGTTCGATCATTACTACGGGATGCTGTCCAAGCTCGGACAGGCCGACGCCGCAGGGTGGCCCGCCGGCTTCACCAACCTCGACAAGGCCGCCAAGCCGGTCGCCCCTCACCACCTGACGTCCACCTGCCTCCCGACCGATCCGCCCCATCAGGGCGTGGCCATGCACAACATGTGGGACAAGGGGAAGATGGATGGCTTCGTGAAGTCCGCGGCCGTGAACGGCACCGACGGGCACTATGCCATGGGGTATTACAACGACACCGATCTGCCGTTTTACTACTGGATGGCCAGCACGTTCTCGATCGCCGATCACTACTTCGGATCGACCCTGGGCGGGACGTGGGCCAACCGCGATTACCTCTATGCCGGCACCTCCGACGGCGTGACCGACACCGGACAGGCCACGATCTCGGTGCCGACCATCTACGATTCGCTCGACAAGGCGGGAGTCGCCTATGGCGTGTACAGCGACGGCGGCGTGCGGCAAGACTCGCTCGGGTGGACGAAGGCCCACAAGGGTGTCGCGAAATTCTCGGCGTTCCTCACCGCCCTCGGCAATGGCACGCTGCCGCCCGTCTCGTTCGTGGATCCCGGCGCGGGGCAAGACGAGCACCCGCCCGCCGACGTGCAAGGCGGCGAGGCCTGGGAGCGGAAGATCTACATGGCGGCGCGGAATAGCCCGCTCTGGACCAAGCTGGTGATCGTGTTCACCTACGACGAGTCCGGCGGCCTCGCCGACCACATGCCCCCTCCGAAGGCTTGCCTCGCGAGCCCGGATCAAACCGCCTTCGACCGCTACGGAGTCCGCGTCCCGGCGATCGTCGTCTCGCCCTGGGCCCGCCCCCACTACGTCTCGCACAACGTCCACGACCACACCTCGACCCTGCGGCTGATCGAGCTGCTCTACGATCTCCCGGCGCTGACGGGCCGAGACGCCAACGCCGACGCCCTGCTCGACATGTTCGACTTCGAGTGCCCGACGCTGACCAACGCGCCGACGCCCCCCCTCGCCGGCACCAAGGGCTGCCCCTGAGCCGTCAGATGTCGTAATAGCCCTCGGGGGGGTCGACGAGCTTGGCGGCCTTGGCGGCGCCGCGGAATACGTAGTCGGCGTAGGGATACGGGCCTTCGGACCAGATCAGGAAGTCTTCGGGTAACACGCCGTTGGGGGCGCCCCGGGTAAGCTCCGGGGCGGCCAGGATCGGGCCCTCTTGATAGATGGGGAGAGAGGGGTTGATCTCTTCGTCGCTGTCTTCCAGGGCGTCGAGCGCGCCCGCGTGACGATCGGTGTCGAGCTCGTCGACCGGTAGAAGCACCCAATCGAGCTGGATCAGCTCCGGGTGCGGGGGCTCTTCCTGCGAGGCGTGCCAGGGCTCGTGATCGCCAATCGAGAGCCTGGCCGTGACCAGGACGCCGAGCAGGCGCTCGCGCGCGGCGGCGCCGGCGTCGTCGGAGGACCAGAAGATCGAGAGCGCGGCGATGATCTCGTCGGCCGGCGCCGAGCGATGGAGGCGAGGATCGCGCGAGGCCGGATCGAGCTCGGGATCGGCTCGTTTCAGCGCTTCGAACGCCGCGGCGTGGGGCGCGAACGTGGGGTGCGAGGCCAGCGCCGCGTCGACCGCCCAGTGGAGGCGATGATCGACCTCGTGCACGTAGCGGTGCTTTCCGAGCGTGCGGATCAAGCGCGTGACCTCTTCCACGGTACGCGCGGCGAACGACCAGGCGAGCATCATCTAGAGCGATCCTTCGGTGCAAGAGGTGCGGACGCCGATTTTCCCCATCGACGCGTCGACGGCGCAGCGGCTGATGCACGCGGCGCGCGGCGCGTTGATCCGCGTGCCGACGCAGAGCTGCTCGCACGCGGCAGAGAGCGACTCGCGCTCGATCACCGGGCGATGGTCGCTGTGGCCCTGGGCGACGGCCTTGAAGGTCCCCGCCCCTTCGGTGACCTCGGTCGTGCAGACCATGGGCTTTCCACAGCCCGCGAGGAGCGGGAACCAGAGGGCGGCGGCGAGCTTCCAGGAGAGCATGCGGCGCGAACTGTCGATCGTCTCCCCCGGCCTTGTCGACACTTTCGTGCATCGAGGCCCTCGCGCGGCGGTGATATCAAGGGGAATGCCCTCCAGATTGGCAAGCGTCTCCGCGAGGAGCACGCGGTTCTTGCTCGGGTGCGCCCTGCTCGCGTCGTGCAGCCGCGAGGTGGGCCCCGCGACGGAGGCTCCCGCGCCTCGCCCCGAGCCGCCGCGGAGCGTCGCGATCGTGCCCGCGCCGCCGCCGACGGCCCCTCTCGCGTCGACCGCGCCGAGCGCCGCGATCGTGCTCGCCGAGCCCCCGCCGCGCCCCTTCGTCCTCGTCGAGCTCGCGCCGACGCAAGGCGATTTGCAGCCGCTGCTGCGCGAGCACGCGGAAAAGGCCCGCGCCCGCGGGCTGAAACCGTTCGTGGAGTTCTACGCGGACTGGTGCCGGCCCTGCAAAGCGCTGGCTGGGCTGATGAACGATCCCCTCATCGTCCAGGCGTTCACAGGCACCTACGTGATCAAGCTCAATTTCGACGACTGGCAAGCGAAGCTGGCCGACGCGGGGTTCACGCCGCGCGAAATACCCATGTTTTACGCGCTGGATGGCGAGGGGCGTCCCACCGGGCGCAAGCTGAGCGGCGACACCTGGGGCAAGGCCAATGCGGAGAGCATGAGCCGAGCGCTGGAGCCCTTCTTCCGACGCTGAGCGGTCGCGTGGTGGTAAGGTCCGGGCGTGACGCTGCTCAAGATCGCCCAGATTGGCCACCCCGTGCTCCGTCAACGCGCCCGCGAGGTCTCGCGCGAGGAGCTCGCGACCCCGGCAACGCAGCACTTCATCGACGATCTCGTCGAGACGATGCGCGACGCCAGCGGGGCCGGGCTGGCCGCTATCCAGATCTACAACCCGGTCAGGATCGTGGCGGTCGAGGTCAACGACAACCCGCGCTATCCGTACAAGCCCAATATCCCGCTCACGATCCTGGTCAATCCCGTGCTCGAGATGCTGGGCGAAGAGCGCTTCGAGAACTACGAAGGATGCCTGAGCGTACCCAACCTGCGAGGCGTGGTGAAGCGCTGGGCCGAGGTGCGCGTGACCGGGATGAGCCGCGACGGGAGCCCGTTCGATCAGGTGATGCGCGGGCTCAGCGCCGGCACGTTTCAGCACG
This sequence comes from Byssovorax sp., assembly GCA_040006075.1. GTDB lineage: Bacteria > Myxococcota_A > Polyangia > Polyangiales > Polyangiaceae > JANYGI01. The sequence continues at coordinate 4,011 of JBDTXR010000069.1, read as the reverse complement.
AGTGTGACCACCTCGACGGCGTGCTCTTCGTCGATCGGGTGGACGATCCGCGGACGCTGACGACCTGGGGCGAGTTCGATCGGTATCACCGCCAGGCCTTCGTCGATCGCATCGTGCCCTTCGTGAAGCGGATGGGCGGTTAGGCGCGAGGATGCGACGGACTCCCTTCCTCGGCCTCGCGGCGACAGCGCTCCTCGCGATCGGGTGCGCAGAGGCCGCGCCTCCCGCAACGATCGTCCCGTGCCCGCTGCCGGCGCCGGACGCCGGCGCGGTCGCCGTGATCGCCCCGGTCGCCGCGGGGGGTCGGACCGCGGAGATCACCCTGCTCTACACCAGCGACGAGCATGGCTGGCTGCTCCCGGTGGTGGAGAACGGCGTCGTCACCGGCGGCGCCGCCGAGGCTCTCGGGCTGCTCAAATCGGTCGAGGGCCACTGTGCCGGCGACGCGGCGGCGTGCCCCTCGCCGCGGACTCTGCTGCTCTCCGGCGGTGACAACTACACCGGTCCAGCGATTTCGTCGTATTTCGCCGGCGAGTCCATGGCCGACGCGATGCGGGCCATGGGCTATTCCGCCATGGCCTTTGGCAACCACGAGCTCGACTTCGGGCGATCGGCCTTCGTCGCCGACCGCGCGCGCACCGGCGCCGTGTACCTCGCCGCGAACGTGCACGCGAGCAACCCGGCGATCCGCGCCGAGATGGAGCTGCCCGCGTTCCAGATCTTCGAGCGGCGCGGCGCGAAGATCGGCGTCGTCGGCCTGGCCACCGATACGACGTTGACCTCGGCGATGGCCAGCCGCTTCGTCGGCGTGGCGTTCGAGGACGAGGAGTCGGCGCTGGCGCGCGCCGTGCCGCAGGCGTGGGCCGCCGGAGCCGATGCGGTGGTGCTGATCGCGCACGAGTGCCCGGACCGGCTGGTGCCGATCCTCGATCGTCACCCCGAGTGGAACCTCTCGTTCGTCGGCGCCGGCCACTGCCACAAGGTCATCGTCACCCACGCGGGCAGCACCCCGGTGATCTCCCCCGGCTGGCGCTTCGAGCGCTATGTGCGCGCCGCGCTCACGATCGATCTCGACCGGCCCGCGGGCCAGCGCGCCCGCGCGGTGAGGCCGGAGCTCATGCCGATAGCGCACGTCGAAGGAGACTCGAAGTCTCCGATCGACGCCCCGCTGGTCGCGGCCGAGGCGGTGTGGCAAACGAAGCTCAGCCGGGCGCTGGGCGAGGAGCTGGGCTATACGGCGACGGGCTTTGGCAAGGAGTCGATCGAGATCGCGCGCTGGATCGCCGGCGCCCTGCGCGCCGAGCTCAAGACCGATGTGGCCATCGTCAACACCGGAGGGATCCGTCAGGGCTTGCCCAAGGGCGTGATCACCAAGTCCACGCTGTGGTCCATCCTGCCGTTCGACAACAAGCTGATGATCGTGAGGGTGAAGGGCCGCGAGCTGATCGCCGATCTGGAGACGCCGGAGGCCGGATTCGCCGGCGTGGAGCGCACGACCAAGGGCTACCGATTCGAGAGCGGCAAGGCGCTCGATCCGGGGGCGACCTACTCTGTCGCGACCATCGATTTCCTCTACTACGGCGGATCGAGCTTCCTGTTCCTGAAGCAAGATCCCACGCCGAAGGAGACCGGCCTCGACTGGCGCGCTCCGCTGGTGGACTGGATGCGTCGCCAGAAGACGACCGCGCGCACCCCGCTGGAGCAACGAATCGACGCCGTCGGCGGGATCACCGCCGAGGCGCATCACTGAAGCTTCCTCGAGGAGGCCAGTCGATTGGCCTCCTCGATCAGCTCGCTCACATGCCGCGCGTGCGCTCTTCGCGCTCCAGCTCTTCCTGGTAGGCAATGCTGTAGCGGGCCCAGGGGCGCAGGCGGAGGCGGGCGAAGCCGATCGGCTCGCCGGTGCCCTCGCAGACGCCGTAGGTGCCGTCGCGCATCTTGGCGAGGGCGCGGTTGATCTCGGCGAGCAGGCGGGCGTCGCGCTCGAGCAGCTTGGAGGTCATCGACGTGGTGCCTTCGAGGCTCGCATCGTCCATCTCGTCGCCGACCTCGCGGCCCTGATCGCGCTCTTGCTCGCGTCGCTCGTCGATGTTCACCAGCAGGCTGGCGCGGCGCTCTTCGAGCTCCTTGCGCATCGAGTCGATTTGCTCGGCCGTGAGCGGGGGCACGTCCGGCTCGTCCGGTACAGCGGGCGCAGCCTTGCGCGGTACCGGCGGAGGTGTTGCCGCACCCTTGCGCTTGTCGGGTCCCATCGCGTCGCTCATTGAATACTTGCCTCGTTTCCTGGGCCGCTCCGCCCGCAAACCGCGAACCCGCGCTGGTGAGCAGCGGGTGCGCGCGGTTGTTGGGTGGAGCCGCGTGTCGATCGTTCGGGGTGGGACTCGGTAGATGCTGCCGGCGCCGTCAGACGCACGCCGGTCGTGGAAAAATCAGTCGATGTGAACGGAGTGGCGGGCAGGGCCCTGATTCAGGGCTTCGCGCGCATGAAGGCGCCCATGGCCTGATTGACCATGGACCCGATGTCCTCGAACGAGCCTTTCGTCATCTCCACCTTCATTTCGCTCCGCGGGGTGGCCCCGCCGGTGCTCAGCGTGGTGAAGAAAATCGGGGTCTCCCCCTTGTTGGGGATGCCGCTCATCACCCGCTTGGCCTCGGCCAGCTCGGCCGGCTTGGCGGCGAGGCCGGTGCTCAGCCCGTTCTCGAAGGCCTTGAGAAAGGTGTTGAGCGTGAAGAAACCGCCCGAGAGGTACTTGCCGTTCCTGAGCGGGCCGAGGTCGGTGCGCGAGGCGATGGTGCCGGTGTCGGGCGCGCCGGTCTTGCTCATGAGCAGGTGCTTGACGACGTCGTCGCGGTCGGCGCCGAAGCCGAACCAGGCCGTCTTGCCCTCGGTCACGAGCAGCATGTGGAACGTGAGCGTGGTCTTGGCGCGAGCGGGCTTGACGGCCGGCTTCGCGGGCTTCGCGCCCGGCTTGCCGCCCCTCGTCGACTGGTCGAGGAGCGCGCCCGCGGGCGGCGTCCACGGCACGTCGTCGGGCAGGTCGAGCTTGACCTCGATGTCGAGCGCGCCCTTGCCGAGCGCGGCCGGCGCCGCGACGATCTTGACGCTGGGCAGGTAGATCGCGTCGTCGCCCAGGGCCTTCTTGAGCGGATCGTGGAGCCCCTTCCGGTTGTAGACGGCGACGATGTCCTTGAGCTGCTTGGCGATGGCGTCGGCGCCGTCGTCGAAGCCCATGACGTACCAGCCGAGGTTGCTGAGCGAGGTCGCGAGCGTCGACGTCTTGCCTGCGGGAGCGGCCCCGGGCTTCGCTGCAACCGGCTTTGCGGCCGGCTTGCTCGCGGACAGATCCGAGTGGCCGCTCGACGACATGGTGCTGGTGTCCTTGCCGAGCGGCAGGGCCACGAGCTCGGCGAGGGCCTTGCGATCGTCGTCGCTGCCAACGCCGACCTTCTTCATGGCGCCGACGAGCATGGTGCGCAGCGTGCGGAGGATCTCCGTGTAGCGCGAGGGATCGGCGGCGTGGCCGTAGAAGGCCGAGCTCGCGTCGCGCGGGGCGCGCCAGTAGATGGCCGGGGGCGGGCCGACGCGATCGGAGCGATCGATGAGCGAGTTGACGATCCACGACGATTTGCCGCGCATTTGCAGCGCGGTCGTCGAGGTGAGGCACGAGCCCTTGTCGATGGTCGCGTCGATCTGGAGCCGGTCGAGGTCGCCCACGAAGGCGCCGATCTCGTCCGAGAGCGCGCCCGCCGAGGCCATGACCGCGTTGTCGAAATCGGGCTCGCCGATCGTGGCCTGGGTCTGCGCGAGGATGGGCAGACCGCGGAGCTGCTGGCGGAGCTGATCGCCGAAGCGCGTGTCGAGCGGGACGACGCGGAGCTCGAGATGGAAGTCCGAGGCGAGCGACGCCTGGGTGGGCATGGTGCGCGTGAGGTACGGCGCGAGCGTGGTCACGTCTTTCTCGCGCTCGGCGCAGACGAGGCGCGCCGGCGTGGCGCCCGCGGAGACGGCGA
>JBDTXR010000068.1:0-27737 GCA_040006075.1 Byssovorax sp. | reverse complement strand
CTGCGGCGACGGGATCCTCGACGGCGGCGAGGTCTGCGACGACGGCAACACCACCGGCTTCGACGGCTGCGCCGCCGACTGCAAATCGCTCCAGTGAGGGCTCCGATGAAGCTGCGATCGATCGCTCGTCTGCTCCCCGCCCTCGCGCTGCTCGGCGCCCCCGCGTGCGTGCTCGACGCGAGCGAGCCCGCGCCGCCCGAGCCCAGCATCGCCCCGCCCGCCGCGCCCGAGCCGATCGGCGAGGCCACGAGCGCGCTCACGGTGCAGGAGGCGATCAACTCGAGCTGCTCGACCACCAGCGTGAAGGGTCTGAGCTTGCAGATCGTCGACCAGGCCAACTGCATCGCGCCGGGCGCCTACGCCCTCGTGCCGGCCGAGCCCAACCTCTCGCTCGGCGCCGCGGTGTTCCCGTACCTGCAGGCGCCCGCGCGCGACGCCCTCGTCAGCGCGCTCGCCGCGCACCCCGGCTCGACGATGACCGTGAACTCCATGCTGCGGACCGTCGCGCAGCAGTACCTGCTCTACACGTGGTACCAGAACGGCCAGTGCGGGATCGGCCTCGCGGCGACGCCGGGGAGCTCGAACCACGAGTCGGGCCTCGCGCTCGACGTGAGCGAGTACGGCACGTGGAAGCCGTGGCTCACCGCGAAAGGGTTCACGTGGTTCGGCAACGCCGACACCGTGCACTTCGACTACACCGGCCCCGGCGTCATGCCGTTCAAGGGCAACGACGTGCGCGCGTTTCAGCAGCTCTGGAACAAGAACAACCCCGGCGACACCATCGCCGAGGACGGCGCCTACGGCCCGCAAACCGGCACCCGCCTCGCCAAGTCCCCGGCCGGCGGCTTCGCGATGGGCCCGAGCTGCGCCGTCGCCAGCGGCCCCGACGTGTGGCCCGCGATCAGCCTCGACGCGAAGGACACGCTCCCCGATCAGGACTCGATGGGCGTCGCCGATCTCTTCGAAGGCGAGACCCACACGGCCTCGATCACCCTCACCAACAAGGGCGGAGCCGCCGCGCCGACGGTCGACGTCAGCGCGTGGATCGAGGAGCCGTACCTGAGCGCGAGCGACTACCTGATCGAGAGCGACTGGACGCACCCGGGCACGTTCACCGTGAACGAGGCCAACGACGAGCCGCTGAACCCGCCCCACGACGCGCCCCCCGGCGCCGCCTTCACGCTGAAGATCCACGCGCTCTCGCCCGGGGAAACCAAGCGGATCACGCTCACCGTGCACGCCGCGCAGTACTCGATCGGGATCGCCGATTCGCCCGACGTGCGCTTCTGGGTGGCCGACATCCCGGGCGTCTACCACCAGGCCGACTTCAACGTCGCGCCCACCCTCTCCAAGGGCCAGACCTTCGGCGGCGGCACCCTGCAAACCTACGTGGAGACCGACGTCTACAGCCACACGAAGTGGGAGCTCGACAGCGCGCGCTACGAGGGCTGGGCCCCGACCGGCGACGCGATGCTCGCCTCCGACGCCAAGGCCGGCGCGCTCACGGTCGGGTCGCAGGGCGCCGATCCCGGCGTGGCCACCGCCACGGCGCTCTTCGCCGCGACGGACTACGCGGCGATCGGGGTCCGCGCGCGCCGCACCGGCGGCACCGGCAGCGCGCGCTTGTTCTTCGCGACCGACGCCGAGCCGGCCTTCAGCGAAGACAAATCCCTCGACTTCGATCTGCCCGACGACGACGCGTTCCACGACGTCACCATCGTCACCGGGGCACACCCGAAGTGGACGGGGACGATCACCGGTCTCCGCCTGGATCCGTTCGTCAACGATCCAGGCTCGATCGAGCTCGACCACGTGCGCGCGATCACGCCCGACGGCGGTGAGACGGGCGGCAGCGGCGGCGCGGGCAGCGGCGCGACGACGACCGGCGTCGGCGGTCAGGGCGGCAGCGGCAACGCCGACGCGCCCCCCGGCGCCTCGTGCTCGTGCGCGATCCCCGGCGGCGACGAGCCGGGCAGCAGCATTTGGGGGCTCGCGAGCGCGCTCGGCGTGGGCCTGGTGTTTTGGCGGCGCCGAAGCCGCCTCGCCCCGTGCTAGGCTGGGGCCCGAACCTGAATGCCCGCTTCCATCGACCAGCTCCTGAAGGTGTGCCGTGACGTCATCGCCCCGCTCGTGAAAGCGGACGGTGGCGAGCTCTTCATCGTCGCGGTCGAGGCCGACCACGTGACGCTGCACCTCGCGGGCACCTGCGCGGGCTGCCCCGGCGCGGTGCTGACGGCGCGCGGGATCATCGAGCCGGCGGTCCACGCGGTGGCGCCGACGGCGCGCGTGGTGGTGACGAACGGCGCCAAGATCCCCGAGGGCGCCTCGCCCGTCACCTGACGCGGATCGCGGCCGCAACGCGCGGGACAAACCAAAACGGGCAAGCCTTCTGGCTCGCCCGTTTCGCATTTTCACGGCGACGCCGCGGACTCCCGGAGCCCGCGGCCGCGCGCTGGATCACTTCTTCGGCTTCTTCTTGTCGGCGGCCGGCGGCGGCGGCGGACCATTGTCGCCCCCTCCACGCATGATCGCGGCGACCGCGGGATCGACGCCGTCGCTGACGACCGGCTTGTTGGGGCGGAGCGCGACGAGGTTCGCCACCGTGCTGTTGTCTTCGTAGGCGATGCCGACCGCGGTGTCGCTCCGCTGGATCAACCGGAGGTGCGTGCTGCCGTCCTTCCAGTCGATCTCCACCGCCGAGCGCGACACGTCGGGCGTGAGCACGCGGCCGGGGACGCCGTTCTTCGCCGAGAGCTTCACCGCGGCGTCGGCGAACGTCTTGCCGAGCGGGTGCGCGTCGCTGAGCTTCACCTCTTCGATCACCTTCCAGAGCTTGTCCTGGATGAAGAAGAAGTGCGTGACCTGCCCCTTGCGGTTCAGGGTCATCAGCGACTCTTTGTTCTGGTAGGTGAACTCGCCGCGGAGCGGCGTGGAGTCGATGCCGGTGGGGAGCGCGCCGAAGTCGATGCGGCCGCGCCGGAACTGGTCCTTGTCCTCGGCGAGCTGCGCGTCGAGCGCCTTCATCTTCACGCCGGGCTGGACCTCTTTGTACAGGGGGCGGTAGTCGTCGTCGATCAGCTTGTCGATCGCCAGGGCGACCTGCTTCGGGGTCATCCCCCAGGCCACGCCGCTGATCGGGAAGTCGATCGACTTCTTCACCGTGGGGGCCTCGGCCTGCACCACCGCGGCCGGTTCCTTCTTCGGCTTGCCGCCCGCCGCGAACGCGGTCGGCGCGGCGGCCACGGTCATGAGCCCGACCGCCAGAAATGCGCCCAAGAGCCTCTTCGCCTTCATCGTCCCTGTCCTCCACGAGCCCGGGGGTCCGAGGCTCACTGCGATGTTCGTTCGCCCATAGCCGGAGCGCCGCTCTACAGAAGGGGCCAATCGGGCCCGACCCGGTGAGCGGCGGAAGCTACCACCGGCGCCGCCGCGGGTGAAATACCCTGGCCGCACCCGGCGGGCTCGGCTGTGGGGATTGGACGGAGGTGTTCCAGAATCGATGCGATGAGGTCCGGCGATCGATCGCGATGGTCCCGGCGCTTCCCCTGACACCGTCGCGGCGCCGTGGTAGTTGCAAGCGCCCACAACGGCTCGGACGGACCCATGAACCCGCGCTCGCTCCCTGTCACGATTGCCTCGGCACCATGGGCCTCCCTCGCGACGCCCCTTCGTTTCACGTCGATCGTGCTCCTTGCCGGCGCCCTGTTCGGCATCGCGGGCTGCGGCGAGGCGACCCCGGTGGCCAGGCTGTCGGAGGCGGCCGGCCTTCCCAAGTGGGACGGCCACGCCCGGGAGCTCTTCGACGACAACATCGATCCGGCGGCGGTCGGCCTCTCGATGGAGGGCCCGGCGCCGCGCTCCGATCCGTTCCTTCGCGAGCGCTCGCAGACGGCGGCGGTCACCGCGCGGGTCCGGGTCCAGACGGTGACCATCGACTCGATCGGCGACCAGAAGACGTACCACCTCGGCGTGCAGGTCGGGTTCCCGACGCTGACCATCGCGCGGGTACCGGACAAGTCGTTCGAGCTCTCGATCAGGGCCAGCAGCAGCGCTTTCGGCATCGCCAAGGCCTTCGAAGCGCGGCTCCGCGGCGCCACCTTCATCGGGTTCGTCGGCCGCTTCGAGGGCGACGACGGCGAGGTCGAGGTGCACTTCCACCTGGCCCCCGACACCGCCGACGTGGCCACCGCGGTCAAGGAGTCGGTCGCGTTGCAGGAGCTGGGCGCGCAATGAGCAACATCACGATCAAATCGCTGAAAGAGGTCGAGGCGCTGCGCGTGGCGAGCCAGATGGCCGCCGAGACGCTCCTCGCCGTCGGCGAGATGATCCGCGCCGGCCTCACCACCGACGATCTCAACACCTTCGTCCACGAGGACACGGTGAAGCGCGGCGGATTCCCCGCGCCGCTCAACTACCGCGGGTTCCCCAAGAGCGTGTGCACCTCGGTCAACGAGGTGGTCTGCCACGGCATCCCCGGGGCTCGCGTGCTCGAGACCGGCGACATCGTCAACGTCGACGTCACCACGATCTACAACGGCTTCTTCGGCGACACCTCGGCCACGTTCTACATCGGCGCGCCGTCGCCCGAGGCCCGCCACGTGACCGAGGTCTCGCGCCGCTCGCTCGAGCTCGGCATCGCTCAGGTGCGCGAGGGAGCGCGGCTCGGCGACATCGGCGCGGCGATCCAGGAGTTCGCCGAGGGCGAGGGCTGCTCGGTGGTGCGGGCCTTCGTGGGCCACGGGATCGGCCGCAAGTTTCACGAGCCGCCGCAGGTCTCGCACGTCGGCAAGCGCGGCGTGGGCGACCGCCTCAAGGCCGGGATGTGCTTCACGATCGAGCCGATGATCAACGTCGGCGGCCACGACGTCGAGGTCCTCGCGGACAAGTGGACGGCGGTAACCCTCGACCGCTCGCTCTCGGCGCAGTTCGAGCACGCCCTCGTCGTGACCCGCGCGGGGTGCGAGGTGCTGACGCGCCGGTCGCGCCGCCTCGCCAACAGCGAGCTCTACCCCAGCCCGTTTTCGCTCGTCGCTTCGTAGGGGCCGCACGCCGCGGCGGGGCCCTCGGTTCGCCCGGCTGCTGGGCTATCGTCAATTCTTTGGCGCCCCTGACGGATCGTCGCTCCCGAGTATGATTCCACGCGCGGCGTCATCCCATCCGGCCGCGGAAATGAGGTACAAGCGACAGCATGTCCCTCGACGACGCCGGGAGCGCCAGGGTCGCGCCGTTTGTCTCCAGCCCTACCGACCCGATCTACGTCGTCGTCGGGCTCCCCGAAGCGACGAGCGCGCGACTCCTCGCCGCGACCACCGGATCAGATTTCCGTGACGAGCTCGCGCGGGGCGGCGCGGGCGGCGCGGGCACCGGCGCCGAGCACGCCGCGGTGCACCTCGTCATCGAGGGCGCGAGCCGACTCGCCGCGACGCTCCTCGTCGAGATGCGCCCGGGCGCGTGCACGCTGCGGAGCGCGCCGTTCGATCGCCGCGGGTTCGTCGAGCCGGCGGCGCTGCCGGCCGAGCTCGCCGCCCGCTACCGCGAGGGGATGGATCGCTTGCTCGGCACGTATCTCGATCTGCTCCCGCGCGTGACCGAGGCGCTGCGCGTGCGCTCGAGCCGCGTCGCCGCCGGCTCCGAGATCGAGCGCGCGGCCGCGCTGCTGCGTGGCCTCTTGCCCTTCGGCCTCGCCACCAGCGTCGCGATCAGCACCGACGCGAAATCGCTCGCGGGCCTCCTCGCCGAGCTCGCCACGCACCCGCTCCGCGAGCTCCGCGCGATCGGCGCCGCCGCCGCGCGCGCGGCCGCCCACGTGCTCCCCGAGCTCGGCCACGCGGCGCAGGCCAGCGGGTACCGCGGCGGGATCAAGGCCGCCGTGAGCGAGGCGCTCCGGCTCGTGTACACGCCGCCGGCCGACGGCGTCAGCGCCACGATGGTGATCACCCAGCCGGTGCGGCTCCTCCGCCACGACAAGGACGCCCTCGAGCGGATCGCCCTCGCGCTCACCTACGATCTCGATCCGCGCGCGCACGCGTACGGCCTCGTCGACGGCCTCCGCCACGCCACGGCGGGCGAGCTCGAAGGCATCGTCAAGAGCGGGTTTGCGCGGCGCGGGCGGGGCGAGCCGCCGCACCCCGCGCTCGCCGCCACGACGATGACCTTCGAGCTGATGCTCGACTGCGCGGCCTACGGCGATCTCCTCCACGCGCGCGTCGCGGCGCCGACGACGCAACGCTACGGCTGTCGGCTCGGGTTCGACACCCCGGCCGAGCTCGCGGATCTCGGCTTCGTCGACGGCTTCCAGGACACGCTGATCGTGGCCTACGAGACCTGGACGAAGCTCGAGGCGGTGCTCCCGATCGAGGCCCAGTACGCCGTCCCGCTCGGCTACCGCGTGCGCACGCTCTGGACGCTGAGCCTGCTCGAGCTGGTGGCGGTCATCGAGCAGTGCTCGGCCAGCGGGATGCACGCGAGCTGCCGTCGCATCGCGCACGGGCTCTACCGCACGGCGACCGGCGCGCATCCCTGGCTCAAGGATCTCGTCCAGGTCGATCTCGAAGGCTCGTCGCGCGCCTGATCGCGGGATAGCGCTTCGCGTTTGCGCGCGCGCGGCACTACGCTCTCGCCCCATCGGTCCTGCGGGTTCGAGGAAGGTGAGAGCGGCTCATGCTGGTGGACGAGATCAAGCGCCGGATCGCGGCGGCGATGAAGGCGGGCAACACGGTCGAGAAGGACATCCTCCGGCTCACGTACGGCGAGGTCCAGACGACCGAGGCGCGCGGCACACCGGTGACCGACGACGGCGTGGCGGCGATTGTCCGCAAGCTGATCAAGTCGAACGAAGAGACGCTCACGGCGACACCGGAAGGCGAGGCCAAGCGGATCCTCGTCGAGGAGAACGTGGTCCTCGCCTCGCTCCTGCCGAAGTCGCTGAGCGTGGCCGACATCGTCGCGGCGCTCGCGCCGGTGCGCGACGCGATCAAGGCGGCGGGCAACGATGGCCAGGCGACGGGCGCGGCGATGAAGCACCTCAAGGGCAGCGGCGCGGTCGTGAACGGCAAGGACGTGACCGAGGCGGTGAAGCAGATCCGGGCCTGATCGCGGGCGGCGGGGGCGCGGGCTCATCGGGCCTGTGCCCGGGCACGTGTCCGGGCACGGGCCCGGGCACGGCGGGGCGCGACCCCGCAATTTCGCGGCGATCTCGGGGGGCCGGGGCGGGTGCAGCGGGGGGTTCGAGCGGCTCCACGGCGATCGAGGCCGTGGCATCGTCGTTGCTATGAGGCCTTATCAGGAAGCGTGAGCGCTCCGGACTGCTCCGGAGCTGGCCCGCTCAAAGCCCTCTCCAACGATCGCGCCGCGCCGATCGCGGGAGGCGCGCGTCTGCGCTGCTGGAACCCCGAAAGCCCGAGGAACTCCCATGCTCACTGCCTCTCTGATCACCGAGTCGGTCGTCGCTCACCGCGCCTCGATCCTCCACGACAGCGTGCTCGCCTCGTCGTTCGACGCTCACGAGCTGTCGAGCCTCGAGCGCCAGGGAGAGGTGCTGGAGCTGGCCTCAGGAGCGGTGGTGTTCGAGCGCGGCGCCCCGTCGGACCACCTCTATGTGGTCCTCGACGGCGCGGTTCTCCCGGTGATGGCCCCGGGCGGCGCGCCGGCCTTCTGGGTGGGCCCGGGTGACGTCTGCGGCGAGATGGGGTTTGCGCTGGGCACCCCGCGGCGGACCACGATGATGGCCTTTGGCCCCGCGCCGCGGCTCTGGCGGGTTCACCGCGAGGTGATCGCGCGCGCCTCAAGCGAGGGAACGCGCTTGCTGATGGCGATCGCCCGCGTCGCCTTCGCGCGCCTGGAGCAGCCCGCCCTCGATCCGTCGAGCTCCGAGGACGCCGACTACTGCAACCATGGCCACCCCAGCGTGGTGGCCCTCGCCCACAAGCTCGCTCGGCCCACGCAGCTCGAGACGGCCTGCGCGATCTGGGACGCGATCTGGAAGATGCCGTATCGGTTTGGCACCTGGCAGTGGACGGCCTCCGAGACGGTGGAGCGCGGACACGGCATGTGCACCACCAAGGCCATCCTCCAGATCTCGCTGATGCGCGCGCTCGGCATCGAGTGCGGCTACGTCAAGGGCGTCCTCGACGGGCCCCTGGTGCGGGCGTGCATGCCGCCGGTTTACCACCCTCGCTTCCAGCGGCCCACGTTCAAGCATTACTATGCTGCCGCGAAGATCGACGGCCGGTGGATCCCGCTCGACGGCTCGTTCTCGCTCGGATCGCTCTCGCTCATCGCCGAGACGGAGCACCACGTGCTGCCCTTTGCCACCTGGGACGCGCGCGTTCACGGCTTCGCCAACGGCGCCGCCAGCCTGGGCGGGCTCGATCCCTACGCGATCGAGGTCCACGCCGAGATCGACGACGTGATGCAGAAGGCGGCCAGCTACGACGCCAAGAACGCCAACGCCATGAACGTGCTCCTCGATCGCGCCCAGGGCTTCACGGCCCCGCTGCCGGCCTATGCCGAGTACGCCCAGCGGGCGCTCTCGCATGGAGATCACCCGACGGCGCGCGCCCTGCTCATCGACGGCCTCGCGTGTGACGCGGAGAAGATCCGCGCGCTCGAGGCCGCCTGTGGCAAGGAGGGGTGAGCCGCAACTACTCCCCGGCTCCGATGGCCTTTTCCAGGTGATCGGCGACCGCCGCGGCGATCGATCGCTTGCTGTCGATGGGGGTCGGATCGGCGTCGCGGGTCACCATCCAGACGCGCTGCCTCGCGCCGCGCTGCTCTTCCCCGCGGTTGGCGACGATGCAGGGGAAGCGGTCCAGTCGCGACCTCGCGATATCCATGAGCGCCTCGTGCTCTATGCCCTCCTGGTACTTGAAGGTGACCATGTAGAGCCCGGGGTGCGCGAGCCGGGCCTCTTCGATGATCTTCGGCGTGGGGACCAGGGTGAGCGTGAGCTTCTCTTGCCCGCTCGGGATCTTCCCCGCGGCGGCCTCGGCAGGACGGTAGTCGGCGACTCCGGCCGAGAATACGCCTGCTTCGTAGCCGCGCGAGAGCTCGTCGGCGACCTGACTCCGGTACTCGTCGAAGGTGCGCGCCACGCGGTGCGGGAGGAACGCCGGGACAGGAAAGGCCCCGTCCCCGTGGATCAAAAGGACCTCGGCGCCGCGGAGGTGGAGCTCGGCGGCGATGGCGATACCGAGTCTCCCGCGAAAGCGGTTGACGATGCGGCGCACTCCATCGATGGGCACCGGCGTGGTGCCTCCGGTGACCAGGATCCGTCGGCCTCTCAGCCTCGATCGGCTGACGGCGCGCGCCACCTCGGCCACGAGGGCCCTCTCGTCGGGGAGGTTGTGCTTGCCATACTCGTCGCGCGGCGGAATCACCCGCACGCCCATGGCATGAAGCTTTTGCAGCGAGTCGACCAGGATGCGATTGTGCAGCGATCCATGCATGGTCGGCGCGACGAGCACGGCCGTCTTTCCACGCTCCAGTCGGCCGAGCGCCGAGGCGGCCGCGGAGGTGACCACTCCATCGGCGATGCCGGCGGCGATCTTGTTGATCGAGTTGTAGGTCGCCGGCGCGAGCAGGTAGGCGTCGAACGGGGCGCCGTCACTGAGGTGCTCGGCCGCGGCGGTGAGCTTCTCGACGACGGGGTTCACCGTGCTCCAGGCCAGCGTCTCGGCCGTCACGAAGCGAAGCGCCTCTTGCGAGGTGAAGGCGACCACGCTTGCGCCCTGGCGGCGCAGCGCGCGGGCGAGGAAGGGGATCTTCATCGCGGCGATGCCGCCGGTGACGAGGAGAGCGACGCGGCGGCCGGCGAGGTGGGTGCCTTCGGGCGAGACGTCGTGATCGCCGAAGTCCGAGGGCGTTGGCGGAGGAAAGGTCCATTCGGTCATCGGCGGGGAGACTACGAGGTTCGGGGCGGCGGATCCATGCTCAGTTGCTCCCCCGCGAGCCTGGAGCCCGATCCCGCTTCGCTTTCTCTTCGCGCACCGCGTAGCGTCGTGCCCGGAGGCAATTGCCACCAAGGAGCCCTCACGAATGCGCAAGCTCGCTCTCGCCGCCTCGCTGCTCACCTTCCTCGACGAGCTCGAGTACACCGAGGCTGGCCTCGCGGCCGATCCCGACACGAGCGAGCTCTCCTCGGCGTTCGCGGAGGAGATCACGGCCTGGGGCGCGCAATTCACGGCAGAGCGGGCGTCGCGAAGGGCGGTGACGCGAGCCGAGGCCGTGGTCGCGGTGCGCGATGGGCAGATAGACCGCCTCACACAGCGGTTTGCCGGGCAAGCCCTGGCGGAGGCCAGCGGCGATCGCAAGGCCGCGGCGTTCAAGCGGTTCTTCCCGAGCCCGGCGTCGGAGCTGATCCGGATCGCGCTGCGCAAGCAGTGTGAGCGGACACGGGATGTCGTGGTGGCGGAGCTGGGGAAGGTGGACGAGAGCAGCGTGCTCCGGCCCTATCTGGCGCAGTTCGAGGTGGTGGTGAGCAGCACGTTTGCCGCCCTCGACGTGCGGGCGACGGCGCGCGGGGCGCGAGGGAGCGCTTCGCACGCGACCGACGAGTGGAAGGAAGGGGTCAATAGCCTGCGGCTCACCACCTATGCAGAGCTGGTGAAGATCGCCTCGGAGAAGGGGTATCCGCGGGCGTGGGCGGAGACGTTCTTCCGGGTGGAGTCGGCGGTCGGGGTGCCGGGCGGGGCGGGAGAGGAGACGGGACCAAAGGGGACCGAGGTTGGGCCGGCGAGCTTGCGGGGGTGAAGCGGGGGAGTCGGAGGGCGAGCTGGGAGAGCCGGGCGATCGGGCGGGATCGCGATCTCCGAGCTTGCGTTTTTGGGGCGGCTCTCCTCGAATGCGTGGATGCGGATTGTGGAGGGTGAGCGCGGCGATGTCGCCGTGCGGCGACGAGGATCTGCCTTCTCCGACCTTCGCATGCGCAGCGTCTCTCTTCGCGCGTCCATCGCTGCGCTCGTCACGCTGGCCCGCGACGGCGCGAGCGAAGCGGCCGTGCACAGCGCGCGCGACGCGATCGCAGCGCGAGACGAGCTGGATCCAGCGACGCCGGCGGATCACCTCGCCGTGCTATGGTTCGTGGCCGAAGCGGAGCACCTTCCCGTCGAGGTGATGCGAGCGTATATCTCGGAGGAGCAACTCATGGAAAGCACCCTGTACCAGAGCGCGATGGCCCGAGGCGAAGCCAAGGCGTACGCCCCCTCCCCTGACCGGCGCTCTCGGTCGCCGCTGATTGCCACTCTGCCCATGCGCCAGCTCTTCATCCTCCTCACCGCCGCCCTCCTCGCCTCGGCCTGCACCGTCAAATCCGAGGTCGCCTGCGACCTCGTCGACACCTCCACTCCGGTCCGGATCCACCGCTGCTCCGAGCTCACCAGCACCGACGCCACCCAGCAGCAAGACGCCGAAGACACCTGCCCTCTCCTCGGCGGCACCGTCGTCGACGCCTGCGCCACCACCGGTCAGATTGGCACCTGCAAGCTCACCACCGACATCTCCACGCAGACCATTCACTTCTACGCGGACGGCGGCGTAACGGCCACCGACGCCGAAGCCTCGTGCAAGAAGCTCGCGGGCACCTGGACCGGGAGCTGATCGATTCACCCGTAGATCGGAGGCACAATCGCCCTCGGCGCCCCGCTCGGCGGCGTGAGATCGCGCTGCCAGAAGCCGAGATCGTGAAACCTCCCGAGCTTCCACCCGGCCTTCGCCACGTGGGCAATCTTCACGAACCCCATCGACTCGTGCAGCAGCACGCTGGCCTCGTTCGGCAGCGCGATCCCGCCGATCGCCGTCTCGAACCCCTGCTCTCGCAGGATGGCAAAGAGCCGGGTGTAAAGCGCCTTCCCGGCTCCCTTTCGCTCCATCCCGGGCGCGACGTACACCGTGGTCTCGGTGATCCACGCGTAGGCCGCGCGCTCGCGGAAGCTGCCAGCCTTGCTGAAGCCGGCAAAGCGCCCTTCCACCTCGGCCACCAGGAACGGGTACATCTCCCGGTGGCTCCACCACGCGTCGCGCAGCTCGGCCGGCGTCACCGGATCCGAGCCGAAGTGAATGGCCGTCTCGCGGATGTAGTGATTGGTCACCTCGGCGACAGCGTCGAAGTCGGACTCGCGGGCAGCGCGGATCAGCATCGGCGCAGTATCGCAGAGCCGCGCCGCTCGGGGGAAGCCACCTCAGCGCGCCCCGCTCGCGATGGAACCACCCGCCCACGCGCGGCGTAGTCGGCCCACCGTGGCGCGGCGCACGCGATCCCGGCTACGGTGACCCTCGTGATCGATCCCAAGGCCCCCAGCGCCCCCGCGGCGCGCCTCCTCGCCCTCGCCAGCGCCTGGCTCATCCTCCTCGGCTTTCTCACCGGGCTCTACGTCGCGCAGGCGATGACCGGGAAGATCCCCGTCGATCCGCGGATCGCCCTCTCTTCGCACCTCAACGCCCTGCTCGGCGGCCTGGTGATGCTCGGCGTCGCCTCGACTCTCCGCTTCCTCCGCTACGGCCCGGTCGGCCAGAAGCGCCTCGCGTGGGCCTTCATCGTCCCCAACTTCGCCAACTGGATCGTCACGGCCGTCAAGGCGTGGTGGCATGTCTCCGGCGTCGACCTGACCGCCGAGCCGCGCAACAACCTGATCTTCGCTGTGCTGGGAGCGACTGTCGTGCTCCCTTCGCTCATCGGCGCGGGAGCGTGGGTCTACGGCTTCTACGGGCCCCGCACCGGCGCTGAATAATCGCGACGGTCCGAGGGAGCGGACTCCAGATCTCCCGGAGCCCGCTTTCTCGTTCAACCGCGCTTCAGATCGAGCGCTGAACGCGCGCGCTGCGGCGGCGCAGGAGGAGCGCCGAGAGCAGGAGCAGCGGCGCTGCGAAGAGCGGGCTCGACGGCGAGCCGCCCACGAAGCAGCCGCAGCCGCCGAAGGCCTGGTCGTCCGTACCCGCGCCGCCGGTGCCGCCGGTGCCACCTGCCCCGCCGGCGCCGCTGGTCATGCTCGCGCCCGACGAGCCGGGCCCGCCGCTCGACGCCGACACGACTTCACCGGTGCCGGTGGTCGCGCCCACGCTCGCGGTCGTCATCTCGCCGCAGGGCGCGGCGTCGACGACGAGGCTGTCGAAGGGCGTGTTGGTGATGCCCTTGAACGAGATGTTGTCGACCTCCCAGCCGTAGTTGCCCGCGGCGTCGTCGGTGCCAATCCGGAACCGGAGCTTCACCTTCATGCCCGCCAGGGTCTTGCCCATGGCGACAGTCACCGTGTCGGTGCTGGGCCACGAGGTGTTCTGGGCGACGAAGCCGGTACGGTCCTTGAGGACGTTCATCGCCTGGCCCTGCGGATCGCCGATCGTGCCGCCGTAGCCCGGATCGCCGAACTTGGTGATGTCTTGCCAGGTGCTCCCGCCGTTGGTCGAGATCTCGAGGACGCCGCCGTCCCAGTTGACCGTCGTGCCCATCGCGTCGCTCGACTCGAACTGATGGCGATGATCGAACGTGAGGATGAAGTCGTCGGTCGCGCTAACGAGCAGGACCGGCGACTCCAGCGAGGTGTCGGTGGGGCTACCGTAGTCGATGCCGCGCCAGACGTGGTTACCGGGCTTGGGCTCGATCCGGCCCCAGATCTTGTCGGAGTCGGTGCCAGTGGCGACCCACGCCGTCGCGGCGGTCTCCACGTCGTCCGTCGCCGAGCTCTTGGGCGCGAGGTCGACGTTGATGAACGGAGCGGTGGAGATCGTGGCCTTCGCGGTGCACGCGTCGGGGTTCTCGACCGTCACCGCGAGGTCGAGGTTCTCCTTCACGGAGATCGTGGTGTCGAGCTTCACGTCGATCTGCGCCGTGGTCTTGGCGTAAGCCGCGAGCGGAGGGACCTTGACCGAAGGGCCGTTGGGGAAGGTGACTCCGGCCGTCGTCGTGGCCACCGTGACCACCGTCTCGCTCGTCGAGGCGGGGCCGCCGTTGACGATGTTGACGGTAATCTTCCCGGCCTCGCCCGCGTCGAGGAAGCCGTCCTTGTCACACGAAAGGACGCTGTCGTCGATGGTGACCGAGAGGGCCTGAACGTTGGGGTTGACGGTGAAGCTCTCGACCACGCCCGCAAAATCGGTGGAGTCGCGGGGCGGCGAGACCGCGCACGAGCCGGCGCCGCGCTTGGCAAAGGCCTTGGCCATCACGTCGAAATCGTTGGGATCGGCGGCGGCCGCCGCGGCGAGGATCGCGTCGCGTTGCTCGGTGAAGGTGGGATCGGTCGGGGTGATCTTCATCCCGGCTACCACGTAGTCGGACATCCGGCGATGGGCTTCGGCGTAGGTGTACGCCGGGTTCGGGCCAACGGTCTTTGCCAGCAGGGCAAAATAGGCCTCGAACATCATGATCGACCACACCTCACCGGCGTTGTGGGACTCGGCGTTGTTGGCCCCGGTGTCGGCGACGGGGATCCCCGCCGGCAGCGTCGCGCTGTCCATGATGTGCATGAACGTGAGCGGATCCTTGGTCATGTCCGTGGAGTACGGGTAACGTCGGATGCCAAAGTACCCCGGATCGGTGAAGGCCCCGGTCGCGTACTGCGCCGCGGCGTAGGTGCCAGTCAGGCTGTCGCCCGGGCGCACCGTCATCAGCGAAGCGTTGAAGTCGGCCCAGCCCTCGCTCTCGGCGCTGCACGTGGGCGAGCCGCAGGCGACGAGGCGCAGGTGGAGGTAGTGCCCCCACTCGTGGGCGACGACGGTGTTGTCGATGGTCCCGTCGCGATCGACCGAGGCCGTGCGGCTCATCGTCGTGGTGATCGCGCCGTTCATCAGCGCGGTCTTCAGCGCCGCGCCGTCGACGTCGGTGATCGAGAGCATCGGGATGGTGACGCCGCCCGGGTTGCCCTGGAGCGGAGGCGGCGCACCCGGAGCGTTGTTGGCGAGGAGGACGCCGATCGCGCCAGCGTTCTGCGCGTTGGTCCCCTTCTGCTTGAAGGTGCACAGGCCACGATCGAGGAGGACGATCTTGCCGGTGAAGTTGCCCGTGAGCGCCTGGCAACCATCGTTGACGGGGGCGGTGCCGTCGACGCCGAGCGCCACCGGGCCGGTGACGTTGAAGCTCTGCGGGCCAAAGCTGGCGACGCCGACCTGGAGGACCTGATTGGACGGCTGGAGCGTGGCCGAGGCGGCCGAGACGCCATCCCAGACGTACATCTGCATCCGGGGCGACTGCCCGTCTGCGCCGGCGCTCATGTTGGCGTTGTTGCGCTGATTGGGCGCGCTGTCCTGGGCCTCGGCGTCGAGCGGATCGCCGGCGATGCCGCCGCGGCCGAGGTTGTCTTGCTGCGCGTTTCCGGCGGCCTCGTTGAAGCCGCTGTCGTACCACCAGTCGTGGAGCCAGTTGGTGACGTAGAAGATCTGGGTGACCGCCGCCATCTTCTGGTTCGACGACGACTGCGGGCCAGCGAGGGTGTCGTAGGTGCGATCGAACGTGTTGGGCCCGGTGACGGTGGCGCGGAGGTCGTTGGCCGAGAAGCCGTCCGGCTTGCCGTCGTCGGTGTAGGCGTCGACGTTGTTGCCGACGGTCTGCGTGGCGCCCTTGGGGAGCCAGGGATCGAAGGTGTTGCTCGGGTTCTTGTTGAACCCGTCCATCGACACGAGCACCGGCGCGACGAAGGGAGGATAGCTGTTGTTGGGGAGGCCGGTGGGGTGAGGCGTGTAGTCCGCCATCGGCCCGTCGGTCGGGCGGAGATCGCCGGTCGGATCGGCCCAGACCCGGTAATTGAAGGTGTCGTAGTGAGTCTGGTTCTCGCGGTAGAGCACGCGCCCGTCGTCGGCGGCGATGACATAGCCGTAGGCGTCGGAGTCCGTGGAGCTCGCGTCGCTGGAGAGGAGCTCCAGGTAGTAGGCGGGAACCAGGCTGTCGGGCAGCGGGAAATAGACCTTCTTCACCCGCGAGGGGCGGGTGAAATTCAGGCTCTGCGCCTTGACCAGCGGAGTCGCCGCGAGGCCGTAATACCGGTACTCGGCCTTGGTCTTCTTGGTGTCGACGAGATCCGACGGCTGGAAGGCCACGCCGTAGAGGTCGGACAGCGCGCTGGAGACGGCCTTGACGTCGGGGACCGAGAAGGCCTTGACCTTGGCGGTCGACACCGCAGCCGGGTGGAGATTGCCGCCGATGGCCACGAGCCCGAGGCTCCGGTCCATCAGCACCTTCACGTCGTTGTGAAAGAGCACCACGCCGTTCACGCGCTGCGTGAAGATGGCGACGATGCCGCCGCGGCCGGTGTCGTGGATCTCCTTCAGCTCGGCGGTGGCGAGCGCCGCCGGGGTGAGGCCATAACGGCCGGCGTGGGTGAGCAGGTGAAAGCGGGCCGCCGCCTCGGGCGTGGACGCGACGGTCGCCGAGGGGGCGTTCGCGCCGCGGATACCCCACAGGAACGTGGGCCGGCCGCTGGCCGCGTCGGTGGAGGCGACGATCGCCGGGGCGACCGCGCCCGCGAGGCTGGGCGCCGCCGCCGGCTTGCCACCGTAGTAGGCGTTGACGTTGGGCAAATCCTTCGCCTGGGCGAGCGACGCGAGGAGGAGGGGAACCAGGGCCGCGAGATATCGAGACGTGCGCTTCATCGCTCACTCCAAGGACCGAAGTCATTCGATGGTGTGGAAAGTATCGCGTGTGGCTGTAGAGGCCAGTTCCGGCGTAGAAAGCGCACCGCGTGTGCCGGGCTTCATACCTGGTTCTTTGTCGGAACGGTAGCGATGTCGCCACGTCGCAGCGCGTCGAGCAAAGAATCTCTATTTCGAGCCGTGAGATTGGATACTGCCATTCTCACGCGATGAGCGGGGGCTGAATAAGATTGCAATGCTGAACTGGCCGCGTGTCCGGTTCATTTTCTGGCTCACGTCTGGAGCGGATGCTCCAGCGCGCCTCCCTGCTACGCTCGCGCCCGAATGAACCGCCGCACCGCCTTCGCCGCCGCTGCTCTCGTCCTCGTCGCCTGCGCGAAGCCGGTGCCGCCCAGGCTCACGCCGCTCTCGGCCCGGGTCACCGCGGTCTCCACTGCGGGCATCGACGTCGAGATCAAGCTCGACGCCGAGAACCCCAACGCGGCCGCGCTCACGGCGCGCTCGATCACCGCGACGATCACCCTCGATGGTCGCTACCTGCTCGGGACCGTCACGGTGCCCCATCGCGTCTCGCTGCCCGCCCACTCGACCACCACGATCGACGTGCCCGTGTCGAGTCGGTGGGCCGATCTCGCCGCGATCGTCAACCTGGCGACCTCGGGGAAAGACGTCCCGTACAAGGTCGAGGGGACCATGGACGTCGGCGGCGACACCCTCAGCGTCAGCGTCCCGTTCGAGGTCGGAGGCATCGTCACGCGGGCGCAGCTCACCCAGGCCATGCTCAAGTCGCTCCCGCAGCTCCCGATGATGGTGCCCGGCGCGCATTAGGGCGTCTCGGGCTCGATTGCGGCGCGCTTAGAAGTTCCTGCGCTCGCGCGGTCGCGATACGGTGGGCCCGCTCTCGATGGCTCGCCTCGCGGTTTCGATCAAAAGCCTCCTCGAGCGGCCGGACGCGGATCGCCGGCTCGGGCCGTTCCTGCTCGTCTCGGCCCTCGGGCGCGGGGGCTTCGCGCCGGTGTGGCTCGCGAAGGAGATCTACGGCACGACCGAGCTCCGCACCGCGGCGGTGAAGCTCTTCTCGCTCGATCCGGCGGGCGACGACGACGCGCGGATCTCGGGGCCGGGCTCCGCCGCGGCGCGCGATCGGATCGTCGAGGAGGCCCGCGCGCTCTGCCAGGTCGAGCACCCGAGCGTGGTGCGCTTCTACGCGCTGCCCATCGACGAGGCCCGCGGGGTGATGGGCCTGGCGATGGAGTACGTCGCCGGGACGCCGCTCGACAAGCGGATCGAGACCTCGCTCCGCCTCTCGGTCGCCGAGACGCTCGCGATCGGGATCGCCATCGCCTCGGCGCTCTCGGCGGTGCACCGCGCCGGCCTCGTGCACCGCGACGTGAAACCCGGCAACGTGATCGACGCCGCCGGGATCTACAAGCTGATCGACTTCGGCATCGCCGCGGCCGACGCGCTCGGCGTGAAGAAGCCGCGCGAGAACAGGAAGCCGCGCGTGGTCACGCTCGACGATCTCCCGCTCGAGGTCGTGGGCACGAAGATGTCGTCGATCGAGGGCGCGGTGACCCAGGCCGACGCGCCGGGCTCGGGCTCGTCGTCGGATCCCTCGTCGCTCGGGCTGCGCTGCGGGACGGTGGGGTACATCGATCCCGTCGTCGTCTCCACCGGCGTCGCGGCGACGCCCGCGAGCGATCTCTACGCCCTCGGGGCGATGCTGTTCGAGTGCCTCACCGGCAAGGTCCCCGCCGCCGCGCGGATGCCGAATGGCCTTGGTTTGAAGGGTGAAGTGCTCGACGGGAGGATGCCCGCGCCGCCGCTTCTCGAGGTGGTCCCGGAGGCGCCCGCCGGGCTCGCGCGGATCATCGACGCGCTGATCGCGCCGGAGCGGCGCTCGCGTCCCACGTCGGCGGAGTGGGTGGCGATCCGCCTGGAGCAGGTGCGGCACGAGCTCGCGGGCGTGGCGCGCGCGCTGCCGCCGGAGGACATCGGCCCGTTCCGCGGGCTCGGGCGCTTCGAGGTCGGCGATCGCGACGTGTACTTCGGCCGCGCGAGCGAGGTCGCGGCCGCGCTCGAGACGCTGCGCAGCCGCGGCGTCGCGGCGCTGATCGGCCCCTCCGGGAGCGGGAAAAGCAGCCTCGCGCGCGCCGGCGTGCTCCCGGCGATCGCCGAGGGCGGGCTCGGCGGCTGGCCGAAGAAATGGGACACCGCGGTGGTCGAGCCGGGCGCCGATCCGCGCGCCAACATCGCCGCGGCGCTCACGCGCTTCGTGCCCGGCGCCAGGGAGCTCACGCCCGAGGCGCTGGTGGTCGCGCTCGCGGATCGCGCGCAGCGGGACGGCGTCGGCGTGGCGCTGCTGGTGGACCAGCTCGAAGAGGTCGCGACCATCGCCTCGGGCGCGAGCCAGGCGTGGGCGGTGGCGCTGCTCGCGCGCCTCGGCGAGCAGGTGCTCCCGGGCGTGCGCGTCGTCGTCGCGGCGCGGCGGGATCTGCTCGATCCGCTGCTCGCGCTCGGCGGCCTCGGGCGCGCGCTCACCCGAGGCCTGGTGCTGATCGAGCCGATCACCGACGTGACCTGGGGCGACGTGCTCGATCAGGCCCTCGCGGCCTACGGCTACGCGCTCGAGGACGAGGCGCTGAAGGGCGAGCTCCTGGCCGATCTCAAGCTCACCGCGAGCGCGATGCCGCTGGTGCAGTTCGCGCTCACCGAGCTCTGGCACAAGCGCTCGCGCGCCGAGAAGAAGGTCACCCGCGAGGGGCTTCTCGCCATCGGCGGGATCGCCGGCGCGCTCGAGCGCCACGCCGACGCGACGCTCGCCGACGTCGCCCGCGTGCACCCTTCGGTCGAGCTCGCGGCGCGCGGCGTGCTGCTCGCGCTGACCACGCCGCAGGGCACCCGCGCGGCGCGCAAGATGGCCGAGCTCGAGGCCGCGGCGGGTCCGGGGCGCGTCGACGTGATCGAGGCCTTCGAGCGCGCGCGGCTGATCGTGCCGGGGCCCGGCGGCGTCACGCTCGCGCACGAGGCGCTGCTCACGCAGTGGGGCAAGCTCCGCGGCTGGGTGGCCGAGGCGCGCGAAGATCGTCTGCTCGCGGAAGAGCTCGAGCGCGACGCCGAGAAATGGCGCGCCGATCGCGAGGCCGTCCCGCTCTGGCAGCGGCGTCGGCTGGTGTTCGCGTCGTACCTCTCGCGCCGCGGCGGGGTCCGCCTCTCGCCGCACGCGCTGGAGTTTCTCCGCGCCAGCGGGCGGGCCGAGCGGCGCAACCGCTGGGTGATGATCGGCCTCGCCTCGATCGCGGTGCTCTCGCTCGGCGGCGGCGCGGCGGCCTACGTCAGCGCGGTGCAAGCCCAGGAAGAGACCTCCCGCCTCAAGCTGATCGAGGAGCAGGCCAGCCGCGAGCAGGCCGAGCGCCAGATGCACGAGGTCCAGGCCAAGCAGCTCAAGATCGACGAGCTGCTGCGCGATCTCGCCGACTCGCCCAAGAAAGAGACGGTGATCGCGCTCCAGCGTCAGATCCGCGACTCGGAGACGCAGAGCATGGGCGAGCCGAGGGAGAAGATGGCGACCGCGCCGCCGATCCTGGCCTCGACGAGCCGCCCGCTCGCGACGCTCGCGACCTCGGCGGCGACGTCGTCGCCCGCGGCGATCCCCGCGCCGACCACGCCGGCCTCGGCGAGCTCGGCGGCGATCCCCGGGATCAAGCAGCAGAACGCCTGGGAATGAGCGTGCTGCGCTCGACTCCCTCGCGCTGGAGCTGGGCCCTCGCGTCGCTGCTCGCGGCGACGATGCTCGCCGGGCCTTCGCGCGCCGACGAGCCGCCCGACGTCGGCGACGACCCGTCGACGCCGGCCGCGCACCTCGCGCTCGCGAAAGACCTGTTTCGCAAGGGCGTGGCGCTGCTCCAGGCCGACGACGTCGAGCGCGCGCTCTCGTTCTTCCTCCGCTCGCGCGCCGAGCAGGCCTCGGCGAAGAACACCGGCAACGCGGCGATCTGCCTCAGCCGCCTCGGCCGCTACGACGAGGCGCTGGAGATGTACGAGGAGCTTCTCCTTCGTTTCTCGGCCGATCTCGACGCCGAGGACCGCGCGACGCTGATCCCCGCGATGGCCGCGCTCCGCGACAAGGTGGGCGCGATCCGCGTCTCGGCCAGCGTCGACGGCCTGGTGGTCATCGACGGTCGCGCGCGCGGCCAGCTCCCCTTCAGCGCGCCGGTGCGCGTCCTCGGCGGCGCGCACACGCTCCGGATCTTCAAGGACGGCTACGTGGCCTACGAGGCCCGCGTCGACGTCGCCATCGGCACCACCCTCAGCGTCGACGCCCGCCTCGCGCCGCTCGCGGGCGCGGGCCTGCTCCGCGTCGCCGATCCCGGGAGCGAGGGCTTCGAGGTCTTCGTCGACGGCTCGACCGTCGGCTACGTGCCCTGGGAAGGCACGCTCGGCCTCGGCCGTCACCTGGTCTGGATCCAGAAAAAAGACCGCGGCTCGTCGCCGAGCTCGGTGGCGATCGTCGAAGGGCAAACGGCCCTCGCCCAGCTCCCCGTCGCCGATCTCGGCCCCCCGCTCCACATCGCGATCTCCCCGCCCACGGCGGGCATTCTCCTCGACGGCGTCGCGCTCGGGCTCGGCTCCTGGTCGGGCCGTCTCCCGGTCGGAGGGCACCGCGTGGTGGTCTCGGAGGAGGGCTATCGAAGCCGGGCAATCGCCCTCGTCGTCCAGAACAAAAGCCTCGCCGAGGAGCAGGTGAAGGTCGATCTCGCCATCGATCCCGAGAGCTCGCGCTGGCCTCGCCCTTCCCTGGGTCGCCCGTTCTTCAGCGTGTTCGGCGGCTATCTCGGCGGGATGACGCTCCATTCGAGCGCGGAGCAGGGCTGTCCGACCCGCTGCTTCACCGTCCCTTCGGTGCTCGGAGGCCTCGCCGGCGTGCGCGTCGGCTTCCGCTTCAAGGGTGGTCTCGCCCCCGAAATCGCGGTCGGCGTCGCCACGGTGGGCGTCGATCTCCAGCGGAGCGAGCAATCGACGTTCGCGAGCCGCCAGGCCGCCTCCACCGTGCACGTGAGCTACCGGCTCGACGATCGTTTGCGCCTCAACGGAGGCTTCTTCTCCACCGGAGGCAGCGCGTGGTTCCCCCTCCGCCCCGACGTCGGGCTCCTGGCCCGCGTCTCGGTCGGCGTGCTCTTCGCGCACGTCTCGGATCCGATCACCGGCGAAGCCTCGGTCGCGACCGAGAAGGCCCCCATCGTCCTCTCGAACCGCGACGAGATCCTGAAGCAGCCTCTGGGCTTCGTCTTGCCCGAGCTGGGCGCCGAGGCTCGATTGGGCTCGCTCCGCGTCGGCTTCACCGTGGGCGCCGCCTTTTTCCCGGGCGTGGGCCCGCGGTTCTCGCACGAGAACACCGGGGTGAACCCGCGCTGCGAGTCGCTTCACCCCACCGCCGTGGGCTGCGCGCCGATAACGCACCTCCTGGAGGGAGAGCGGGCGTTCACCTCGTTCGTGCTGTGGAGCCCGCAGATCGCGATGGGCTACGTGTTCTGATCGGGGAGCGAGCGGCGGATTCGAGAGGTAGTGAAGTGGCGAGGGAGAGCGGGAGAGGAGAGAGATCCGCCCGGGTTTGGTACGATCAAGGAGGCCGAGGAGCGCACGCCGGAGGCGGTCTCGGAGCAGAGGGGAGATTCACCGCAAGGGCGCCAGGGTCGCATGGGGCTGGAGAAACCAGTACTTTCTGACCGTTGCGCGTTTGGGCTCCTTGCGGTCTCCGGATCAGGTCCGATCGTCTTGGTCCTCGTCCTCGCGCTCGCTCCGACTCCGGTCCTCGCCTACGGATCCGCCTTCTCGCGCCCAGCGCGAGCGGCGAGAGCCTCCTACGGCGCGCCCTTGGCCCTCTGCGCCGGAGCGCGCTTGTAGTCGAGCGTCTCCTTCGCGTCGCCTTCGAAGCCAATGCCGTGATAGACGATCTCCCACGTAGCGACGTCTTTGATGGGGCTCTCGATAAAATCGTCGGAGGCTCCGCCCTTGATCGGCAGGCTGAAGCCTAGATCCTTGTGGATGACCTGCTTCCCCTTGGCGTCGTAGCCGTACGCATCGAAGTAGATCTGGGTCACGGTCTTGCTGCCGACGTTGTCGACCTTGAAGTGCGCGGTGCCGTCCGGGTCCTTCTTGATCATGGTGACCTTGATCGCTTCCCACGGGCCCTTCACCGGCAAGTTGCTCGCCGTCGCGCCCCCCGAGTCCGGCTTCTTGTCGCAGCCCGCGATCGCCAACGAAAGGGCGATGATCGCCCCGATTCCGACGTGTGCCTTCGCCATTGGATCCTGGTCCTCCGGAGGGGGAGCATACGGAAATCGCGCGGGAAGGGCCAGGATCCCGCAGCCGCGTGGGCTCTCGTTCGTCGTCCGTCGTCACGTCACGTAATCCCTCGCGACTTTCCTCACGGCCTCGGAGGCAAAAGGCTTCGAGATAACCACGTTGGAGGTGCTCTCCACGAACTCCTGCGCTCGCTGCGAGAACGTTCCTCCGCTCATGAACACGATCCTCCGGGCCAGCTCGGGGTGCGCGGCGAGCAAGGACTCGTGAAAATCCATCCCCGTCATGTTCGGCATCATCAGATCGCAGAAGATCACGTCGTAGGTGCTGTCGGCGGCGATCTTGGCCAGCCCGGCGCGAGCGTCGTTGACGACCTCGACGTCGTGCTCTCCCCGGAGCAGGCGCGAGAGCGCGCGGGCCACCGCGGCGTCGTCGTCGATCACCAGGATCTTCCCCCTGCGCCCGGGTTGCACCGCGTTGGCGGCCGCCTGCACCTCGGCGGACGGGGAGCGCGAGGGCGCGGGCGGCAGGGCCACGCGGAAGATCGAGCCTTTGCCGAGCTCGCTCTCCACGGTGAGCTCCCCTCCGAGCGCGGTGACGATCCGCTGGCAGATGGCGAGTCCCAGGCCGGTTCCCCCTCCGCTCGCCTTGGTGGTGAAGAACGGATCGAACACCCGGCCCAGCACCGCGGGCGCGATCCCCGGCCCGGTATCGTGGATCTCCACGACAGCTCGCCCGGCGTCGTCGACGCGGGAGACGATGCGGATCCCGTGGCGCGCGGCGTCGCCTTCGCCGATGGCCTCGGCGGCGTTGACGAGGAGGTTGGTGAACACCTGCGTGAGCTGCCCGGCGTTGGCCTCGACATACGGAGTCGTGCCGTACTCCTTGTGGAAGACGGCGTTGTTCCGGACGACTCCGTCGCTCATCCTCGCCGCCGCGTCGAGGATCTCGGGCAGATCGAGCAAGGCCCGCTCGCTCTCGTCGACGCGGGAGAACTTCTTCAGATCGCGGACGATGGCCCTCACCCGATCGGCCCCGTCGCTGGCCTCGCGCAGCGCCTCTTCGCCCTCGACGAGGCTCCGCACGACCGCCTGCAGAGCCTCGGTCTTCGGCAGCGCGCGCAGGCTGGTCAGCGCCGATTGGATACCTTCCCGCGTCACCGCCACGTTGGCGATCACGTAGGCCAGAGGATTGTTGATCTCGTGGGCGGTGCTGGCCGCCATCGTGCCAATCGTCGCCAGCCGCTCCGACTGCGCGAGCCGGCGCTCCATCTCCCGACGCTCGGTGATGTCGCGGAAGACGACGACGGCGCCGAGCACCCGCCCCTGATCGTCGATGATGGCCGAGGCGTGGTCGTCGATGTCAATCTGCGCTCCCTCGCGGGGCAAGAGCACCGCGCAGCGCGGGAGGCGCGCCGCGAACGATCGGGGCTGCGCGGGATCGTCGGGAGGAGGGACGATGGGAGCCCCGCTGGGCTCCACCAGCCGGATCACCTCGCCGATCTTCTTGCCGAGGGCGTCAGCGCGCTTCCACCCCGTGAGCCGCTCGGCGACGCCGTTGAGGAAGGTGACCTTGTCGGTCCGATCGGTGGCGACCACGGCCTCGCCCAGGCACTCGAGCGTGGTCGAGAACCACCGCTCCCGCTCCGCCAGCAGCGCTTCCATGCGATGCTTGGAGAGCGCCACCTCGATGGTGATCCGCAGATCGCGGTCGTTGAAGGGCTTGAGCAGGTAGCCGTGGGGCGCCGTCTTCATGGCGCGAGCGAGCGTCGCCTCGTCGGAGTACGACGTGAGATAGACAATCGGGACGTCGAGCTGCTCGCGGATCCTCCGCGCCGCCTCGATCCCGTCCATCGCGCCGCCGAGGCTGATGTCCATGAGCACGAGATCAGGGTGAGACTCCACGGCCGCGGCGATGGCCTGCTTGCCCGTCGCGACCGAGAGCGGGACCAGGTAGCCGAGCGCGATCAGCGTCTGCTGGATGTCGGCGGCGATGATGCGCTCGTCCTCGACGACGAGTATGGTGGCAGTCATTTCAGCCTTCCTCGAGGCGCTCGGAGAACCGCAGGGTACAGCGAGTACCATGGTCCGTCGTCGGGCAGCGCCCCTCCCCTCCCCTCGATCATTTGCTGGCATCGTATCACCAGCGCCCGAGCTTCTCGCGAACTATCTGCGCTTTCCAGCCGTGGATTCGTGCTCGCGCGTGCCCCTCTGGCCCCGTGATGGCGCGTTGTGAGGGGCCTTCCTGCGTCGAATCGTCGGCGCGGATCGGGCACGAAAACGAGGCGTTTCGGGGTCGATGCGTCCTCCGGCTCACGCGCTCGACGCTGGCGTGTCGATTTGCGCTAAAGGTATGCCGAGATGATCCGTTGCCTGCTGCGCATGCTGCCGACTGCCTTTTGCGCGGGAGCCCCTTCCTCGCCGCGGGCTGTGTCGGATCCTGCCGGTGGCGGGGGCGATGGCGGCGGAGAGGCCCTGTCCGCCTCCGCGCCCGCGGTGATCGCGACGCTCAGCGACGGCGGCGCGTCGCGCGGATCGCGATCATCGCGAGCAACAGCCACGCTCCGGATCCCGCGCTGCCGGGTGACGTGACGACCCCACACCCACCCTCGCTCTTGCCCGAGCCGGACGGCGAGCCTCCCGCCCCCGGATCGACGCCTCCATCCGCGGGATCCATCGCTCCACTGCTGCTGCTCGCCGAGGGATCCTGGCCGGCGTCGCCGGTCCCGCCGTCGACGAGGATCCCTCCGTCGCCGTCGACGACCCCGCCGTCGAACGGGGGCGGCGGAGGCATATAGGTGCTCCCCGCGGCGACGATGGTCACCGTCATCCGCACGTGGGTCGGCGTGTACAGCGCCGCCATCTCGGCTCCGACGTTGTCGGCCGAGGGCTTGCCATTCTGGGTGTCCTTGAGGATGAGAGCGATCTTGTTCGTACCTTGGCTCCAGTCGACGGTCTCCCCCGGCGGCGACCAGAAATTGGAGAACGGCGTCTCCCAGTCGAGCACTCCCACCGTGGTGTAGGTCGGCGACTGATCGGTGCAGGCGTACGTCGGCGTGGCCTCGAAGCAGACCTGGAACTTCGTCGGCGTCGCGGTGGGCTTGGTGAAGACCTCGAGGCGCACATGAGCCATGCCCGAGGCGTAGTCGACAGGGCTCGTCCAGTCGGCGGGCGTCGCGGCGGTGGGGAGCACGCGATAGTGGGAGTCGGCGAGATCGGGCGTGTGATCCCAGGTGGAGTCGACCACCACGAACTGGTCCGCCAGCGCCGCCGAGCTCGCGAGCGAGGCGACCGCGACGGCCGCGGCGCCGGCGAAGACGCGACGGCGGATCCAGCCGGGGACGATCGAAGAGTCCTTCATCGCCCCAGCGTACCAACTTGCGGGGGTCGGGGCGTCGAGGAACGAGGCCGAGCGGGCGATGTTTCTTCGCCGGGCGAACGAGCCGGGAGACAATCGTCCGGAGCCCTGAGCCGTGGCCGGCCCCGCGCGAGACTTCACGGCAGGACCCCCCTCTTGAATCGCCCCCTGAAGCTCGTCCCGCCGTTGCGGCCCGCCGCGAAGCGCGCCTTCGTCGGCGACGACGCCGCGCTGGTGCACGCGTTCCGGCGGGGCGATCCCGAGGCGCGCGCGGCCCTCTACGAGCGGCACGCCGATCACGTGCACCGGGTGCTCTACCGCCTGGTCGGCTTTCACGGCGACCTCGCCGATCTGCACCACGACGTGTTCGTGCGGGCGCTCTCGTCGCTGCCGAGCCTGGACGATCCCGGCGCCCTCAAGGGCTGGCTCACGATGATCGCGGTGCACGCGGCGAGGACCTGGATCACCCGCAAAAAGCGGCGAAGCTGGCTCTGGTTCCTCCCCCCGGAAGAGATCCCCGAGGCGCCGGCCAGCGCCGCGTCCGGCGAGGTGCTGCACGCGCTGATCGCGACCTACGCGGTGCTCGACGCGCTCCCGGTCGACGAGCGGATCGCCTTCGCGCTGCGCTTCATCGACGGGATGGAGCTCACCGACGTCGCCGCCGCATGCGAGACGTCGCTCGCCACGATCAAGCGGCGGCTCGACCGCGCGAGCGCGCGCTTCGAGGCCGAGGCCCGCACCCATCCCGCGCTCAGGGCGTGGCTCGAAGGAGGCTCCCGATGGGGAAATCCAGGCGATCGCTGACCGATCTCGCGCAGCGCGTGGCCGCCGATCAGGACCAGGCGCCGGCGGCGCGGCTCGATCGCGAGCGCGGGCTCGCGCGCCTGCTCGCGGCGGATCTCGGGGCGGCGGCGCGCGACGGGGGATCGCGGCGGCGCGCGGCGAGCGGGTCGATCCGCCTCGTCGCGGCGCTGGCAGCGGCGCTGCTGTTCGCGTTCGTCGCCGTGGTGCTCGCGGTGCGTCCGCGCGCGTCGATGGGCTTCGAGCTGGGCGCCGTCGCCACCGGCGTGGTGGGGGAGTGGATCGCCGCGCCGCCCGCGGCCGAGCTCCCGATCCGCTTCTCCGACGGCTCGATCCTCCGCCTCGCCCCGGGAGGGCGCGCGCGCGTGGTGTCGGTCAGCGCGAGCGGCGCGGAGCTGGCGCTCGAGCGCGGCTCGCTCGATCTCGCGGTCGTGCACCGCCAGGGCGCTCGCTGGCTGGTGCGGGTCGGGCCCTTCCAGGTCCACGTGATCGGTACCCGCTTTGAAACGAGCTGGGATCCGGTGACGGAGCAGTTCGGCGTGGCGCTGCGCGAGGGGGCGATCACCGTGTCGGGCCCCGTCGTCGGCGAGGCGCGCCCGGTCCGCGCCGGCGAGCGGCTCACGGTGTCGACGGCGACGAGCAGCGTCGAGGTGGGCTCGATCGAGGCGCGCGCGACGCCGGCGCCGAGCGTGGCGGCGCCGAGC
>JBDTXR010000067.1:0-28025 GCA_040006075.1 Byssovorax sp. | reverse complement strand
TCAAGGATCTCCGCGCGCGCGCCGAGGAGCAGCTCGGGCCGCTCGGGCCGCGGATCGTCGTGGGGCGGCCGGTGCACTTCTCCAACAGCGACGCCGACGCCGACGACGACTTCGCGCTGACGCGGCTCAAGCCGGCGTTCGAGGCCGCGGGGTTCGAGGAGATCCTCTTCGAGTACGAGCCGGTCGCCGCCGCGTACTATTACGAGACGCGCCTCGATCACGACGAGCTGGTGCTCATCGCCGACTTCGGCGGCGGCACCAGCGATTTCTCGGTGATCAGGGTCGGCCCCTCCCACCGACGCTCCGGCAAGGCGCGGATCCTCGCCACCGACGGCGTCGGCATCGCAGGCGACGCGCTCGACAGCCGGATCTTGCACGAGCTGGTCGCGCCCGCGCTCGGCCTCGGCAGCAAGTACAAATCGATGTTCGGCACCGAGCTCAACGTGCCGATCTGGATCTACGAGCGACTCCGCCGCTGGCACCACCTCTCGTTCCTGAAGACCGCGAAGAACGTCGAGCTGCTGAAGGAGATCGCCGACCAGTCCGACGAGCCCGAGAAGATCGAGGCCCTGTGGCACATCGTTGACGACGACCTCGGCTATCACCTCTACCGCGCCGTCGAGCGCGCCAAGGTCGAGCTCTCGGCCCACGAAGAGACCCTGTTCCACTTCGAGGATCAGCCGCTGGTGATCGAGAAGCCGCTCACGCGCGCGAGCTTCGAGAAATGGATCTCGAACGAGACAGGGCAGATGGCGGCCTGCGTCGATCGGGTGCTGGCGAGCGCGGGCGTCGCCGCGGGCGACATCGATCGGGTGTTCATGACCGGAGGCACTTCGTTCGTACCCGCGGTGCGGAAGATCTTCGATGATCGCTTTGGATCCGCGAAGATCCAGGCGGGAGGAGAGATGATCTCGGTGGCGACCGGCCTGGCCTTGCGCGCGCGGGAGCCGTGATCCGATCGCCTTCGAGCCGGCCAGGCTCTGAGCCTTGGCTGACCATGGATATTCGCAGTGCCGGCTTCCCCGCGGTGTCCCGCCGCGGTATGTTGACGGTCCGCATCCATGACCTCTCGGATTATCGACGGCAAATACGAGGTGGTCCGCTGCCTCGGCGAAGGCGGGATGGGGGTCATCTTCGAGGCCAAAGACGTCCAGAGCTCGCGCCGCGTGGCGGTCAAGGTGATCGCCGCCGCCCTCCTCGCCAAAGGGCCCGAGGCCGCGACGCGGTTCAAGCGGGAGATGAAGGCCACGATCGCGCTTGACACGCCGCATATTGCCAGAGTCCTCGACTCCGGCATGGATCCGGCGGGGGGCGATCCCTACATCGCTATGGAGTTGCTCGAGGGCGAAGACCTGAAGCAGCTCGTCGAGCGGCTTGGCCCGCTCCAGCCGGAGGTCGCGCTGCGCATCGTCGCCCAGGCCTGCATTGGCCTGACGGCGGCCCACGACGCGGGGATCATCCACCGCGACATCAAGTCGGCCAACCTGTTCCTGGCACACGACGCGAGCGGCGAGATCACCGTCAAGATCCTCGACTTCGGCATCGCCAAGGTGGTCGATAGCAGCAGGGCGGGCGGGCAGAACACCGACCTGACCCACACCGGATCGATGCTGGGCTCGCCTCGGTACATGTCGCCGGAGCAGGCCAGGGGACAGCGGGACGTGGGCTGCCAATCGGATCTCTGGTCGCTCGGCGTGGTGCTCCACGAGCTGCTCACAGGGACGACGCCGCACGCCGAGATCGAGAGCGTCTACGCGCTCGTCGTGGCCATCGGCAGCGTGCCTCCGCCGGCGGTGCGGCGGCGCGCGCCCTGGGTTCTGCCCGAGCACGAGGCGTTCATCTCCCGGGCGCTCCAGATCGACCCCGAGGAGCGCTTCGCTTCCGCCAGCGAGATGCTGAGGGCGATCCGGGCGCTCCTGCCGGGGGGCTCATCCCTCGACTGCACGATGCTCGTCCCCCTACCGGATGAGACAAGAAGATCGCTGACGCAGATCAACGCCACGGCGGACGGCTCCCTGGCCATCGGCGCGAGCTCGCGCAGCGTCGGCGCGCGGCGCCCGTCGCCGAAAGCGGTTCTCTTCACCGCCGTCGCGCTCGCGCTGGCGCTGCTGCTCGTTGGCGGGCTGCTGGCGCGCACGGGCGGAGCGATGAAGGCGAGCGCGACGTCCC
Source organism: Byssovorax sp. (assembly GCA_040006075.1). GTDB lineage: Bacteria > Myxococcota_A > Polyangia > Polyangiales > Polyangiaceae > JANYGI01. Next base: position 25,856 of record JBDTXR010000067.1, on the reverse strand, counting down.
CTCCCGCGCCTGCGACCACGGAGCGGGTGCAGAGCGTGCGCCTCGCCGTCACGCCGGACGCCGCGGTCGAGATCGACGGCCGCGCCACGCCGGTCGAAGACGGCGCTGTGGCGCTCTCGGGCGCCATCGGGAGCGTCCACCTTGTCCGCCTGGCGAAGAGCGGGCAGCAAGTGACTGCCGAGGTGGTCATCACCGAGCGCGGCGCCCTGCCGCCCTCGGTGAAGCTGGAGGTGGCGCTGCCAGCCAGCGCGACGGTCGCGACCGCAGCGTCGGCCCCACGGCCCACGGCGCGGCAATCGCCGCCGGCCCGCCCGCCCCCCGCGCCGGCCTTGAAAGATCCCCGGCCGGCGACCGATTTCGAGTGAAGGCCGCCTGCGGAGCTCACTTCGGTGCGCTGTCACGAGGCCGCCCAAACTAGTGGTCCGGTCTGGTCCAGAAGGCCACCGCGAGGAGCGCTCCGATGATGATGATCACCGACAGGATGACCAGCCATGCGACCCGCGAGCGACCGGCGCGCTCCGATACTCGTTGCGGCGTCGCGTCCGCGAGATTCGTGTGGGCCGGACGACGAGCCGCAAGCTTCTGGTCCGCCGCCAACACCGAGGGGGACGGCTTGCTTTCGCCATCGTGGCGGTGCTCGCGCACGGTGACTTCATCGACGGCACGCTTCAGGTCCGCCGCCAACGCCGCGGGGGACGGCTTGCTTTCGTCATCGTGGCGGCGCTGGGTCGTCCTGTCGGACAGGGTGACTTCGTCGATTGGGCGCTCCTGGTCCGCCGCCAATGCCGCGGAGGGCAGCCTGCTTTGGCCATCGTGGCGCTCGGTCGTCTTCTCGGACCCAGGGACGTCGTCGGTCGGCGGCTGGGGTAGGAGCGTCTCCGCCGCGGAGATCAGCACCGTGTCTCCGGAAAGCACGCTGAGCGCGTTCGACATGTCGCGCGCGCTCTGAAAGCGGTGGTTGATGTTGCTCGCCATGGCGCGGGCGAAAAAGGCGTCGACCTCGGGCGAGAGATCCGGCGCGGCGGCGGAGGCGACAGGCGTCCGGCCCTTCAGGATGCCGCTGGTGATGTCGAACATGGAGCCGCTGAACGGGAACGCTCCGGTGAGCGCGCGAAAGGCGATGACGGCGAGCGACCAGAGATCGGCGCGGGCATCCACGTGCTTGGTGGCCCGGATCTGCTCCGGGCTCATGTAGGTCGGCGTGCCCAGCATCTGGCCCGTGACGCTGACGAAGCCGCCTTCCGAGGCGTGCATCAGCTTGGCGATGCCGAAGTCCAGCACCTTGGCGATCTCCTCGTCGCCGTCCCGGGTGAGGAAGATGTTGGCCGGCTTGAGGTCGCGGTGGACGATGCCCAGATCGTGGGCGCGCTGCAGGGCCTTGCAAAGGTCGCTGACGATGCGCGCGGTCGCCCGCAGGGAAAGGCGCCCTTCGCGCTTGAGGCGCTGGTTCAGATCCTCGCCCTCGAGCAGCTCCATCACCATGTAGGCGAGTTGCTCGTGCACGCCGTGCTCGTAAATGTTGACGACGTGCCGGCCGCGGATCCGGGCGGCGGCCTTGGCCTCGCGCTCGAAGCGCTCCGCGCTCTCGGAATGCCGGGCGAACGTGGCGGTCATGACCTTGATGGCGACGGGGATGTCGAGCTGGAGGTTCCACGCGCGCCACACCACTCCCATGCCGCCGGACCCGATCGGGCCCTCGAGTCTGAACTTGTCGGCAAAGATCTGGCCCGACACCAGTTGAACTTTCACGCTCCGCTCTGCCATCACCGTTCTTTCGCGGAGCAGGATACGCTGCGGCGCGAGCGCAGAGGACAAATTGCACACCGTGCAGGGCGAACGCCGCCCCTCGGCGCGGGCGACCGCGGGCGGATGGAAGCTGCGGAGGAGCTCGTCGAGAGCAGGACCCTCGTGACCGCCGTACGGTCGCCTCGCGCACCAAATCTCATCGTCTGTCCGAAGGGCCAGCTAAATGACCGTGCACGATCCTTGAACAAGATCACGATGCAAGCGCGACGACCGGCTGGCGACCCAGTAGTTGTCGACGATGAGGTGGAGACACGTCACCTCGAAGCGGGCGCAGACTTCTTGTTGCTTGCGCGCTTCGTCCTGGTCCTGCTCTTCCGACGCGGGGGTCGTCGATGCTGCAGAGAGGGAGGCTCGGCCGGCGAGGCCTGCGGGGGCGATGGCTTCGAGCGCGAGGAGGCCGCAGAGCCCGAGCGCGATCGTCGGTCGGGAGCGACGGGCGGACAGCGCACATAACGTCGGGACCCGGCGACCCCCGCCCGCGGCTCCCTTGCAATCTCGTACCCGCCGTCGATGAGGCACGGCTGCATGGGGTATGCTCAGGCTACAGTGAGCCCGCGCAAGCGAGCGATGAGGAGACTGATGACCGGCAAGCTCTCGCTCGACGACCTCGCGACCGAGCAGAACCCTTCGATGATGCGCGACGCGCTCGATCTGCTGCGCCGGAACGCGGAGCAGCGCTGTCGTCTCACGCTCGTCGTGCACCACCGCGACGGCACCGAGAGCGCGGCGCTCGAGCCCGGAGCACCCGTCGTGGTGGGCCGGAGCGCGCCGTCCACCATTCTCGTGCCCAGCGCCAAGCTCTCGCGCGTCCACGCCCGCTTCACCGCAGAGATCGCCGGGGCGATCCTCGTCGAGGATCTCGGCTCCACCAACGGCATCTGGATCGGCGGCGCGCGCGTCGAGCGCGCCTCGATCGCGCCCGGCGACGAGGTGGTGCTGGGCGACGCGCTGGCCAGCGTGCAGCTCACCGCGCCCGAGAAGCCCGCGGTCTTCGCGTCGGACGGGTCCGCGCCCGACGCGCCCATCGCCGGCTCGCCGGCCATGCGCGAGGTGCTGGACCTGGCCGCGCGGGTCGCGCTGGCCGCCGTGCCGGTCATCCTCCAGGGGGAGACGGGCAGCGGCAAAGAGGTGGTGGCTCGCTTCCTCCACGACCGGAGCCCGCGCGCCTCGCGATCCATGGTGAGCGTCAACTGCGCCGCCATCCCCGCGTCGCTCGTGGAGAGCACGCTCTTCGGCTACGAGCGCGGCGCCTTCACCGGCGCGGCCCAGCGCCAGAAGGGCGTCTTCGAGGAGGCCGACGGCGGCACCGTCTTCCTCGACGAGATCGGCGAGCTCCCGCTCCCGGCCCAGGCGGCGCTCTTGCGGGTGCTCGAGACCGGCCGCTTCGCCCGCGTGGGCGCCCCGCGCGAGATCGCCGTCGATGTGCGTGTCGTGGCCGCAACCCACCGCGATCTCGAGGCCCTTTGTGAAGCCGGCCAGTTCCGTCACGACCTCTACTATCGCCTGAGCGTGGTGGTGATCCCGCTCCCGCCGCTCCGCGCCCGCGTCGATGACATCGAGTCCATGGCGCGCCGCTTCCTCGCCAATTCCGGCGGTCGCGTCCGCGATCTCGCGCCCTCCGCCCTGGCCTGTTTGCGCGCCTATTCCTGGCCTGGCAACGTGCGCGAGCTCCGCAACACCATCGAGCGCGCGGCCATCCTCGCGCCGGGCCCCGTCATTCGCGAAGAAGACCTGCCCGCCCGGGTCCGCGCGGGCACCGTGGCGTCGATTCCGCCGCCTCCGCCTTCGAGCGTGGCCAGGGTGACTCTGCCCCCTCCCGCGGGAGACGGCGCAGCCCTTGGCGAGATGCGGGCGCAGATGGCGGAGTACGAGGCGAAACGGATCCAGGAGACCCTGGAAGCGTCGGGGTGGAACCAGAGCGAGGCGGCGCGGAGGCTGGGAATGCCAATCCGAACGCTGTCCTACAAGGTGAAAGCGCTGGGGCTGAAGAAGCCATGAGCGCCTGGCGCACCGACGAGCCTCGGGGATGGCCTGGGGAAGCCTCTTTGCGCGAGGCCCGAAATGGGCTCGGCTTCTGCTCGGGCACGAGCCGAACGCACCGCATCGGTGCGACGGCCGAGGTGGGCCGCGAGGACGATGCGCGCGAGTCGCGGTGGCGCATCGGGTGATTTTGCCTTCGGCAGCGTCGGCGGGACGAGGATGCTGACGAGTCGTGCTTGCCAGATCGGCCTTGCGTGGCCTTCCCTCGCCCCGTTCTGAAAGAACGGGGGCCGTGCAGCCGATCCGGCGAGAGGGACGAGGGGCTCAAAGGCTGTTGTACTGGTTCCAGAAGCCTGCGCCGATACCCAGCCACTCCGCCTGCTTCGCCGACCGGATGTTGTCCGTGAGGCCTTTCTTGACTGCGTCGGCATAGCCCGAAATTTGATCCGCAGGCGGCGAGTTATACCAGCTGCATCCAAAATCAGGGTCGCAATCCCATTCGTCCGTGTGATTGGGGTCGGTGTCGCAGGTCTCGTTGTTGGACTGATCATAAGCGCAGCCGGACCTCGTCTTGTGCGACGCACTTTGGACTTTTTCGACAACCTTCGCCGTGAACACGCCATCGAGTGCCGGCTCGAACTGACTGTTGAGGTAACCCATCTCGGCCTTGAGATCGTTATTGTACTGCTTGGTGAACTGGGTAAAGTGGACCTTGAAATTGTGCTTCTTCGAGGCCGGGGTGGACTGGTACAGAGCTTCCTGATTGGTCATCTGGTCAATGATCTGCAGCCGGTGATCCAGAAAAATCCGTGCGGCGCCGACGAGGATGATCGACTTGGCGGCGATCATGGCCAGCGCGGGGCTAGCCTTGCTGAGGGTCGTCAAGTCCGACCAGTCATTCTCCAGCTCGATAAACAGATGCTCGGCCGTACCGTGGGCGTTGGTCAATTGTGCCTGAGAGCAGTGAGGGATGAGCTTGCCACCTTGGACGACGGGAGCTCCCGGGGTGCACGAAAACCCACCCTTGATCTGCTTTCCCGCGTCATCCAGGTCGGTCTTGCTGTTGGCAAGATAGGTATTCATTTCGTCCTTCTGGATCTGCGCGACCACCTGATTGGCAGTCTGCGTCGAGATCTGCTGGATCTGTCCCGGCGAGATCTCTGCGTAGCTGCTTGCTTTGGGAATGAGCGAAGCGAAACCGGCAAGACCAGCCAGAACAGCCACGAGATTTTCGGATTTGAGCGCTTGGTTGGTCTTGTCGCCTTGAGTCAGGACTCCGCCCAGAGTGGTGAGCACTTGCGTCGCTCCGACCGCATCTTCCGTGTTGTCCACGGTGTCGCCGGCGATCTCGCTGTCCGACCCGATGCATCCGGTGGCGGAGAACGCGAGGGTGAGGATGGAAGCACCGAGAATCTTCTTCGTGTTCATGGCGGACTCCTTGTCGTACGTCGGATAGAGCGCTGCGATTTCACCGTCTTCACCACGAGGACCGTGTCGCAACAACGTTGGATCAAGCCTGCACCGCTCCGGGAGGAGGACTCGGTGATTGACTTGCCCGCCGTGTTTGGGAGTAAAGCAAAGTGAATGCCAACCCGGGAGGCGCCGGCCACAGGCACCCGGAGCAGATGCACTTCCTCGCGACGGCGGGCGGCAGGACCCGGTCACGAGACCACCTGAGAGACGGGCATCTCGTTCGATTGCCGGGAATCGACGCTCTGCGCGACGCCGCGGCATAGCCCACTCCATGCGGAGGACGCGGCGCACCGCTCGCCTTCGAGGAGCCAGGCCGTTGGCAAGTCTTGCCAGACCTGGCAGGTCTTGCCAGCGGCCTGGCAACCCTTGCCATCGCGCCCCGCGACGGCGGCAGGCGAAGCACCCGAGCGCACACTGACGCTCGTGAACGGTCGCCCGGCTCAGCGCGGTTCGACGCGGGACCTCGTCCGCGCGAGCCGAGCACCCACGCCCGGCGCCGATGGCAATGCAGCTCTGCGTCGGCGGTCAACGCCACCGCGGGGTCACCGGCCAGCCTTGATGCGCCGCGCGCGAGGCTCCGGTGAAACGCCTGGCTTGCGCGGCCGGACGATGGTCGTGTACCGTTGACCGGACGTCCCATGGAGCCGCAGATCATCGACCGCAACCAGATGCTCCGCAAGCTCGGGCAAGGGGAAATGGGGGCCGTTTACGAGGCGAAGAACCTCGAACCCGGGCGGCGTGTCGCGGTCAAGGTCATCGGTCCGCTTCAAGCGAGAGGCGAAGGCCGCCGGCGCCGTCAACACGCAGGCAGCCCCGGCGACGACGTTCGAATGAGACCGTCGAGGCACAGAGTCAGAAATCCGATGCGAGCATATGGTTGCGCAAAGACCGTTGCAGCCTGGCTCGTTGCTCTCTGCTCGCTGGAAGTGTCACTGGAAGCAGGGGCGCTCGCGCAGCCGGCGCCGCCCGTGTCGGCGCCTCTCGTTCAAGACGACAAGGACGTTGAAGCCAACCGGAGCGAGGCGCGCTCCTACTTCGAGCAGGGGCTCGCGCTCTTCCAGAAAGAGGCTTGGGATGCGGCGCTGGCGGAGTTCGTCCGGTCGCGGCGAATCTACCCGACACGCGCCGCCACCGAGAACGCGGCCCTCTGCCTGCGCCAGCTCCGCCGCCTGGACGAGGCCCTCGAGATGTTCGAGGATATGCTCAAGTTCTCGAACCTGACCGAAGCGAAGCGCAAGACTGCCGAGGCTGCGATAGCGGAGCTAAAGGAGCAGATCGGGACGCTGCGGATCGAGGGCGCCGAGGCGGGAGCGTCGATCGTGGTGGACGGGCGCTATCGCGGGACTCTGCCCCTGGCCGGACCGCTGCGTGTGGGCGCGGGCGCTCACGAGATCCGGGCATTCAAAGAGGGGTCCGACCCGTTCGGGACGACGATCGAGGTCAAGGGCAAAGAAGAGGCGGTCGTGCAGCTCCGGTCGCTCTCGACGGGAGGACGGCTCAAGGTGACAGAGCAGCACGAGCGCGTGCTGGAAGTGGTGGTGGACGGGAGCCTGGTGGGCAAGACGCCATGGGAGGGGCCGCTTTCGGTGGGCGAGCACCTGATCACCCTGCGTGGGAGCCTCGATCTGGACGCCATCCCGGAGTGCGCGCCGGGCAACGAGGGAGCGGGGGAGCGGAAAAGGGCGGCGCCTCGAGGGAGCGTGGAGCTGGGGACACAGCCGGTAAGCGTGCCTATCCGGCTCCGTGAGGTGACCAAGCTCACGCTGATGGCAGAGTCGCTGGATACGTCGCTGCGGGTCGAGCCGATGCCGGGGGGCGCGAGCGTGTCAATCGACTCGGTGGTGGTGGGGCGCGGCTCGTGGGAAGGGCGGCTGCGCGTGGGGGAGCACAGGGTGGAAGTGACCGCAGACGGCTTCCTGCCGCAGACGCGGCGGGTGTCGCTGGAGCGGGAGAAGCGGCTGGTGGTGAAAATCGACATGGAGCGCGATCGGAGCGCGGCCGGCTTCCAGACCACGAGGAACGCAGCGGCCGGGTCGGCGTTCGCCGTGGGGGCGCTGGGCCTGGGCGTCGGGGCCGTGGCGGGGGCCCTGGCGCTCGGGAAGATTCATGAGGTGGAGTCGCGCTGCGTGGGGTTCCGATGCCCCCCGTCGGAGCGGGCGAACGTGAGCGCGGCCGGCACCCTCGGGAACGTGTCCACCGTTGGCCTCGTGGTGGGGGGCATAGGAGTGGCGGTGGGATCGATCATCCTGGTCAGCCTGCGAACGGGCGCAACCGCGCCGGGCAGGGCGAGCGCCGCCTTGCGCTTGGGGGTCGGACGCGTCGACTTCGAAGGGCGATTCTGATGCGACGATCTCCACGACGCACCAGGTCGGTTCGGTTGCTCGCCGCGGTGCTCTTTGCCTGTTTCCTGCTCGCTGCGTGCAATTCCTTGCTGCCGAGTGGCTTCGAGTTCACCTCCGAGAACGGGGCGCTCTGCGCAGGAGGCGGCGATTGCGCGAGCGGGCTCTGCTCGGGCGACGGGATCTGCTGCGCTGAGGTGTGCAGCGGACCATGCCTGTCGTGCGAGGGCGGGGCGAGCTGCATGCCCTTGCCTGTGGGCATGCCCGGCAGGTGCCCCGTCAGCCTGGTCTGCTCCGCAGCGCAAACGTGCAGGGCAGCGAACGGGCAACTGTGCGACGCCGACAGCCAGGGCGACGATTGCGCGAGCGGGTTCTGCTCGAGCGAAGGGACCTGCTGTGCTGAGGCGTGCAGCGGACCGTGCCTGTCGTGCAAGGGCGGGGCGACGTGCTCGAGTGTGCCCAAGGACTCGAAGGGCACCTGCACCGAGAACGACGTCTGCAGCGCGGAAGGCGTTTGCTATTGCTCGAAACAAGGCTTCTCCGGGCCAACGGCGCGCACCTCCTACCCCGCCGGCATCAACCCCTTCTCGATCGCCGCGCTGGACCTGAACAGCGACGGCAAGCCCGACCTCGCCATCGCGAACTACTCCGACAAGACCGTGAGCGTGCTGCTCAACCAGGGCGATGACACCTTCGCCCCCCCGGTGGCCTACGCCACAGGCGCCAAACCCTTCTCGATCGCGGCGCTGGACCTGAACGGCGACGGCAAGCCCGACCTCGCCGTCGCGAACCGGGACGACAACACCGTGAGCGTGCTGATCAACAAGGGCAACGGCACCTTCGCCGCCAAGGTCGACCACGGCACGGGCAAGCAACCCACCTCGATCGCGGCTCTGGACCTGAACGGCGACGGCAAGCCCGACCTCGTCACCGCAAACAATGTTGACAACACCGTGAGCGTGCTGATCAACCAGGGCAATGGCACCTTCGACGCCAAGATGGACTACGACACGGACCAGCAACCCATCTCGATCGCGGCTCTGGACTTGAACAGCGACGGCAAGCCCGACCTCGCCGTCGCAACCGGCAACAAGACGGTGAGTGTGCTGTTCAATCAGGGCAACGGCACCTTCGGGCTCCACGTCGAATCCGCTACCGGCCAGGACGCCCGATCGGTCGCGGCGCTGGACCTGAACAGCGACGGCAAGCCCGACCTCATCACCGCGAACAACCTCGACAACACCGTGAGCGTGCTGCTCAATCAGGGCAACGGCGTCTTCGGGCCCCCGGTCGCCTACCCCACGGGCGTCAAGCCAAGCTGGGTCGCGGCTCTGGACCTGAACGACGACGGCAAACCCGACCTCGCCACCGCAAACCAGGGCGACAACACCGTGAGCGTGCTGCTCAACAAGGGCGATGGCACCTTCGCCCCCCACGTCACCTACCCCACGGGCGGGGCCCCCCAATTCGTCGTGGCGCTGGACCTGGACACCGATGGTAAACCCGACCTCGCCGTCGCGAACTACAACGAAAGCACGGTGAGCGTGCTGCTCAACCAGGGCGATGGGACCTTCCCCACCCCCGCCCTGCCGGGCACCTACCCCGCGGGCGGCGCCCCCGATTCGGTCGTGGGCGTGGACCTGAACGACGACGGCCAGCCCGACCTCGCCGTCGCGAACTCCTCCGACAACACCGTGAGCGTGCTGCTCGGCCTGGGCAAGGGCACCTTCGGCCCCCAGGTCGTCCGCAAAACAGACGGCAGCCCCTTCTCGATCGCGGCGCTGGACCTGAACAACGACGGCCACCCCGACCTGGTCACGGCGAACATCAAGACGAACCTCGACGAGAGCACCGTGAGCGTGCTGCTCAACCTGGGCGACGGCTCCTTCGGTCCCCGCTTCGACTACACCACGGGCGCGTTCCCCACCTCGGTCGCGGCGGTGGACCTGGACGGCGACGGCAAGCCCGACCTCGCCACCGCGAACTCCTTCGACAACACCATGAGCGTGCTGATCAACCAGGGCGACGGCACCTTCGGCCCCCACCACGACTATCCCACGGGCAAGTACCCCTTCTCGATCGTGGCGGCGGACCTGAACGCGGACGGCAAGCTCGACCTCGTCGTCACGAACAGCACCGGAGCCGTGAGCGTGCTGCTCAACCAGGGCAAGGGCATTTTCGCGCCCCAAACGATGTACGGCACGGGCAACACCCCCAAATCGGTCGCGGCGCTGGACTTGAACAACGATGGCAAGCCCGACCTCGCCACCGCAGACTACCTCGACAGCACAGTGAGCGTGCTGCTCAACAACGGAGACGGCACCTTCGCACCCCGCCGCGTTTACGCCACGGGCCAGCGCCCCAGCTCGATCGTGGCTCTGGACCTCGACGGCGACGGCAAGCCCGACCTCGCCACCGCGAACTCCTACGACAACACCGTGAGCGTGCTGCTCAACCAAGGCGACGGCACGTTCGCCGACAGGATCGACCATCCGACGGGGCTCGGCCCCGCCTCGATCGCAGCGCTGGACTTGAACGGCGACGGCAGGCCCGACCTCGCCACCGCGAACTCCGCGGACGACACCGTAACCGTGCTGCTCAACACCTGCCCATAGCCGACCAGGATTGCCAAGCTCGGGAGATCAGGTGGACCTGGGCGCTCGAGGGAGCTCCTGTCCGCCACCTGCTCCGGCCACGATTGCCGGGAGAGAATAGGCGAGGGGTCGATCGTTTTCCGGCCCCGTACGCCCGCGGCGCGCGACATCATCTGGTCGGGCAGATGTTGCAGCTGAGCGCGCAGCTCTCGAGAATGCTCGTCGCTTGCGCTCACGATCCGGGGTGATCTTGGTTCCTCCGCCGCTGCGCGCGCCGCTGGCAACGATTGCCAGCGTGCTGGCGACGATTGCCAGCGGCTGGCAACGATTGCCAGAAGCAGGAGGCGGAGGCCGCGCGCTGGCCTTCGGCACCATTGAGCGGACGCAAAAACGCGCGGGCATATCCACCCGCTTCGGCATCCAGTCGGCGCCGAATATCAAGCGAAGCGCGCCCCTTGGGGCGTGGCACATCCGTTGCTGTATCCCCCGGCAGACCGCCTTGCACGGCAACCTGCCGCCCGGATTGGCTCTCGATAGCTTCACTGGCAAGCTCCCGGGAACGCCAACCCAGGCGGGCACCTACGGCATGACCGTCCAGGTGGACGACTCCGGCACCAGCGCGCCGCTCGTCAAGTCCGTGAACGTCGTCGTGAGCTGAGAGCCCCTCCTGAGCTCGAGAGAGCCAGTCCATGCACAGGTCCAGAAGAACGGCCTCGAAGCGATGCGGAGATCCATCATGAAGACCATCAAGCGAATGTTCGGCACGGTCTCGGCGGTAGCGCTCGCTGCGCTCTGTCTCGCGCCGGGTTGTGTTGGGCCGGAGTCGGGAGACGACACGGAGGCCGTCGATATGGTCTGGTCGGCCGCCAAGGAGGGCAAAGACGTCACCCTGAAAGGAACGGTCGTGGTGAGCGTCACCACGTATGATGATCATGGCTCGTATCACAGCGAGATGGAGTACCATCTGCAAAGTGGCCCCGAGGACAGCGAGCGGGTGCGCCTCAACTTCGACGGGGAGCCGCCTTCCTTCGAGACAGGCGATGAGATCTCCGTGGCGGGCCGGTGGCAGACCCGGAACGACATCCACGCGATCACCGTGGACGACACGCTCTCGATCCGCAGGTCGCCGGGCGTCGCAGAGGCGGGGGAGGGCGAGCTCGGACAATCCAGCCAGGCCCTCGTCACGGCGCGCCAGCCGAAGGTGCACAAGATCGCGGTCCTCCTGGTGGGCAAAACGACCACCACCGTCGCCCAGGCCCAGGCGATGATCGACGCTTACAGCCCGGGCTCCGCCGCCGCGCTCATCGGCGAAAGCTCCGGTCTGGTCGACACGTTCGAAGGGGGAGGGGTGTTCTCTTACCCGTCGATCAACACCTCGAACTGCACCGACGCCACGCTCGACTCGATCCGAACGGCAGCGCGCAACGCCTTCGTGGCCAAGGGAAATACCCTCGCCAGCTACACGAACATCGCCTACGTGATCGGGGGTGGCAATTGTTCTTTCTTCGCGAACGGAACGATCGCTCACCCTGGGGGCTCGGGCCAGGTCGAGACGACGTTCGCTGACAACTTCGGGGTCTGCTCCGTTGTCGCGCACGAGCTTGGCCACAATCTCGGCTTCTACCACTCCGGCTCCACCGCGTGTGGCAGCAGCAACCTCTACAAGGCCTCGCGCAGCGGATGCGCCGACGACGAATACGGCAACACGTTCGACGAGATGGGATATTCCGGCGGCACGTGCACCGCGAAGGGGCACTATAGCATCATGGACAAACGCTACGCGGGGTACCTGTCCGGGTGCGAAGATGTCACGGCTGGAGGCTCCGCCGACTTCAACCTCAGCGCTGCGGAGGGGAGCTGCGGCATGCGCAGCCTGCGTATCCCGATCGCCGGCGAGAGCAACTATTACTATCTCGAGTTTCGCAAGCCGGGCGCCGGCGAGTTCGCCGGTGCCGGTGGCCAGAGCCGCGTGCTGCTGAACGTCTCGAACGACCCGGCAGTCGGCGCCCCGAACCCGTATCTGCTGGACGCCACCCCGGCGACCAAGAGCGTCGACGATGCCTGGCTCAAGGTAGGGAAGACGTACAACTTGCCAGGCAAGGTGAGCATCACGGTGGTGTCGATCGGGGATGTCGCCAAGATCCAGGTGACGATGCCTTCCGGAGCCGGGGCGAAGTGTCAGGACAACACGACGCCCCCCAGCAGCGGGGGCTTCACGGGCAGCCTCTGCGGCGGGATCGCCCCCATGACCTACCAGGCCGAGGACCGGACGTTCCAGAAGAACTGCACGCAATCCACCAGCGCGCCCGGCTATCACGGAACGGGCTACATGGATTTCGGCAACGTCGGGAGCCTCGTGGAGCTGGGCAACGTCAAGGTGCCGCGCTATGGCACCTACACGTTGACCTTCCGTTATTCCAACGGCGGAGCCCTGGCTCGGAAATCCAACATCGCCGTCAACAACCAGGTCGTCGGGTCGGTGCAGTTCGGTAGCACCGGTGGCTGGGGGAAATGGACGACGAACACGATCAGCGCCACGTTGAAGAAGGGGATCAACAAGATCCGAGTCACGTCCATCGGCGCCGGTGTCAACCTCGATGAGGTCGTGATCACGAGCCCGTGAGATCGCGCCGTGGCCCGCTGTGAGTCGAAATCCAGCGAGCCGGTCTTCGCGCTTCGTTCGCGCGCCACCCAGCGCACGCGCCGATGCTGGAGCGAGCCGGGCAGCCGGCCGCGTATCCACAAGCCGGCGATAAGAGCATCTGTCAGGCGCTCGCAACAAGCCGCGTCATGACTGGCATGCCTCGTTCTGAAGCTGTAAGGACGAGACGAGAGAACAGCATTGAAACAACGAGGAGATTCATCATGAAGACGATCAAGCGAACGTTCGGCGCGGTCTCGGCCGCTGCTATCCCTGCCCTCCTGCTCCTTGCGGGTTGTCTCGGGTCCCCGTCCGGAGACACGGGCGAGCAGGACAATTCCGATTCTCAGGACGAGGCCGTCAGCTCTTGCATCCCTTCCAAGACCAAGAGCGGCGACTATATCCAGGGCGCGAGCGGGTGCTTCTCCTGGGCCGGCAAGACGGTGCACTACACCAGCGCGGGAGCCGCGGTCTTTCCGTACGACGGCATCATCGGCACCGTCACGAGCCCCGCGGTGCCCGGCGACTGGGAGATCGTCGCGCTTGGAGCCAGCCACGGGGGCGACACCAACCCTCCCCAGGAGGTGAACACGGTCTTCAAAACCACCACGACCAAGATGGTGGCGCAGGGATTCACGCTCATCGGCGACCAGGGCGAGCTAGACAAGAAGGTCGAGCTCTGGTTCCGGCACTACAAAGGCCCCATCGTGAACAAGATCGCCGTGCCGACGGACGCGAAGTCGTACAACATCCTGGTCCTCAAGGGCACGGACGTCCGATTGAAGTCCGAGCTCTTCACGCACAGCCGCATCGAGAGCAGCGGCGAGCCCTGGACCGTGCCCAGCCTGACCGGGAGCGATCTCAAAATCCTGGCGTACTTCGGCGACGATTCGGTCCAGGTGACCAACACCCAGGGGGGTGAGCTGCTCTTCAATGAATGGGGCTTCGGGGATGGAGACAGCTTGAACGTGATGCTCTATGCGCCCGGCAGCGCGCTCCCGTCGAAGATCGGCGTCGTGAACCACGCGATAGGGGGACGGCAGTACGTGGGGATCCTGGCGAACTTTCCCAGATTTTGAAGCGCGGGTCGGCGCTTCCCGAGCAGGCGCTTGCGCGTCTCGCCGGAGGGACAGTCGCCCTCCGGCGGCCCGGAGCCGCGGCCCCCGAACAGCCGGCTCGAGAGCCACCCGACCTTACGCTCCAGGATGCGTCTCATGATGGATGATCGCGTGTCAACTTCGAGCCTGGATAACGCCTCCGGTTTCCGTCGCCATCAGTGTGGCGCGCGTCAGCGAGCGGACCGGCGTTACGCTCGCCAATACCCCTCGCTCGAGCGCCGGGCTCCGAGCATTTTTCTCGTAGCAAGCCTGTGGGAGCGCCGCTTCAGGAACAATATTCCGAGGTCGGCGACCTTGAAAGGCTGCATCGTGCCCCTGAACCAGGTGGATTGAGCGCACCCGATCCGGGACGCGGAGGTACTCATGGCGAGGACGGCAAAAACGGGCGCCAACCGCCGTCAGTCTTCGCTATGCTGCCGGCCCCCATGGCCGCCGACACCATCCCCCACCGCCTCTTCCAGCAAGCCAAGACTCGCCCCGACGCGCCCGCGTACTACCGCAAGATCGCCGGGACTTACCGCGCCACCAGCTTTCGCGACTACGCGGCGCTGGCGCGCAGGGCCGCTCGCGCGCTGATCGCGCTCGGCGTCCCCGCGGGCGGAACCACGGTGATCCTCGGCTACAACCGGCCCGAGTGGGTGGTGATGGACGTCGCGACGATGTGCGTCGGCGGCGCGCCCGCGGGCATCTACACCACCTGCTCGGCCTCCGAGGTCCGGTACATCACCCACCACGTCGAGGCCCGGGTCGCGCTCGTCGAGAACGCGCACCAGTGGGCGAAGATCGAGCAGGAGCTCGCGAACCTGCCGCACCTCGAGCACGTCGTGCTCATGGATGGAGCGCCGCGCATCGTTCACCCGAAGGTGATGAGCTGGGAAGAGTTCCTGGAGCGCGGCGACGCGGTGGCCGACGAGAAGCTGCAAGAGCGCATCGACGCGCTGAAGCCCGAGGGGCTCGCCACGTTCATCTACACCTCGGGCACCACCGGTCCTCCCAAGGGCGTGATGCTCTCGCACGAGAACCTGGCCTGGACCGCGGTGGCCGCGCGCGATCTCACCGACGGCCGAGCGAGCGACACCAGCCTCTCGTACCTGCCGCTCTCGCACATCGCCGAGCAGGTCTTCACCATCCACGGGCCGATCACCACCGGCGCCGCGGTCTACTTCGCCGAGTCGATCGAGAAGGTGCCCGAGAACCTCAAAGAGGTGCAGCCGACGATGTTCTTCGGCGTGCCGCGCATCTGGGAGAAGTTCCACGCCGGCATCGCCCAGAAGCTCGGCGACGCGCCCCCGATGCGGAAGCGAATCGCCGCCGCCGCGATGAAGATCGGCATGCAGTACAACACCGAGAAGAACGCCGGCCGCACCCCGAGCTTCTTCCTCGAGCAGGCCTACCGCGTCGCCGACAAGCTCGTCTACGCCAAACTCAAGCAGGCCATCGGCCTCGGCAAATCGCGCGTGCTGGTGAGCGGCGCCGCGCCGATCGCGCGCGAGGTGCTGGAGTTCTTCGTCGGGCTCGACGTCGTGGTCCACGAGGTCTACGGCCAGTCCGAAGACACCGGCCCGACCACGTTCAACCCCATCGGCAAGGTCCGCTTCGGCACGGTCGGCCAGAAGATCCCCGGCATCGAGGTGAAGATCGGAGGCGACGGCGAGAT
This sequence comes from Byssovorax sp., assembly GCA_040006075.1. Lineage (GTDB taxonomy): Bacteria > Myxococcota_A > Polyangia > Polyangiales > Polyangiaceae > JANYGI01. The sequence goes on along the minus strand of JBDTXR010000067.1, from coordinate 10,248 downwards.
CCTGGTGCGCGGCCCGAACGTGTTCCTCGGCTACTACAAGGAGCCCGAGGCCACGGCCGAGTGCCTGATCGACGGGTGGCTCTACTCGGGCGATCTCGGCCAGTTCGATCGCGACGGCTACCTCTCGATCACCGGGCGAAAGAAGGAGATCATCATCACCGCGGGCGGGAAGAACATCGCCCCGAAGAACATCGAGGCGGCCCTGCGCAACCACCCGCTCATCGCCGAGGCGGTGGTGATCGGCGACCGTCGCAAGTTCCTCTCGGCGCTGATCACCCTCGATCCCGAGGCCACGAAGCGCTTCCTCCAGGACAAGGGCCTCGCGGGTTTGCCGCACACGATGGCCGAGGTCACCGCCGAGGTGCAGCGCGCCGTCGACGAGGTGAACCGCGAGCTGGCGCGCGTCGAGACGGTGAAGAAGTTCCACATCCTCGCGCAGCCGTTCTCGATCGAGACCGGCGAGCTGACGCCGACGCTGAAGGTGAAGCGGAAGATCGTGTACTCGAACTTCTCGAAAGAGATCGAGGCGATGTACGCGGAGTGATCGACGCGATCAGCGGTAAGGGCCGCGCTCGGAGAGGCCGCTGAGCGCGCGGGCGAGGCGGCTCAAGCCGATCAGGAGCGGCTCGATCGAGGCGGGATCGGCGAGCGGCGCGGGCAGCGTGGCGGTGATCGCTTCGGCGGTGATCCGGAGCTCCTGGGCCTGCGTTTTCAGGTCTTCCACGAGGGCGCGTGACCCGGGATCGAGGGTGGCCAGCGCGGTCTCGGGGGCGTCGCGCAGGGTGATCGGCACGCGCAGCAGCGTCAGCGGGGCCTCGCTCTTCTCGGGCCATTTCGTGGTGATCTGGATCGGGGTCTGATCGAAGGCCGCGTCGTGGATCGCCATGTTGCCGAGGGCGAGGCGGCCGCCGAGGGCGCCGGCGAAGGCCCGCCACGCCGGCACGAACGTCGCCATCGACGCGGGCGGCGGGATGCGGCCGGCGCCCTGCGCGAGCGTCTTCGCCGCGACGACCGCGCGGGTCACGAAGGCGTCGAGATCGTCGACGGACTGCGCCGTCCCCGCGGCCACGAGAGTCGCGCCCTCGTCGCCGATCGCGGCCTCGTCGAAGAGCAAGATCGCCCGCGCGCTCGCCTCGTCGAGGAAGGCCAGCACCTGCGCGGGCTCGCGGCCGCGGACGGTGAAGCGATCGTGGAACCCCTGCGTTTCCAGGGTGATCTCGCCGGTCGTCCAGGCATCCATCCAGCGGCGCTCGGTGACGCCGAAGTCGAGCCCGAGGCGCGGCCAGGTGACCGCGGCGGTGTAGAAGAGGCCGCCCTCCTTGCGCTGCTCCAGGGTGATCGCCAGCGCGGCGCCGTCGCCCAGATCGAGCGTCATCCGCTCGTCGTTGACGTCGTTGACGAGGCCCCGGAGGCGCGCCGCCTCGGCCCACACGAGGGCGCGGCGATCGCGGCCGATCGGCGGCACCCTCCGCAGCCGCGCCGAGTCCGCCGGCGCGTCGGGCGCGCGCCGCACCACCTCGATCGGGATCTGCAAGGTCACGTCGGAGCCGAGCGCGATCACCGCGCGGATCTCCACGTGCCACCCGACCTCGACGACCGATCCCGTGAACGAGGGCGAGGATTTCTCGGGGATCTTGATGTGAAACGGCAGCGCCTCGCCCTCGATCGGCGGGCCGTCGTGGAGGGTGACGACGTAGCGCACCGCCTCGTATTTGCGTCCGGATCGATCGAGCGGCCGCTCGGTCACGACCAGCGCGACGTCGATCCGGCGGACGCGGTGGCGGCTGACGTTGGCGAACGACACCGCGCCGCGGACTGCGCCCGCGTGATCGATCACCGCGGTGTCGAGCGAGGCCTCGAGGTAGAGCGCCTTGCCCTGCGGCCCCGCGCCGTCGTTGCAGTACGATCCCGGCTCGCCGGCGCGGCGCGAGGGCTGGCTCACCACGTTGACGACGTAGCGCTCGCTCCGATCCGGCCACCACGGGATCGCGACGCGGACCGTGAGATCGTAGCGGATCTCGGTGACGCCGCTCTTGTACGAGGGCGGGCAGGCGGCGGGGAAATCGAAGTCCACCGCGAGCCTACGCGACCCCTTGTCGAGCGTCGTCGCCGGCGTGCGCGCGATCAGATCGACGTGCTTCATCTCCCTGTAGATCGGCGAGGTGGTGTGGCCCGTCGTCGTCGTCCCTGTGTGCTGTCGCTCGGTGCCGACGAGGTGAAACTCCACGCCGTCGATCGGCGTCTTCGATCGGCTGACGAGCTCGGCTTCGGCGCGGATCCGCCCGCCGGGCAGGGCGATTCCAGGGGTGAGATAGAGCTTGAGATCAGGGCGGCTGCGCATGGCGAGTGGCCGCATCCTAACCCGACCTCGCCGCGGCGCGCGCGTGCTACGCCTCGCCGCGTGACGACCCGCCCTGCCACCGCGGTGACCTTCGATTTCGGCCAGACCCTCTGCGAGCTCGACACGGCGATGCTCTCGCGCCGCCTCGCCGAGCGCGGGCTCACCGTCGCCGAGGCGCACCTCGACGCGGCGCTGCCCACCGCGCTGCGCGCCTACGACGCGGGCATCCGGCGCGGGCTCGGCGGTCACCCGTGGAAGGTGCTGATGAGCGAGCTGCTCACCCACGCCGGCGCGCCCGCGTCGCACCTCGACGCCACGGTCGCGTGGCTCTGGACCGAGCAGCCGGCGACGAACCTCTGGCGCCGCCCGATCGCCGGGATGATCGAGATCGTCGACGCCCTCCGCGCCCGCGCGATCCCGGTCGGCGTCATCTCCAACTCCGAGGGTCGCCTCGCCGAGCTGGCCACCGAGATCGGCTGGGGCGACCGCTTCCAGGTGATCGCCGACTCCGGCGTCCTCGGCCTGGAAAAACCGGGCGCGGCGATCTTCGCGTGGACGGCCGAGGCGCTCGGTGTCCCGATGGACAACATCGTCCACATCGGGGACTCGTTCGCCGCCGACGTCGAGGGCGCCGTGAACGCCGGCCTCCACGCGGTCTGGTTCGCGGCGAAGCCCGGCGTCGCGCTGCCTGCGCGCGCGCACGCGGCGACGTCGGCCGCCGAGGTGCGGATCGCGCTCGCGGCGATCGGGATCGCGCTCGACTGATCAGCGCCGGAGCTTCGGCGGCTTCGGCGCGGGCGCCGTCTTCGCCGCGACCGGCTTCGCGACCACGCCCTTCTTCACCGCGTCGAGGCGGGCCTTCGCGGCAGCGGCCCACGCGCCCTTGCCGCCGGGCCCCGCGAGGAACGCCTCCCAGGCCTTCTGTGCCTCACCGCGATCGCGATCCTCGGCGGCCAGCGCGGCGAGCGCGAGCGCGTCTTCCGCGGCGCCGAGGTACTCGGGAGCGCGCGGCTTGCCGTTCGCCGATCGAAAGCGCTCGGTGAATCCGGATCGCTGCGCCTCGGCGAGCGCCGCGTCGGCCTGATCGCGATCGCCGGCGCGATCGAGCACCAGCGCGAGCGAGAGCAGCACGTCGCCCGCGAGCGCCGTCGCGGGCCGCGAGCGCGCCTCGCGCAGGTAGGCCGCGGCCTCGTCGAGCTTGCCCACGGCGCTCTTCTTTCCCACCTCGGCGGGCGTGGTCGCGGTGCCCGCGGCCTCGGCGGCCATCGACACGTGCGCGGCCTCGATCAGCACGGAGACACGGCGATCCGGGGTCCCCAGGAGATCGACCCGCGGCACCAGCGCGCGGTACACGGCCAGCGCCTCGTCGCGCTTGCCGGTGCGCGCGAGCACCCGCGCGAGATCGTGCATCGTGCCCGGATCCTCGACGCTGCGCGGCTCGATCGCGCGCGCCTTCTCGAAGGCCTTCGCCGCGGCGTCGAGCGAGCCCAGCGCGAGCTCGGCGCGCGCGAGCACCACCGCCGGCGCCGCGTGGCCGGGGAGCGCCTGCTCGGCCTCGAGCGCGGCGGCCTTGGCGGCCTCGGGCTGCGCCGCGAGCTCGGTCTGCGCGCGCGCCATCAGATCGCAGTAGCGGGCCAGGTTCGGCTCGCGCGCCGCCTCCCAGATGCTGGGCCCTTTCGCGAGGGCGCGGCGCGATCCGGACAGGCACTCCTTCGGTCGCCCCGAGGCCGCGGCGGCTGCTCCGAGGCCCGCGCCGGCGCCGCCGAGGCTCGTCCCGGCGACGGGTAGCGCGGGCAAGAACGAGGCGACGAGCAGCAGGAATCCAGGGCTCACCCGCCGAGCGTAGCAGATGAGATCCCCGCGCTGACGCGCCCCGCTTCGAAGGGCGAAACAATCTGCTAACGTGCGCGACCGTGACGGAGCTGGAGGCGGAAGCAGGCGTGAAGATCGAGCTCGAGAGCGCCCCGAAATCGGGCGCGCCCGCGGCGCTCGCGGCGGTGAAATCCGAGCTCGCCGCGCCCTCCGCCAGCGCCGTCGTGCCGCGGATCTCGCTGGTCATCCCCGGGATCAACGAGGGCGAGAGCCTGGGCGAGCTCGCCTCGCGCATCGCCCAGGCCCTCGACGGCAAGCACGCGTACGAGATCCTCTTCATCGACGACGGCAGCACCGACGACTCGTGGAAGATCATCGGCGCCCTCCACGCCGGGGACGCCCGCATCCGCGGCTATCGCCTCCGCAAGAACTTCGGCAAGGCCATGGCGCTGGCCGTCGGCTTCGAGAACGCCCGCGGCGAGATCATCATCACGATGGACGCCGATCTCCAGGACGATCCGGCCGATCTGCACTCGTTCATCGCGACGATCGAGGCGGGGAATGACGTGGTCGTGGGCTGGAAGGTCGAGCGGCTCGATCCGACCAATCGACTCGTGCTGTCGAGCATCTTCAATGGGACCGTGCGGCGCGCCACCGGGGTGAAGCTCCACGACATGAACTGCGGCTTCAAGGCCTATCGGCGCGAGGTGCTGCGGACCATTCCTTTGTACGGGGATCTGTTTCGCTTCATTCCGGCGTTTGCGGCCTGGCAGGGGTTTCTGGTGGCCGAGGTGCCGATCAAGCACCACGCCCGCAAATACGGCGCCTCGCGCTACGGCCTGGAGCGGATTCTCCGCGGCTTCTTCGATCTGCTGAGCGTGATCTTCCTGACCCGCTACTCGAAGAAGCCCATGCACCTCTTCGGGCTGATTGGCCTCATCCTGACCACGCTCGGCTTCCTCACCGAAGGGTACCTCACGGTGCTCTGGTTCCTGGGCCACACCATCCACGATCGCCCGCTGCTCTTGCTCGGAGCGCTGGAGATCATCCTCGGGATCCAGTTCTTCTCGACTGGCCTCATCGGCGAGTTCCTCACATACCAGAACCAGAAGCGCGTCGACGTGGCCGACCTGCCGATCCGCGAGAAGCTGGGCTGAAGCGCGCTCGTCGCCTCGCGAGCCCGAGCGCCGCGAGGCCGAGGGCCCAGAGGCCACCTGACTCGCTCGGTGCCATCTGGCATCCACAGCCGGCGTCGGCCGCCGGTGCGGGCTCGGGCGTCACCACCTCGGCCGCCTTCCATTTCACCCACACATGGCTGGTGATCGTCCGCGGAGCGCCCTTGACGGTGACCTCGGCGCGCCAGCGATCCACCGTGTTCTCCGCGGGTTTGGCCTCGATCTCGGTGGTGAATGGATCGCTGTCGATCGCGATATCGTCCGACTTCAACCCGTTGTGGACGAAGTGGAACATCGTCCCCGTACCGCCGGTGATCACCGCTTTGAGCTTCGTCGTCGCCGCGGTCACGGTGTCGCCTTCGGGCGCGACGCTGGAGGTCAGATCGATCATCGGATCGTCGGGGCCCTGGAGCTTGACCACGGTGCGGCCGGCGCGGATCCCCTTCATCAGCGCGTCGACCGAGAGCTCGTCGGCGAAGACCAGGGTCGTCGGACTGCCAATCGGGCTGTCGAGGCCGCCCATCTTCGTTCCCCCGGAGTGATCGTCGCTCCCGCCGATCGCCACGATGTGGTGGCCGGACTGCACCAGCTTGTTCCAGAGCTGGATCGCCGGCCCGTCGACGAAATGCCCGGCCTCGCTGTAGCCGCCGGTGGCGATCTCCACCGCGCCGAGCAGCGTCGGATCGAGATCGAAGCTCCACGAGCAGCCAATGCAGGTGTCGCCGAGATCGAGCGCAGGGTGGTTGATCGAGAAGATGGCTCCTTGCGCCGCGAAGGCCTTGGCGGCGGCCTCGATCGTCACGCCGGGCAAACCGATCTTGTGGTCGACCCAGGCGGTCGCGCCGATGCCGTTGGCGTGGCCGTGGTAGGTGGTGAACTCGACGCCGGGCACGAAGAGCAGGTCGGCGTGGCGCGACTGCGCGTCGCCGAGGTAGTCGAGCTGGCTCGTGGTGTTGTGATCGCTGAGCTCCACGAAATCGAGACCGCGCGTGCGCGCGTAGGCGGCGATGGCGTCGAGCGTGGGCTCGGCGTCGCCGCTCTCTTTCGAGTGAACGTGAAAATCGCCCGCGTACCAGCGAGGGCCCTTGGAGAGCGCGGGCACCGCGACGTACGGCGTTCGCACCGTCTGCGCCGCGAGGGTGGGCGCGTCGCGCAGGTGGACCGTGACCTGGTACTTCGCGGGCAGCTCCTTGATCTTGGCCTTGCCGATCACCAGCGTCCACGAGCCCACGGCGAGCGGCCCGGCGAGGTAGCTCCGCGACGCGGCGAGCTCGCCGACGATCGCCGGCTCGGTGTTTCCGCCGCCCCAGCCGCGGAATTTCCCGCTCTCGTCGAGGAGGCCCCAGTCGAGGATGTTGGCGGCGGAGAGATCGTCGTGATCGATCTGGATCTCCTTCGTTCCGGCGGGTACCGCGAAGGGGACGAGCAGGAACTCGGTGCCGTCGTCGGGCACGTCGCCGTCGAGGGGGATCACCGTCTCGGCCCGCGCGGGCGCGGCGAGGAGCACGAGGCTTCCGAGAGCGAGGGCGAGCAGCGGGCGCGAGGGCATGAGGCGATCGTATCGCCACCGCGCTGCGGAGCGCCATCGCGCGCGCCGATCCGACGCGATGCAGGCAGGCGATTTCGCGGCGGCTCGGGTAGAGTGGCGCCGATGTCACCTCCCGAGACCGGCGCCGCAGGCGCGGAGAAGTTCGACAGCTACGCCGCGTCGTACGACAGCCTGCACCAGCAGAGCGTCGCCGCGAGCGGCGAGCCCACCGAGTATTTCGCCCTCTACAAGATCGCCTGCCTCGATCGCCTCCAGGCGCCGAAGAGCGCGCCGATCCTCGATTTCGGCTGCGGGATCGGCAACCTCACCGAGCCGCTCGCGCAGGGCTTCACCGACGTGCACGGCTTCGATCCCTCCGCGAAGAGCCTGGAGGTCGCGCAGAAGCGCGCGCCGTCGGCGAAGCTCCACCCGACGACCGAGGCCATCCCCGACGAGCATTTCGCGACCGTGGTGCTCTCCGGCGTGCTCCACCACGTGCCCCCGCGCGAGCGGCCCGCGCTGCTCCGCACCGTACGCAAGAAGCTTCGCCAGGGCGGGCGCGTGGTGATCTTCGAGCACAACCCGCTGAACCCGCTGACCCGCAAGGCCGTCGACGACTGCCCCTTCGACGACGACGCGATCCTCCTCTGGCCGTGGGAGCTCACCGGCCTCCTCCGCGACGCCGGGCTCGCCGACGTCGCGCGCGAGTTCATCGTCTTCTTCCCGCGAGCGCTCTCGTTCCTGCGCCCGGTCGAGCCGCGCCTCAAACGCGTCTTCCTCGGCGCCCAGACCATGACCATCGGCTCCCGGCGCTGAGAGCCCGCGTGAATCCGGGAAGCCCACTGTGACGAGCCGCCTCGAAAAGCTGAAGAACGCCCTGGAAATCGCGGTCGCGGCGATCGCCTCGCTCTGCTTCGGCGCGAGCTTTGGCTACAACTACGGGATCGACAACCAGGTCGTGTACATGTTGAGCTCGCTCCGGCTGCTCGACCCGGCCCTGCTCAAGCAAGATTGGTTGGCGACGAAGACCACGCATTACCACGTGGCCTTCAAGTACGTGGCCGCCGCCCTCATCGCCATCAATCGCCGCGGCTGGGCCGTGGCCGTGGCCCAGAACCTGGCCATCGCCGCGGGGATGCTCTGCGTCTACGCGCTGATCCGGGTCCTCACCGATCGGCGCCGCGCCCTCCCCGCCTTCCTGCTCTTGCTCTCGATCGCCTTCATTACCCGCACCAGCGCCGCGAGCGCCAGCTACGTCTTCGACGCCATCTTCCAGCCCTCCACCCTGGGTAGCCTCGCTCTCCTGGCCTCGGTCCCGTTCTTCGCCAAAGGCCGCTGGCTCGAGTCCGGCCTCTTCGTCGCGCTGAGCGGGCTCTTTCATGGCAACTATCTTGTCCTGCTGATCATGGCCTATGGCGTGGCCCATCTGCTCCTCGGCAAGAGCGGGCTCGCGGGCCGCCTGGCGCAGCAATTCGCGCTTCCGGCGGTGGTGTTGCTGATGATGTTGCCGATCATCCTCGGTACGGCGGGCGCGGCGAACGGGGCCCAGGCAAGGAACATTTACTTCAACATCCGCGCTCCTCACCACTTCGTCCCGGCCAACTCCGAGCGCGACTTCATCCCTCTGGCAGCCTGGCAGATGATCGCCGCGGGCGCCTCGCTCCATTTGCTCCAGAAGAACGCGGACGGCCGGCGACTCGGCGCGATCCTGGCCGGTCTGCTCCTGATCATCTGGAGCGGGCTCGTGCTCTCCACGCTGGTCCACGTCGGCGCGGCGACTCAGCTCTTCAGCTGGCGTCTCGCCCCGCACGCCGAGCTGATCTCGCAGGCCCTGGCCTGCGTGGGCGTCGTCGAGATGTTCACGGCGCCGAGCGCCCCACACCGCCGCTCCGGGGCGGCCTTCGGTCTCCTCGCGGCGGGCGTGGGCTTCCTGGCGATGTACTACGGCGATCGCAACAGCACGCCGATCCCCTATCTGGTGCTCGGCCTCTTCGGAGCGGCGTTCCTCGCCAAAGCCCTCTCGGTCACCACCAGCACCCTCGCGCCCGTACGGTGGCAATCTTCGCTTGGAAGAGCCTGGGAGCGGGTCGGGCCGACGACGGCGCTGGCCGCCTCGTTGGCCTGCGTCGTCCCGAACGGCATGGCCCAGATGAGCAGCATCAAGCAGCGATCTTCGCTGCTCAACCCCATGAACAAGGACGAGGCCGATCTCTACGAGTACATGCGGAGCACGCCGAAAGACACCCGCTTTCTCACGCCGCCGGACATCGAGCGGCTGCGGTTCGGCAGTCAGCGCGCGATCGTCGTCGACTGGAAGTCCAACCCGCTCATCCCCGGCGAAGTGCTCGAGTGGTACAAGCGCCTCGAGGACGTGAGCGGCCACCCGGGCTTCACCACCGGTCGCGAGCTCGAGGGCTACAACGCGATGGATCGCGCCCGCCTCGACAAGCTCCGAGCGAAGTACGACTTCGACTGCGTCGTCGTCCGGCGCGGGCGCGACACCACCCTCGGCCCGCTCCACGTGGCCCACCGCAACAGCAGCTACGTCGTGCTCGATCTCCGCGTGGCGCCCTGATGGCAAAGCAACGCACCGCGGTTCGCGCCTTCATTCGCCTCCTCGGGCCGGCGCTCCTCGTGCTGGTCATTTACCGGATCAAGGATCGCGGCGCGGTCTTGCACGCGCTCGCGCAGGCAGCGTGGGCTCCCATGCTCGCGGCCACGTTGCTCAACCTCGTCAACGTTCACCTCAAGGTCGTACGCTGGCAGCAGATCCTGGAGGCCCGCAACATCCACTATCCGCTGAAGCGAGCGTGGGCTGCATTCCTGAGCTCGGTGTACCTCGGAATGCTCACGCCCGGCCGGGTCGGCGATGTGCTCCGCATCCAGTATTTGCGCCACGATCTCGACGTTCCGTACGCCGAGGGGCTCGCCTCGATCGTCGTCGATCGGCTCTGCGATCTCTACGTGCTGGCCCTCTTCGTCGCGGTCGGCGTCGTCCACTACAGCCCGGTCATCGTCGGTCAGCTCGCGTGGATCACCTGGGGCGGCGTCGCGGCGATCGTGATTGGACCGCTGGTGCTCCTGGTCCCCGGCGTGGCCGAGCGGACCATGGGCCGGATCTACGGAAGGCTGGTTGGGAAGGGATCCACGGCCGAATTCAGCCTCTTTCTCGCCTCGCTCCGGGCCAACATGGGGAGGCCACTGCTCCGCACCATCCCGATGACGGCGCTGGCCTTCGGGGTCAACTACGTGCAGGGCTACATCATCGCGCACTCGATGGGCCTCGACATGAGCTTCTTCGATGCGACGTGCCTCCTGGCGATTGCCAGTCTGCTCGGCCTGCTCCCGATCTCGGTCTCGGGCGTCGGCGTGCGCGAGCTCTTCTTCTCGCT
>JBDTXR010000066.1:0-28061 GCA_040006075.1 Byssovorax sp. | reverse complement strand
CAGACCAACCAGGTCCGCCGCGCCCTCATCCTCGACGCGCAGGGCAACCGCAACCGCTTCGACTTCACCGCCCCCGTGGTGAACCAGGCCTCCGCCCCCGGCGAGTTCCAGTTCACGGCGCCCCCCGGCACCAAAATCATCAAGCCGTAGTTCTTCGCCGCGCCCCCTGATACACAGGGAGGCATGGCCACTTCCGGCGCGCGCGCGCGGACCGCTGTCATGCTTCGGCAACGCCCTGGAGCTCCCGACCGCGGTCCGTCTTCCATTTCACTTCGTGACGACGCGAGCAAGGGGCTCGGGGACCGGGAGCTCGCCCGATGAGCAATCCCTACGGACCCCCCGGCGGCCGCGGCTACCCGCCGCAAGGCCCCGGTCAAGGTCAACCTCCGCAGGGCCACCCGCAGCACGGCCACGGTCAGCAGGCGCACCCGCAGCAAGGGTATCCGCAGCAAGGGTATCCGCAGCAAGGTCAGCAGCCGCAGCAGGGGCACCCGCAGCAAGGGTATCCGCAGCAAGGTCCGCAGCCGCAGCAAGGGTATCCGCAGCAAGGGTATCCGCAGCAGCAAGGGTATCCGCAGCAAGCCCAGCAGCCGCAGCAGCCGCAGCAGGGGTACGCGGCGCCGCCGGCGCACGGGCAGCCTCCGGGCTATGGCGCTGCGCCCTATGCGCCTCAGCAGTCGGGGGTCCTCACCGGGGCCGACTCGCACCAGACGCGGCGTCGGGTCGGCCTGGCGCTCTGGATCACGATGATGCTGATTGGCGTCGTCCTCAACATCATCTTCCAGATCCTCGAGATCTTCGGGGCGAAGAACCCCGGGCGGATGTTCGACTCGGTGCTCACCGGGATCCTCTGCGCCACGCTCCCGCTCGGGTTTTACCTCTTCGTCCCGGCGATCATCGATCGCTTCGATCCCGAGCCGTGGTGGTCGCTGACCATGGCGTTCCTCTGGGGCGCGGTGGTCGCCACCGGCTTTGCCGGGATGATCAACACCCTGGTCCACATCGGCGTCGCCGACGCCTTCGGCAAGGCCGCGGGGGAGTTCATCACGCCCGTGATCTGCGCCCCGCTCGTCGAAGAGTTCTTCAAGGGCCTCGCCGTGGCCGGCGCCTTCTACTTCCTGCGCAAAGAGTTCGATGGGATCGTCGACGGGATCATCTACGCGACGTTCTGCGCCATCGGCTTCGCGGCGGTCGAGAACATCAGCTATTACGCTCGCTCCGACGTGCACAACGCGCTCGCGGGCACCTTCTTCGTCCGCGGGATCCTCGCGCCGTGGGGGCATCCACTCTACACCTCGATGACGGGGATTGGCTTCGGGCTCGCCCGCGAGTCGAGCAAGACCTGGGTGCGCTGGCTGGCTCCGCTCGGCGGGTACATGATCGGGGTCATGCTCCACGCCACCTGGAACTTCGTCCCGACCGTGTTTGGCGAGGCGTTCTTCTACCTGCTCCCGCTCTGGTTCCTCTTCGTCTTCGGCTTCTTCGGGATCATCGTCGCTCTCGTGGTCCGCAAGGGGCGCACCATCCGCACCTACCTCCGGGACGAGGTGCTGCTCGGGTATCTGAGCCAGGACGAGGTCGATCTCATCTGCTCTCCGGTCGGGCGGCTCAAATGCACCTTCTCGTGGCGCGGCGCTCCAGGGCGGGATTTCATCCGATCCGGCGCTCGGCTCGCCCTGAGCAAGTGGCACACGGTCCAGGCGATGAAGGGGCAAAAGCGCACCATCAGCGCCGACTTCATCATCCCGATGCGGGCCGAGCTCAAGCGGCTCCGCGGCGAGCTGATGGCGCGGATGCCGCGGTAGCGTTCGGGCCTCGATTCGCTGTGCGCGGCTCGACGGCTCGTTCGCGAGACTTGGGCGCGCGCACCGCGCCGACAAATCACAGCCTGTCAATCCTGTTGAGAAGAAATCGCGGCGGCGACGGTGGGCCTCGGCGGGTGCGCCGATCCGTCCGGGGAAGCCGGAACGCGAAACGCGTCTCCTGACGAGGGCTCCATGCACGTTCCTGGGGCCGTACTGCATTGTAATTCCAGATGAATACGCCGCGCTTGGCCGGCCGTGGTGCAAGGTTGGCAGACGGGAGCGCCGAATCGAAGAGTACTGGACCAGAGGAACACGCGGGCACGAAACATGCGCTCGACATGAGCAGTCGGCTCTTGGGGGGGCTCGACGGCGGTGTTAGCCTCGGCGTTCGCATGGATATCTTCTCGTCCGGTCCGTTTCGCGTCGCGCTGCTGGTGTGGACTCCGCGCGCGGGCGCAGCAGCGCTCACGGTGATTTGCAAAGCGACGTTCCATCTTCGCCCCGGTGAGTCGCCGCTGGCCGCCGAGCAGGATCTTCCGAACGAGGAAGAGAACCACTGGAATGATGATCCGTCGCGCAGCCTCTGCTCGCCGTGCGACCTCATCCCTCGCAAGCCTCGTGCGGACGTGCTCCTGGTCGGCAATGCCTTCGCGCCTGGTCTCTCGTCCGTGCGCTCGCTGGTCGCCCGACTGATCGTCGGAGGTATCGACAAATCGATCTCGGTCTTCGGCGAACGGACATTTACTCGCGACGGGCTCCTCCACGACGACGCCGGCTTCGCGAAGATGCCAATCCGCTGGGAGCGCGCTGCCGGTGGACCGGATACTCGCAACCCGGTCGGCGTCCGGATGCAGGGGTCGGCCGACGCTCAGGGTACGATCGTAGTCCCCAACCTGCAGCCCGTGGGGTTCGTCCTGGGTCGCCCCACCGACCTCCTCCCGCCGGTTGGTTTCGGGCCCATCGCAGCCTCTTGGCCGGAGCGATGGGAGAAGCTCGGGCGGCACGCCGGCTCCTGGCCAGCGCCGGGCTGGGCCGAGCATCCTTTGCCCGCGGATCTCGATCCGAGCTTTTTCAACACTGCACCACGCGATCAACAAATCGAGCGCCTCCGCGACGACGAGCGCATTGTCCTCGAGAATCTTCACCCGGATCACCCGCGGCTCGCGACGATGCTCCCGGGCGTCCGCCCGCGCGCGCAGATCGAGCGTCCTGGCAAGCAGCCGCAGCCGGTGGAGATGACCGCAGACACCCTCTGGATCGACACCGACCAGGGGATCTGCACGCTCACCTGGCGCGGGCAAGTGTGGCTCGAGCGCCGGAATGAGCCAGGGGCGGTGCGGATCAACACCGAGCAAACGGAGCGGCCGACTGCGGCGCTCCGCGCGACAACGTCCTTTCCGGACATCGGTCCGAGGGGCCCGATCGACGATGTGCCCGTGGATCATGACGACGGAGCGCGGACGATGATGCCGTTGCTCGGGCCCACACTCGTGTTGCCCTTCGTGACCGGGCGGCCGGAGAACAGCCCCATGGCGCGAGCAGTGGGAGGAGGCACCTCGACGAGCGATCCGGGCGTCGAGACCAGGTATGTAGAGGAAGCGCCGCCGAACCGGTCGGGAGACGTCGGGAGAGAGACGCTGAGGCTTTCGAATCCCCTCTCCCTCGGAGGTGCCCGCGCGATGCCCTTCGTCACCGGGCCTGCGGCTCCTCCGCCTCTGCCGGTACCGTTGCCCGCGCCGCCCCCGGACATTATCGCGTTCATGCCGTCGCCGCGCGCGCAGAGCGTTGGCGAGCGAGCGAGCGGGCTCGCGCCGTCGCCCAACATCATCCCGCCCGACAGCCCGGCGCCGACGCATATGGGCAGCGCGCTCGAAGCGTCCAATACCGCGGCCGGGATCCCGATTCGCGGGAGCGCGCCTCCGCTCGCCTCGCCCGTAGCGTCGATCGATCCGCGCCCGCGCGCCTCGCCGCGCGAGGTGCTCAAACTACTCTGGTTCGATCCCAAGAGCGTGGCTCGGGTCCGCAAGCACGCAGAATGGCGGGTGATCCTGGCCGAGCTCGAGCTACGTTTGCTCGAAGAGGGTGGAGGCGAAGACGACGACGAGGCGCGCGCGGGGGCCAGCGACGAGCCCGATCCCGGGCTTCGCCGAGACATCTTCGAGGTGCTGGTCAAGGCGCGACCCATCGGCTCCGAAGGAGTGAGGCTCGCGATGAGCGAGGCAATCGACGACGACGGCAAGTTCGAGCCGCCGCTCGTGCTCTTGGCAGGTGAGCTGGAGCTCCCGTTCGACGAGCTCGCAATGCTCAAGGCCACCGCCTCCGCGGCGAGCCCGTTCGCCCTCGCCGACAAGAAGCTGAAGGAACAGCTCGACGTGGTGGAAGAGCTGCTCAAGACACCGTGGCTCCAGGGATCGGGATCGATCGTCGAGGGGCTGACCGAGAAGATCAAGGAGGCGTTTACGCAGGGCAAGCGCGCGCTCGGCCCGGAGTACCTCGCGTCGCACACCGAGCGAATGCTGCTGGAGCAGCGGTGCTACCAGACGAGGACGGTCTTCGGAAAGAAGTGGATCCGGAGCCTGCTCGGCGGGAGCGGGGTGCCGGTGTACGTCCCGGAGGCGCTCAGGGACGAGCTGCCGATGTTCAAGCGGGTGAAGGTGAAGATGATCGGCGAGGTCGACATGCAGGAGGATCAGTACGAGTCGGGAGGATGTGCTATCAAGGTGGTCGCGCTCGGGCGCGTGATGGGATGAAGGGGAGGCGGCGATGGGCGATCTTTATGTTCACATCCGGATGAAAGAGTGCTGCCGGGCCACATTGCAGGGGCTCGATAAGCAGAAAAAGAAGGCCAATTTCAGCGGCGGAATGCTGGCGATCCCCTCGTGGGTCAGGACACTTGGGGATCAATCGATCGACGCCGCGAGGGAGGCGATCGTCCTCCACGAGTCGGTCAGCGGTGGCAAGCTCGAGCGTGTGGTGCGGGCGATCTGCACCAGGACGAGCGAGCAGCATGCGGCGCTCCACGAGGGGAAGGGCGAGACCGAGGAGGGGGCGTTCTGGCACGAGATGGCGGCGGCCTGTTCCGGGAAGCCGGCGCAGGCAGTCGTCGCGAGGAAAGGCGCAGTCCCGGCCAGCTTCTCCAGGAAGCTCTCGCAGGCGGACGCGGCGCAGCTCGCGAACACGACGCTCGACGCGCTCAAAGGGGCGCTGGAAAAAGGCGCGCGCGGTGCATTCACCGGAGTGGTCGGTGGGCTCGTTAAGGACGCCGCGGTCGCGAGAGGGGCAGAGATGCTTGCCGCGTTCGGGCACAAAGACGCTGCCGCGGCCGTGAGCGGCATCAACAGCCTCCTGGGCCCGGTTGTCTCGGGCAAGGAAGCTGCCGCCGCGACCCGCGCGCTCTCGAAGGTCGAGACCCAGGCTCACGACGCGGTCGTCGCAGACCTGGAATCTCGCGACGGCGCGATCAACCACGTACTCAAGGAAGCGGGCAAGCTGGGCGGCCTCGTCGCCAAGCCGTTCGAGTGGGCGCAAGAAGGAGGCGAATTCGTTCTGAATCAGTTCTCGATCCCCATCGCGAAGTAACTTGTAACCCGGGCGCAGAGGCGTGTTCCATGGCCAATTCGATACCATTCGGCTGGTTCGGGCCCCTGCAGCAGATCATCCGCGCGGAGATCGAAGCCCTCGTGAAATCGGAGAGTTCGGGCCTCAAGATTGATTGGGCATTCATCTCGGCGCGTGAGGGCGGAGAACGGCTCGACGGCTATTTCCCCCCGGCAAACCGTTCGAAGAGTGGCGTCACGATCGCGACGGGCTTCGACATTGGACAACGTAGCAAGTCTGATCTCGAGAGACTCGTGTTGTCGCAGGTTCTCGTGAACAAACTATCTCCGTATTGCGGACACACCGGGTCAGACGCGAAGGAGTATGTTCGCAAGCATCCGTTGAACGTGACGCCCGCTGAGGCCCGAGCGATCGACAAGGCATCAAAGCGGGAGGCAACGGAGCGCTTGGTGCGGCGGTACGACGCGGCTTCCGAGGTGAAATTCGAGGCCTTGCCCGCGGAGGCTCAGACGGTCATCGCTTCCGTTGAGTTCCAGTATGGGAGCATTCAGACGAAGCGGAATACGTTCTGGCTGCTAGTGATCGCGCAGGACTGGAGCGCAGCGGTGAAGAAGCTCAGGCATTTTGGCGATGACTACAAAACGCGGCGGAAAAAGGAAGCAGACCTTCTCGAAGGCATCGTGGCCGCGGACGAGTGATCATTTCGAAGGGACCCCGCTGTCGGGCTCAGCGATGGCGAATAGCGCCGTCCGGGAGGAACTCGTATTCGTAGGTGGGCATCAGGCTCCCCAGCAAGACTTCGATCGTGTCGTTGCGACGGCGACGACGATAGCCGACGGCCACTTTGCAAAGGTGACTCATGTCGATCTTGATACCAGGGCAAGCCTTTCCTTTGTTAAATGCATTATGTCTCACGATTCGTTGAGAGTTGAGGTCGACCTTCGACCAACGCGAATAGATGTCCTGGAGAAGCCAGCCGGTCGCGACGTATTTTCTCACTGGCCAAGGGGTATCCGAATTGCCCTCGTGCTCGATACCGATGGTGTCGTGGTTGGGGGTGAGATCTCCCGACAGCCATCCATGTTTTTCATCAAGAACCCATTTCCCACCCAGGGCCGTACCGGTCTTCTTGTAGGAGCCCCAAGCCGTAGTCACATCGTGAGTCACACTGCCAGCATGTTTGGCGACATTGCGTTCGTCAACGAACCACCAGATGCGACCGTCACCGTCGACAGCATAGTGAGCGCTGAGTCCCTCGCTCTTACTGAAGTGGGGACGCTTGCCATTGAACGACGGAACAACCCAGACATGAATGACCACCGCTTCCGGCTCAAAACTCATTCTCTTGCGTGTGACAATAGCAGAGTTGTGTTTGTCATCATGAACTGGCACATTGGCGACTCGCGGACCGCCACTTTCCCCGTCGGGAGGTCCAGAAATATCGAAGAACCCCAGGAGCACTGCAGTTGTGAACGCCTCCAGATCGGAAGGTAATACAAGGGTTGCGCCTGAAATTTGCTCCATGATGAGTACACGAACGTACACTTGTAACTGGCGCAAGTTCCACTCAGCGGCAGATCTTGGGCGGAGTTCAGAAGGGACCGGAACTCCATCGCCATCTTTGGATGTGGTTGGACATTCGAAGTCGAAGTAGAGGCTTTTGATGACGTCGCGCGGAATTGCGAAATCGAATTCGGGCCCTTTCACCGGTTCATTCGAGTGTCCTGCCAGCCTGCTGCTGTAAAAATTGCAGAACCCTTCACTGACCTCAATTCTTTTTTTTCCTGCGACCCAGGGGACGCGATGTTTCGGATCGTCGAACAAGAGAGGATCAAGAGAAATCTG
Organism: Byssovorax sp.; assembly: GCA_040006075.1. GTDB lineage: Bacteria > Myxococcota_A > Polyangia > Polyangiales > Polyangiaceae > JANYGI01. The sequence goes on along the minus strand of JBDTXR010000066.1, from coordinate 20,853 downwards.
TATGTCGTAGACGCCGACAGTCGCCATCGCAGGCTGCCACTGGCAGCGCACGATCATCTGCTCCGAGGCTTCTTGGCGATTGAGGCATAGTTCAATAGTGGACTGACCTGGCAGGTCGGCATGAGCGAACCGATTTGTATGCGTTGTGGCCAGAGGGCCCACTGGGGGACTGGCAATAATGGTTAGCTTCGGTACCGTGAATCGGAGGAACATGTTGACGGGGAAGTAGATGGTTTTCTGTGCATCGAAGTCCAGCTCGATGTCGGATTCCGTGGGCATGCTCAGCGCCTCCGTATGTAGCTCAACTGAATCGTAACCTTGACCTTACCTGGTGTTTTGATGTTGTCTACAACGTGCCCCTGCTCGCCATTGCTGGGTTCGTGAAGGTGTTGCCCATCTGGTGCGTGAATGGTAACTTTCGCGCCCTCTACCGATTTTCCATCCGCATGAACAAGCCTCAGCTCAAACCAGTGCAGGCGAACATGTGGAGACATCGTCTCTGTTCCCGCATTATCTCCAATGCGCACGTTGGCACTTCCTGTTGTCAGCCACCCGCCGCCGCCGCAGTGCATGCCGGAGTCGCCTTCTCGGTGCGCGCGCTTTTGATTGATCAGCACGTGCGGTGCCCCCCGAACCGCCTTCCATTTGTTGGCGCCACAGCAGGTCGAGTGGATGCCGCTATCTCCGACACGCAGAGCCGAACGATTGTTGATGAGCACGTTCGCCGAACCGGAGACGGATGGGCCCACGGCCGTGTGCGCGCAGCACGAACAGCCGTGGTTGTCCGAAAGGATCGACGACATGTCACCAATTCTGCCTGCATGAAACATGGCTTGGATCCGGTGGTTGTGAAATATCAAGTTGCGGGAATCAAATTGCTGGACCACTGTCAGTGAAGTATTCCACCTCCGTATTCATCCCGTCCAGATTCACTCCCTTCTTGCCGTACCTCTCCCGCCCCGGCAGGCTCACCTCGCACTTTCCCGGCGGCACCAGCGCGAAATACTTCCCGCTCCCGTCCGTCTGCACCTGCTGTACGGCCCCGTCGCTCCCCTTCACCACCACCGTCCAGTCCGGCAATACCTTCCCATCCTGATCCCTCAGGATCCCAGTGATATGGTGCATCGTTACCGTATCACTCTCCCCCTCCGCCACCGGCCCGCAATTGATCTTCACCCACGGCCCGCCGAGGATCTCCACCTCGTCGTGGCTCGAGTGCACGAAGATCTTTCCCTTTGCCTCCAGCGTGATGTTGGGCCCATCGAGCGTGATGCTCGCCTCGCCGGTCGAGAAGCGGATCCGCTTGTCCACCATCTCGAAGAACGTTGGCCCTTCTTTTCCCGCCTCGCCCGCGGTCTGGCGCATCGTCACGTTGTGGCGCACTCCGACGTGCGACTCGTCCACTGCGCCGATACTCGCTCGCCGGTCTGCTCCCACGCTCACGGCCTCGTTGCGCTTCACCACCTGCTCGAGGTCGCGCTCGGCGTGAACATAGACCAGCTCGCGCCCTCTGGCATCTTCAAACATCAGCTCGTTGGCGCCGCCTGATCCAGGCGTTGACGCGGTCTTCCAGCCGCTCCGCGTCTTGTGGAGTGGCAGTTCGTAAGGCACCGGCGAGGTCGCGTTGTATAGCCTGCCCACCACCACGGGATGATCCGGATCTCCCTCCAGGAACGCGACCAGCACCTCGTGACCGACGCGCGGGAGCGCGATCATCCCGTAGCCGGCGCCGGCCCAGCCCTGGTTTACCCGCATCCAGCACGAGCTGCCTTCATCGTGTTTGCCCTCGCGGTCCCAGTGAAACTGGACGCGTACGCGCCCGTGCTCGTCGGTGTGGATGTCGCTCCCGGTTGGGCCGACCACCACGGCGCTTTGCAGGCCCTGGATCGTGGGCTTCACTGTCTTCAGCGGCGGGCGATAGGGGTGCTCTGCAAACACGGCTTGCGCCGAGATGCTCCACTCACCGTCGTGCGCGCCTTCGAGCGCGAGCTCGGTCACGAGCAGCTTCTTCTCGGCGCCGAGGTCGGTTCGCGAGTGTCCGCCCACGGCGAAGACAGTGCCCGGTGAGAGGTCCATGGCGTTGGTCTCGAAGGTCACGCTCCGACGCGACGCGCGCGCGCTCTCGAGGTGCCTGCGGGCGCGATCCATCCCGGCTTTCTCGCTGAAGCGCGCCATCCCTCGGTCGTCGCCGACGAGCCTTCCAAGTACGCCGCCGAGGTGCAGGCCACTCGCGATTTTACTCGCGACACCGCCCGCGATTTTCCCTGCAGCCTTGCCGGCCGCCTCGCCCGCGACGCCGCCGACGACACCGCCGACGAAATGCCCCGCCTTCTCGCCGGCGAGGTTCTCGATCTCGTGATCGACGGCGGCCTGGACCTTCTTCTCGACTGCGCTGCCGCCCTTGTTGGCGGCTCCGCGATTTGCCGGATGGCCGGTCTCGTCGTGCTCGACGAGGAACGCGCCGGGAGCGTAGATGTAGTGTTCGAGCGCGTCCTCGACGCTGTGGCTGGAGGCGGGCTGCCAGTGTCCATGCAACTTGAAGGTGGGGTTGCGGCGGAAGTCGTGATCGCGCAGCGTGATCTTGCCCGGCCGCACCTGCTGCGCGAGCCGAACGCTGGAGACGAACTCGCGCTCCGCGGACTGATTGGGACTCTCGACGTGCGCGAGCGGGCCTCCCTCGCGCGGCTCCGCGGTGTGGGGGGCGTCGCGAAGGACCAGCTCCGCGCCTTTGCCGGTGTCGTCCGCGAAGAAATAGGAAATGCCCGCCTCTTCCAGCAGCCGATTGACGAAGTCGAAGTCGGTCTCGCCATACTGGACCCGAAGCTCGAGCTTCGGGTGGTCGGGTCGGTGGATGTGCCAGGTGTGACGGAGGTGCCACCCGTCGAGGACGCGGCTCACGATCTCGGGGACGGAAAGGTGCTGGAAGGCGCGGTTATTGATCCGCTGCGTCAGGAGCCACATTCGCGGCACGAGGCGCAGGTAATAGGTGGACAGTCCGGTCGACTCCGCCTGGAGGAGCTCCATGTGGCTGCAGACGCCCGTCCAGCTTCGCGAGGGGTGGAGCGCGAACGTGAGACCTCGCTCGATACGCAACGACGCGTCCCGGCCCACGAACGTTTCGAGATCCAGATCGTCGTTCGGCGAGCGCGCCCAGATCGAGACGCTGAAGAGGGTCGAGATCGCGTCGTGGACGGCGAAGCGCCGCACCGAAAGCGACGAGTCCCCGGATGCAAACTTCAGATCGAGCAACGCGCTAACCCCCTTTTGCGGAGCAAGGCCCCGGCCACGCTGTGTTCTGATTCGCCGATCCTAGAAACGACCTGGATCGTGTCGCGCTCCGCCGAGATGCGAGCGACGGCGCCGCGTGACCTTGTCCCGGATCCACGTGCGGGGGATCGATGACTGCAACGGCGCCGCCCCTTCCCCGACGCTTTCAGGAGGCTACGGGGTTTTTCTCGAAATAGAAATCTCGAACTCGAACCTCCAAGCATCCAGTGGATGCGGATGTCGCGAACTGGACTACACGTGATCGCGCTGAGATCTCCGGAGTCAAACGATTGACGTCTCGACGCAGGCTCTGTTCGAGGACCTTCGCCGCAGCTTGGCCGGCAGCGGATTTCGACGAAGATGACCGTTTGCTCCGGGGAGAATGTCCCGTATCATCCGCATCGATGACGGAGGGGGTGGACGATCCGATTGGATCAGGTGCGATTGCGGGACGCAGCGTCAGCCCTCAGGCTGCGGCCGACGAGTGACCCGATCTCGGGGTTGGCGCGCGTGCCGCCAACCCCGGTCGGCGCCGGGATGGGACTGCCCACGAACCTACGTGAGGCAACAGATTTTGCAGGGGATCGTGATGATTATCGTGCTTTCCATTCTCGTCGTCGCGCTCGGCGGCGTCGCCGCGTTCCTGGCCTTGCGCGCCTCGATCGCCCACCGGCAGCTGCTCGAGGCCGGCGGACGACTCGACGCTTTGCAGCGGCAGCTCGACGCCGAGCGGCGCCAACTCGTCGCGGCGCAGCACCTGCTCACGACGGCAGAGTCAACCAGCCTTGCGCTGAGCTCCCAGTTCCAGCAGGTGAAGGACGAAGACAAGAACAAGGAGAACTGGCTCGACAGTCAGCAGCAGGAGATCGACTGGCTCCGCGCCGAGCTGGAGAAGCGTCCCAAGGTCTCCAGGAAGACCTACAAGGTCTTGACGGTGGGGATGAAATGGACGGGCAAGACGTCGCTCACCCTCAAATGGGCGAACCCTCTCATCGATCTCGGCGCGATCCAGGGCACCAAGATCGAGCGGTACGAGCGGACGGTGAGCTCGGTGGTGCTGAAGGACATCAACACCGAGCATGTCTTCGAGGTCGGCGACTGGGGAGGTGAGCACATCGTCGACGCGCAGCAGGAGCTCATCGTCGACGAGATCCACGGTCTGCTCATCGTCGTCGATCTCGGCGGCAAGGACGCGACGAGCGTCGAGCCCGAGCGCATTCAGGAGCAGCTCCGCGAGTTCCAGCCGCAGTCGCTGAAGTACTTCTTCGGCCCGAAGACGGTCGCGTCGTGCAAGGCGGTGGTGCTCTTCATCAACAAGTCGGACCTCCTCCCAGGGAAGCCGCCCGAGGTCGAAGCTGCCGCGCTGAAGCTCTACGCCCGGCTGATCGACGATCTCATGGAGTACAAAGAAAAGGTCGACATCCGGGTTCTCGTCGGCTCGGCCAACTACGGTCACTCCACGCACCTCTGCTTCCCGCACTTCGTGGCGAAGATCCTCCCGAAGAACGCCTACGACAACCAGCTCCTCCAACGGATCATGAAGACCGATGTCCCCGCGCCGACGCCAGCGGAGAAGCCCGCTGCCGCGAAGAAGAGGAACTGATGGACGAGCAGCGCGAGCGCGTGGGCTACGTCGTGCCGAGCTACCGAGCTCCGGACGACACGGCATGGTATCACTTCCTTCACGGGAACGTTCCGGGGCACCAGATCGACTTCATTTACCGTCCCGAAATCCCTCAGGGGCCGCTCACGCCGCAGCACTACAGCCACCTCTCCCGGTTGATGAAATACATCGAGCCGCAAACGAACGGCCTCTTCGCGTTCGCCATCGGCAACCTGTCGCGCGACGACACGCAGTACGAGCCCGCGCACGGGGGAGTCGCGCTCATCTTCGGGCTGCGCATCCGCGGCATGACCGACCACGCGGGGCGACAGGATCCGCCGTTTGCGCACGCGATCGCGGCCATCGATCGGGAGCTCACCGCAGAGGCGCTGCTCGCCTCGGCAGAGGTGTTTCATCGCCATGTACTCGGCGCGGCCGAGGCCGGGGCGGCGTACCGCGAGTATGCGGAGCACGCGCAGGAGGACCTCTCCCGGGTGTCCGACGTGATCGAGCGGTACGTCACCCCTTTCGCCGATCTGCCGCAGCCCGCCGTGAGCACGCTTGCCGCGGCGTGGGTGACCCTCGGCGCCGCGCAGCCGCGGCGCATCGTGATCGCCCACGACGACAACGCTTCATTTCCCGTGATCGCCGCGGCGGCCGCGCAGATCTCGGCGATACTGTATCGGTCGGACATCCGCTGGACGGTGCTCTCGAACGGGCGCGAGGACGACGTGCCCAACGGTGTCTCAATCCGGTTCCTACCGAGGAGCAACCTCAGCGCGGCAGACGCGGCGGGGTCTCTGCACGAGCTCGCCGATCTGCCCGAAGACGATCGTGGGATGGCCGAGTTGCTCTTCAGCGCCGTGCCGGTCGAGACGGGCGAAAAGCCGGCGGCAACAGGGTGGCGACGGCAAGCGGCGGTCGAAGCATCCGCGCCCGAGGAGTCTGCACGGCGGCAGTCGTGGGACGCGCCGGCTCCGCGATGGCGGCGGAGGGATCCCGTCAGCGGAGACGATATCTCGGTGGATATCGAGATGGACGCGGAGGGGACGGACACTCGCGCTGTAGTCACGCCGGCCGCGGCGGCGCGGGATTCGGCGAAGCCGTCGGTGCGCCCGCCAAGCGCGAAGAAGGGCTGGAGCGAGCCGCCCACGGGGGATCGAGCCGCGGTGATGGAGATCCCGATTCCCGCGGCCCCGAAGCTACCGGAGGTCGTGGCGCCGAAGCTCGAGATAGCTCCGGCACCTCCGACGGAGCGCGCCCTCCGAAGATCCTCGACGAAGGTATGGTTGGTTCTCGTCGCCTGCGCTGCTGCGGGGATTTTGCTCTTTTTCTACCTCGAAGCCCGGAGTCCTACCGGGGGTTCTTCGGACTCACCTTCGTCGGCGGTATCCGCCGCGCCCAGCGCGGCCCCTATGGCGAGAGCGCTCTCTCAGACGCCTTCCGCGACAACTAGCTCGCCTCCGGCCGCGCCAACGACTGCGGCGGTAGTCGAGCCGACGACAGCCCCGATGGCGTCGAGCGTCCTGCGCGCTCCGCCGAAGGATGTCTCTCACGTCGTCAAGCCGGAGGCGACGGGGGCGTCGACGCACCGACCGTCAGCGGTCGCCGAGAAGCCTGCTCCGCCACCGCCGCTCCCGAAGCCTCCGCCGACGCGATCTCTCGACGACGTCCTCGATGCGCCCTTGCACTAATGACGGTCTGTAATCCCCGATTGAGCGGAACCCATGATCAAGTACACCACGCCGACGCTCGAGCTCGCCTTGCCTCGGTTCGCGAATTTCAAGATGCTGGGGCAGGGCGGCGAGGGCGCGGTGTTCGCGGTATGGGACCGCATCCGCAAGACCGATCTCGCTCTGAAGCTGATTCAGGACAGCGGAGAAGAGGATCAGGCCAAGCGGTTCATCTTCGAGTACACAACACTGGCGTCGTCGCCGTCGGAGCGTCTGGTGCGCGTGTACGATCGCGGCGTCGGCGCAGTGCCTTTCGCGAACGGGGCCGAAGTTGACCACCACTGGTACACAATGGAAAAGTGCGAAAGCAGCGTGAGGACGACGTTCCGGAGGCTGCCGCTCCGCCAGCGAGTCGACATCGCGATGCAGATGCTGGACGGCATCGCCTTCTTGCATGCGAAGAGCATCGCGCACCGGGACATCAAGCCAGACAACCTGTTCCTGGTGAGGGGGACGCAGGTGAAGATTGGAGACTTCGGCCTGGCGCGCGCCCACGTGTCGCTCGACGTGGAGGAAGAGAACGAAGAGCCCGTGCGCCTGGGCGATGTGCTGGGAAGCCCACCCTACCTCGCGCCGGAGCGATGGGTCGGCGTACAAGATGCGGATTGGCGGCCCAGCGACCAGTACGCGGCGGGCGTGACGATCTTCGAGCTGCTCTCGGCCGGGCGTGTCCCGCTGGATTTCGGCACGACGCAGGAGAGCTATTTCAGAGCGCACCTGGGAGGAAGACTGTTTTCACTGCGCGTACCGGAGATGGCGGCCAGGGAGCTGCCTTCGGTCGATTCGGCGCTGGCGAGGATGATGGCGAAGCGGCCGGAGGCGCGGTATCCGAATATCGCGGAGTGCAAGAGGGAGCTGTCGGCGGCGCTGGCGCTGGACGGGGCAGGCGGCTAATCAACGGATGCCAGGACATGCGGTGTCATTTGCACGTCTGGGTCATACTGTCGCAATTGTTGTTGAGGCATTGTGGGCTAGAAGAGCAATGATCACCATTGAGAATTTTGCATTTTTTACTGTTCGGACCACATTTCGTACTGGCGCAATCCGCATCTTTTGAGCATGTTTGTAGCGTGTCAGTCAGGCACACGCCAGCGCCATTGCAGGTTCTGTTTGATGCCTCGGTGCACGTCGCGTCATACTGATACCGCGGTAACGGTGCGCATGTTCCAGCATTCGGCGGAACGTTGCAGCTGATGCATTCCCCGCAAGAGGAATTGTCGCAACATGCGTCGTCTGTGCATTGCTTGTTCAGGCAATCGCTGTTGAGGCTACACTTCTTTCCGACCGCGCATGCCACACAATTGGGACCGCCACAGTTGATGTCACTTTTTCCGAAATTCACTGCTCCATCGGAGCAATTCCCGCATTGACTTTCGTCTGCTGCGCAGGTCAAGCCTGCTGCGCAGCCAAGGTTAGGGGCGGTGCAACTGACGCACATTGCCGCGTTGTTGCATATTTTTGTATTGTCAGAGCATTTTTTAGCGCCAATTTGTGAGGTCGGGGTCTTCGGAACACCGAGATCGCAGGCACCCTCGGTGCAGTCTTCGGTTGGCTCCGGCGTGTCATTGTTGTCGATTTTAGACGTTGGTTTTCCTTCGCCGTCGCAGACGAGCATGATGCAGTCGCCCAGGGTTTGTTTGGAGGTTGGCAGGGGAGTGCCGAGTGTCTCGAAATGAAAGCTGCATATGCCGGTCTTGTTACATGTAGATGTTTGACAGTCATTGGTGGGGCCGCACTGGGAGTCTACTGTACAATCCGAACATTCCCCATGAAGATTGCATATGAGGGCGCCATTTTTGCCGCACGAAGTCGTTGTTTGGACGGCGCCGTGCGTGCACATTCCTAGGGTCGTGTCGCACGTGTCGACCGTGCAAGGATTGCCATCGTTGCAATTGGCGGGCGCGCAGACGACATTCCCGCCCGTCGATGCTGTCGAGTCGATTCCGCCTGCTCCTTCGCTCCCGCCAGGTGCGAACGGCCAGCAGCCCGCCGCGGTGACCAGCAGATATATCGACGCCGACGTTGCGATGCTTCGATGGAGGATCATCATAAGAGCCCTTGATTTGCTACCAGCTGATTCTTGCTGCGACCCAGGTCCCCTGATAGGTTACTGCGACGTTCGAGAACGATCCAGTCTTCGCCTTGGCGGGAGTCGTTCTCAACGTGTAAATAAGCGTCGCGCCCCCAATCAAAGCTGTGCTTGCGAAGCTCCAAAAAGACACGCTGGCGAAGGATATCAAATCACCTTTATGTTCCGTATGGAACGGTGAGGCAATTGCGAAGCCGATCCCGGCCGCCGCGGTCGCAGAGCTCAGAGCGATTCCGGTCGCTACTATCGATTTGTTGGGTGCTAATATTGTCTGGACGGTCGGCTCGGAGTTGTTGAGTGCAATGGCGGGCTTCAATAGCCGCAGCGCCACCGTCTCTTCGGCACCCGCCACCGCCGTCCGCGACACCTTCGCCGCTTCATACCCTGCCAGCCGGGCCTCCACGAACACCATTCCGGGGTTCACGAACACCACCCCCGACAGCGGCGCCGTCCCAACCCCTTGGCCATCCACGAGCACCTCGGCTCCGGGCACGTTCACCGTGACGCGTAGCTCCCCGACCTTGGCTCGTGCCGTATCGAGCAACCCCTGTGCAGCTTTTCGCGCGGGCTCGTCGACTGTGGCAGGAGCCTCCTTCAAGAAGTATGTCAGGTGCTCTGCGGCGTCCCGGAACTTGCTCATGGTGAGCTCGATCCGGCCCAGGTTACCGGCCACGAGCCAGTGCTGTCGGATCCGCCACGATCGCTGATAAAGCTCGCGCGCCTTCTCCTGCTGGCCAGCCTTCGCCGCCGATCGACCCTCTTCGTAAAGCTGGTCTGCGTCGGGCGACGCTCCGGGTGCAGGTGCCGCGATGGTCGCTGTGCCGGGCGCCTGCGCCTGGGCGCTCGACCCGAGCAGCAGCAAAGCGACGCCGAGCCCAAGGGCACCGCATGTGCGTGCGCGCGTCGACTCACGACCCCCCTCGAGCATCCTCGGATGAGAGCTCAACCCCGGTTCGCAATCAACAGAAAACACCCTTCGCTTCGCGCGGAGTTCACAAAAAAAGCGTCCGGCCCGTCCCCGGCGAATATTCTCTTGATGAGGAAGCCGCGCTGTGCGTTCATTCGGCCCGAGCTCAGGGGTGCTTCATGAAACGTCTCCTCGCTTTCCCGTGCCTTTTGCTGGTCGTCGCCTTGTCCGCCAATTCCTTGGCGGACGACCCCTACGATTCGAACCCTCCGGCGACAGCCCCCAAAAAGGCAGGCGGCGACGAGCCCGAGTGGAAGGTGAAGCAACGGCGGCTGGCGCTCTTCGACGAAGGGAAGAAGCTCCTCGACGAGGGGCACCCCGCGGAGGCTCTTGCGAAGTTTCGTGAGGTGCAAAAGCTTCGCGCCCATCCACGGGTGCTGCTCTTGATGGCTCTTGCCGAGGACCAGCTCGGGCACCTGTTGAAGGCTAAAGCGATCTATGCCCAGGCCGAAGCCGACGCCCGCGAAGCTAAGCTCGAGGATGTCCGGCAAGACGCGACCAAGGCGCTGGTCGAGCTGGTGCCGAAGATTCCGCGCGTCGCGGTGCATCCGACCCCTCCGACAAATGTCGTCGTGTTGATCGATCAGGTCAGGGTCACACTCGACGAGGGGATCGTCGAAGTCGAGGCCGGGAAGCACACCGTCGTCGTCAGCGCGTCGGAGCGGACGAGCTATTTCGTGGAGATCGACATTCACCCCGGCGAGGAGAAGATCGTCGAGGCCGTGCTCCCGCCGCTCCCGCCGCCCCCGCCGTCGGTGCCGCCCGGAGGGGCGTGCGCGGGTTGCGCCATGTCCGGTCGTGGCGCGGACGGCGCGCTGAGCGTGGCGCTCTCCGCGCTCACGATGTTCCTGGCGCGGAGAGCGCGGCGTCGTTGAGCGGCGCAGCGCTCGCAAAGCCAGGATTCTGACGTCCTTAGATCGACCCCGGTGAGAACTTCTTGCTGGGTTTCGCCACCGGCTTCGGCGCCGGCGGCTTGGCGGGAGGGGTGGCCGGGTGGATGCTGGGCGAGGGCTTCGGACCCCACGGATCGATGATGCCGCCGCCGGTTGTTGGCGGCTTCGACGGTGGAAGAGCAGCCGCGGCCGTGGCCTGCGGCGAGGGCTTCTCCGGCGTGGCGGATGCGCTGTCGTCAGGCGGCGCGTCTGCCGACGCCTTCGCTGCTGCGCCGCTGGTGCTCGTCGCACCAGGCGGATCCACCTCGGTCGTCGGCGTCGCCGAGACCTTTGCTCCGCTCGAAGACGCGGTAGCCGGTCCGGCGCCGGAGCTCGAGCCCGTCCTTCGGACAACGAGGATCGCGACGACGATCGCCACGATGAGCGTCAGGAAAGTGAGCCCTTTTGCGCGACTAGACAGGGTAGCTGGCGGGGCGACGACGGGGGGTTGAGGGGCGGGTAGCACGTCGAGCGGGGGCGCGAGAAGCTGCGCTGTCGTCGAGGTGGTTCCGTGCTCGCTGCCGGGAAGCTGCGGCGTGGCCGTCGGCGCCGCTGGCCACGCGCCCGACGCCGTGGCTCCGATGGGTGGAGGCGGTGGAGCCGCAGGCGAAAAAGGCGCCGCCGGGAGCTGGCTCAGGTAGTCCGGCGTCATCTTGATCGTGCCCCCGCTGAAGCCGCCGAGCCCGCCTGCCGGCGCCTCGTCGAGTCGCGCGTCGGCGGGGGTCGGGGGTTTCCAGGAGGCCGCCGGCGGCGGGCCGATCACGCGCTCCGTTCCGCCGCTCGGGAGGGCAGGGTCGATGGTTCGAGGCGGTACCGCGCCGAGCGGCTCCGTCTTTCCGTAAGCGCTCTGGAAAAGCGGCGCTGACGCGTCGCCGGGGCTTCCGAGGCTCGGGGCGGAGTGTTGGCCCCGCGACGGCGGTGCCGCGGGCGGCTCGGCGCCGCGCGCGACCGGGCGTTTCATCAGCATGTTTGGATCGAGCCGCGCCGTCGCGGCGTCGTCGTCGTCGAGCTGTGGAGGCGCGAGCGGGACCTGTGCGCGACGTGACGGTGTCATCACGCGACCAGGATCGAAGACCGGCGCCGCGAGGCGACCCGAGTCGAGCATGGCGTGCGGAGAGCGCGCGAGATCAGGCGAAGAAGGGGTTGGTTGAGGAAGACTCCGAGCCGGCTCCGGCGCGGCGAGAACCGCCGCAGAAGGCGTGGAGCTGGGCGCGCTCGCTGTGGTCTCGCAGAAGGCCTTGAGCATCTCGGCGAGCTCCGCCGCGGATTGCACGCGCGCCGAGAGATCACGCTCGAGGCAACGGGACACGATCGCGACCAGCCCGGGGTCGATGATGCGGACGTACCGGGAGACGAGCGGGATTGGATCGAACACGATTTGCGGGCCCAACTGGTTCGAGTCGCCCTGGAAGGGGCGTACTCCGGCGAGCATCTCGAAGAGAACGACCCCGAGCGACCAAAGGTCCGATCGGTGATCGAGGTCGTGCTGCGCCTTCGCCTGCTCGGGGCTCATGTACGCCGGTGATCCGACCGGCGCGCCGGCGACCGTCGCCAGGCCATCGAGGGTCTCGCCACTCACGTTCTTGCTCACGCCGAAGTCGAGAACCTTGACGATCTTGATCGGCGCGCCATCAGCGTCGGTCTCATCGTGAAAGAAGATGTTCGCGGGCTTCAGATCGCGATGAATGATGCTCGCCCCGTGGGCCGCGACCAGAGCCAGCGCCACATCGCGCGCGATGCGGGCCGCATGCGGCGGGTTGAGCCGCCGAACTCGCTTGAGCATCTCCCCGAGCGTCTCGCCCGAGAGGAGCTGCATGACGAGGAAAGGATCGCCGTCGGCCGTCTCGCCGACGTCGTACATCTCGACGATGTTGCGCTGCTTGAGCTTTCCGCACGCGCGTCCTTCGCGAAGAAGGCGCCGCCTCAGCTCGTCGTTCGACTTCAGAATGAGCTTGAGCGCGACCTCTCGGCCCACCGACTCGTTCACAGCCGCCCACACCACGCCCATCCCTCCGGATCCGATCTGGCGTGTGAGACGGTATTTCCCCCCGATCAACGTGCCGGCTTGCATGCGGAATCGCCTCCCCTGGTGAAAACCCGTCGAGGCTAACACCGCCGAGGGTGGGTCAACACTATTGTCGCGCGCGACGTCAGAAATAACGTGGGTGGTGTGGTGCGATGTATGGCGTGGGCGCAAGTGCGAGCAGGGGGCGCGTCAGGCCGGCCGCCCGCCGGCCTTCTTCTGCCGCTTCACCACCCACGCTGCGATCCGGATCGCGAAGAGGATCCCGAGGAGACCCCCGTAGATCAGGGGCTCGGTCGTGTCCTTCTTCACCCGCAAGAAGAAGTGGATCACGCCGAGCGTCCCGGCCACGTAGGCCAGCCGGTGGAGGCGCTTCCACCAGACGAAGCCCATCCGCTTCAGCATCTTCGCCGTCGAGGTGACGGCCAGCGGGACCAGCAGCACGAAGGCCGTGAAGCCCACCAGGATGAACGGGCGCTTGACGATGTCGGAGAAGATCGCCTTGAAATCCAGGCCCTGATCGAGCCAGGCGTACGTCGTCAGGTGGAGCGCGGCGTAGAAGAAGGCGTAGTTCCCCAGCATCTTGCGGATCTTGATCGGCCAGGCCTTGCCGGTCAGCGTTTGCAGCGGGGTGCACGAGAGCGAGGCCACCAGGAAGATCAACGCCAGGAGGCCGAGTCGATTCAGGCCCTCGGCCACCACGTTGGCGCCCAGCGTGCCTCGGACGACGCCGACCGCGAGGCTGATCAAGGGCACGAGCCCGCCCAGGAACACGCCGGGCCAGAGCCACGGCAAGGGGCCTTTGGGGAAGAGGAGGGGAGTCGCGGCGGGGGCGGCGGGCAGCTTCATCAGAAGCTCTCCTCGAGGTCCATGCCCGTGTAGAGACTGGCCACCTCGGCGGCGTACCCGTTGAAGGGGAGCGTCGGGCGCCGCCGCAGCTCGCCGATCCGGCGCTCCGAGGCCTGGCTCCAGCGCGGGTGGTCCACCTTCGGGTTCACGTTGGCGAAGAAGCCGTATTCGGTGGGGGCCGACTCGTTCCAGGTGGCCTTGGGCTGCTCGGCCGTCAAGCGGATCTCCACGATCGATTTGATCCCCTTGAATCCATATTTCCAGGGCACCACCAGGCGGATCGGCGCCCCGTTCTGCCCGAGGAGCGATTTGCCATAGAGGCCCACCGCCAGCATCGCCAGCGGGTGAGTCGCCTCGTCGATGCGCAGCCCTTCGACATAGGGCCAGTCGAGCACCTTGCGCTTTTGACCGGGGAGCTGCCCGGGATCGTTCAGCGTCGTGAAGGCCACGTATTTGGCTCGCGAGGTGGGCTCGACCCGCTTGATCAGATCGCCGAGCGGAAACCCGAGCCAGGGGATCACCATCGACCAGGCCTCGACGCAGCGCATCCGGTAGATGCGCTCTTCCAGCGGGAACCAGCTCAGGATCGTGTCGAGATCCAGAGTCTGCTCCTTCTTCACCTCGCCGGTGATCTTCACCGTCCAGGGGCGCGGGCGGATGAGCTGGCCGTACTCGGCAGGATCGGATTTGCTCAGGCCGAGCTCGTAGTAGTTGTTGTAGTGAGTGCAGTCCTCGAACGAGGTCTTCGCCTCGTCGGTGTCGTAGCGGCTCGGCCGCACGATCGCCGGGGCCGCGCTCGCACCCGAGCCCGCCGGAAAGGGCACCGCGCTGCTGCCGATCGGCTCGGGCGTGACGGCCGCCGGGCTCGATCGGCCGCCGCCGATGAGGCGGACCAGGCCCGCTCCCACGGCCGTCGCGGTCCCGGCGAAGAGCGCCGCGTTCTTGAGAAAGTCGCGGCGGCGCTGGTACAGGGCCTCCGGGGTGATCTCGCCGCTCGGGGGTTCGGGGGGCATTCGGGCCATGGTAACCCGATTCTACGCGCGGCCCGCGATCCGGTATCGCGCGCCCGCGCACGCATGTTATCGGGAGGGCATGATCGCTCTGCGCCTCCGGCCCGCCGCCCTCGCGCTGCTCGTCCTCACCGCCTCGCCGGGCCTCGGCTGCGACGATCCGCCGGCCCCGCCCGTCGCCCCGTCGGCGACCGCCGCGGCTCCGGTCCTCGTCGCCCCGCCGCCCACCGCGACGGTCGCGGCGACACCGCCTCCGCCGCGCGAGCCGAAGAAGCCGGTGATCTGCGGCAAAGACAGCCTGGTCACGCTCCCGGATCCCGACATGGAAGCGCCGCTCCGCCTCAAGATCCCCAAGGAAAAAGGGGCGATCACGAGGGCCGATCTCGCCAAGGTCCACTCGATCGACTTCTCGCAGCTCAAGAAGGACGACGAGCTCGATCCCTGCCTGTTCCCGCTCTTCACCAGCGCGAAATCGCTCTACCTCGCGCCGGGCAAGGTCGACGATCTCACCCCGATCAAGACCCTCACCTCGCTCGAAACCCTCCGGATCTCGGTCACCAGCGTGCGTGACCTCGGGCCGATCGCCGGGCTGACCAAGATGGATCGGCTCGATCTCGGGCGGACTCCGGTGTCGGATCTCTCGCCGATCGCCGGGATGGTCAACCTCACCGAGCTCCAGATCGACGACACCGAGGTCTCGGATCTCTCGCCGCTCGCGAAGATGACCAAGCTCGAGAAGCTCTTGATGAAGCGGACGCGCGTGCGCGATCTCTCGCCGCTCAAGGGGCTGCGCTCGCTCAAGGATCTCTACATCGAGGGAAGCCTGGTCCAGGACATCACCCCGGTGCAAGGGATCCCCGGGCTCAAGATCCACCAGAATTGAAGCGGATCCACGCGCGATGATTCGACTCGTCCTCGCCGAGAGCGTCACCGTGGATGACCTCGACGATCTGGCTCGGCAGCTCGGCCTCGTGATGATGAACATCATCCCGGCGAGCGACGCGCACCCGGCGCAGACCATTTATCGCACGCGCAATCGCACGGATCTCGTCCACGTCATCGACGATCCGCGCGCGGCGTCGCTGATCATCGTCGTGCAAGGGCTCGACGCGGCCGAGACCGCGGCGCTCCTCCGCAAGCACGTCGCCGTCGCCGCGCAGGAGCTCGTCAACACATGAGCGCTGGTGCCGTGCGCCTCCCGTATCACCCGCGGCTCGCCGAGCACGCGCTGGTGCGACGCCACGTGATCGACGGCGAAGAGATCGTGGTCATCCACGACACGCGCACCGGCGATCTCGCGCGCACCGGCCCGCGCGAGTGGGCGATCCTCGCGGCGGCCGACGGCACCCGCGATCTCGCCGGGCTCACGCTCGCGGCGGCCAAGAGCGGCGCGCTCCACCGGGTCTCGGAGATCCGGGGGATCCTCGAGCGCTTGCAGGGCATGGGGCTCCTCGCCGACGGCGTCGATCAGCCGGATCCGCCGGCCGATCCGATCGATCGTCCGCTCTCCGTGCTCCCTGATTTCTCGCTCACGTGCGACGCGAGCGGCGCGTGCTGCGGCGTCTACGGATCGATCGTCTTCACGCCGCAGGAGGCCGCGCGGGCGCGGACGGCGCTCCCGCTGGTGCGCGACGGAGGCCGGCGCGAAGCGCTGGTGTTCACGCCCGAGCACGGCACCGACGCCTCGGGGCGCCTCGCGGTCGCGCTGGTCGACAACTGCTGCGCGTACCTCGGCGACGACGGGCGCTGCGGCGTCCACGCGATCGCGGGCGAGGGCGCCAAGCCCGCGACGTGCCGCATTTACCCGGCCACCTTCGTCGATGACGGCGAGGCGGTGCGCGTCTCGCTCGGCGTCGAGTGCCCATGCGTGCTCGACAGCGTCGGCAAATCCGGCGGCGCGCCGCTGGTCACCGGGGCCGCGCTTCGCCGCGCCGATCTGCCCGAGGGCGCGCGGGTGATCGAGCTGCCCGAGCTCGTGGCGATCAGCGACGACGCGTTCGTCGCGCGCGACGCCTACGTGCGCTGGTCGCATCTCCTCGCGGCGCAGCCCTCGCCCACCGAGCTCGTCGCCGCGCTGTGGTCGCTCGCCGACGCGGTGCAAGCCGACGGGCTCGACGAGGACCTGACCCTCGCGGCGCTGGCGTTCCCGTCGTTACCCGACGTCAACGCTGTGCTCCCGTGGATCCTGGCGCTGGCCGATCGGGCCGAGTCGCGCGTCGTCAGCGCCTCGGCGTGGCGGGGCGCGCGCGATCGTTCGCTCGTCGCGAGCCGCGCCATCGCCGCTGCGGCGAGCTCGCTCGTCGACCGCGCCGCGCTCTCGGCGGCGCTCGCGGCACCCGCGCCCGATCCCGTGGCGGAGGCCTTCTACCTGCGCGCGGTGATTCATGGCCACCAGATCGTCGGGCGCCTCCCGCTCGCGGCGGCGCTCCGCGATCGCGCGGTGCGCCTCCTCGTCGCGCGAGCGATGGGCGCGCTCTCGCCGTCGACGCGGCGGCCGCTGACGGTCCTCGAGGCGATGATGCGCGGGCACGGCGTGGAGATCTACGCGCGCGAGGTGCGGCCATGAGCGGGCGTTCTCGAAGGGCTCCGGCGACTCTGCTGCTCGTCCTCGTCCTCGTACTCGCCGCGGGCTGCGCGGGGCAAAAGGGGTGCGCCGAGCTCAAGGTCACCACGCTGGCGTCGTCGCCGGTGCACGAGTACGGGGCGATCGCCCTCGACGATCGCTTCGTGTACTGGCTCGATCAGGGCACACCCGACGACGACTACGCGGCCGGCGCGGTGATGCGGGTGCTCAAGACCGGGGGCGACGCCCAGCGCATCGCGGGCGACGCCGGCAACCTCCTCGCGCTCGCGGTCGACGACGCCTTCGTGTACTGGACACGCGCCGATGGGACCGAGGTCCTGCGCGCGCCCGCGGCCGGCGGCCGCGCCTTGCCGCTGCTGAGCGGCCTCAAATCGCCGGGCGGCGTCGCGGTCGATGGATCGTTCGTCTACGTCGCCGAGACGGCGTGGCAAGGCCGCGTCGTCAAGGCACCCAAGGGCGGGGGCGAGCTGGTGGCGATTGCGACAGAGCAGCACCACCCGACCGAGGTGCTCGTCGACGCCGCCGCGGTGTACTGGATCGACGCCGGCTCCTCCAGCGACGGCGCCGTGATGAAGGTCGCCAAGGCCGGCGGCGCGCCCGTGGTGCTCGCCGAAGGGCTGCGCCGGCCGCGTGGGCTCGCGCTCGACGCGGGCAACGTCTACTGGCTCCAGAGCGTCCTCACCGACCCCGGCGGCGACCGCGACAGCGTGCGACGCGTGGCCAAGGCCGGCGGCGCGCCGGTGACGCTGATTGACAATCAGAGCGGCGCCTCGGCGCTCGGCGTCGACGACCGCAACATCTACTGGGCGAGCATGTTCAGCGGCGAAATCTTCGGGCTCCCCCGGGCCGGCGGACGAGAGCCGGTGGTGATCTCGGACAAGCAGAACGGGCCCGGCGCGCTGGCGGTCGACGAGGCCGGCATCTTCTGGACGACCGACGCGCGCGGAACCCGCGGCGTGAAAGGGCAACGGCACGAAGCGGCGGTGCGGATCGCGGTCAAGTAAGCCCATGAACCTCCCCAAGCCGAGCCTGCCTCCTTACGACGTGCGCGCCTGGCAGAAGAAGCCTTTCCCCGAGCGCCTGAAGATGGTCTGTCAGGCCTGGGCGCTGCAAGGCTACGGGACGCCCTGGCCCATTTACCTGGTCTACCTGCTCAAGGTCGCGCTCTACGTGGGGGGTTGGGCGCTGTTCTGCTCGTTCACACCCGGGCTCGGCGGCCCGGGAACGATTGGCGCCTGGGGGCTCGCGCCGCTGGCCTTCCAGAAGGCCGTGCTCTGGAGCCTGGCCTTCGAGGGCCTGGGCCTCGGCTGCGGCAGCGGGCCGCTCACCGGGCGCTATTTCCCTCCCTTCGGTGGAGCGCTGTACTTCCTTCGCCCCGGGACAACCAAGCTCCCTCTCTTCCCTGGACTGCCGGTGATCGGCGGCGATCGCCGGACAATCCTCGACGTCGGCCTCTATGCGGCTCACTACGCGTTCCTGATCCGCGCGCTCCTCGCCCCCGAGCTCACGCCCGCGATCCTCGCGCCGACGCTGATCCTGCTGCCGATCCTGGGCGTCCTCGACAAGACGCTCTTTCTCAGCGCCCGGGCCGAGCACTACGGCGCTGCGCTGGTGTGCTTCCTCTTCGCCGGAGAGTGGGTATCGGCCACCAAGCTGATCTGGCTCGCGGTCTGGTTCTGGGCGGCGACCTCGAAGCTCAACCGCCACTTCCCCTCGGTGGTCTCGGTGATGCAGAGCAACAGCCCGCTCACCGGGTTTGGCTCGCTCCGAAAGGTGTTCTTCCGACACTATCCCGACGATCTCCGCCCCTCGAAGCTGACGCACGCCATGGCCCACTTCGGGACGGTGGCCGAGTATGTGTTCCCGGTGCTCCTCGTCCTCGGCGACGGCGGCCCGCTCACCCGCGTTGGCCTGATGGTGATGCTGGGATTCCACACCTTCATCACCAGCAGCATCCCGATGGGCGTCCCGATCGAGTGGAACGTTCTGATGGTCTATGGCGCCTTCTTCCTCTTCGGCGCGAGCGCGAAAGTGAGCGTGCTCCACGTCAGCTCGCCGGCGCTGCTGGTGTTCCTGGCGCTGGCCTGCGTCCTGATGCAGGTGGCGGGGAACCTGCTCCCGCACCGCGTCTCGTTCCTGTGCTCGATGCGCTACTACGCGGGCAACTGGGCCTATGGAGTCTGGCTCTTCAAGGGCGACAGCTCGAAGAAGCTGGACACCCACCTGGTGAAATCGGCCGGCCGGGTGCAAGACCAGCTCGCGCGGTTCTACGACGAAGAGACGACCGTCGCGCTGCTCTCGAAGGTGATGGCCTTCCGGGCGATGCACCTGCAAGGGCGGGCACTCCAGCTCCTGTTGCCGAAGGCCGTGAGCGATATTGACGGGTACGAGTACGTGGACGGGGAGATCGTGGCGGGGGTGGTGCTGGGGTACAACTTCGGCGACGGGCATTTGCACAACATGCAGCTCTTGCAGGCGGTGCAGCGGCAGTGTGGCTTCGCCGAGGGGGAGCTGCGGTGTGTGTTCGTGGAGTCGCAGACGTTCGGGCGGCCGGTGCTGCCGTGGACCATCGCGGATGCGGCGACCGGAGTGCGGGAGACGGGGGAGATCCGGGTGGCGGATCTGGAAAGGCTCCAGCCCTGGCCAACGCCCACCTGATTCACCGCGGCAACCCCCGAATAGCCGCGACCGGAAGGGAGCGGGCCAGTGGGCGTACGCGGTCGCGATTTCTCGGGATGCGCCGCTCCCACGGGCGCCAAACGGTGCTGCATTCCCTCGCTGGTCCGCTCCCTTCCGGTCGCGTCAACCCGTTCCCGCTACATTTCCCGCTACATTTCCCGTTGCATTGGGTGGCGAGAAGTGGCTGAACAGGGTCCGAGAATTGGTGAAGCCTATGGACTTCACCCGCTCGTTAACAACCAGTATATACCGCTTGCGACGTTTCATCGGAGCGTGCGTGAAGCCAAGCATGCCGAGTTGTTGTGCCTCGCCGTCGCGCTCGGCGCGACACGAGTCCGCGCTCAGATCGCCCAAGTAGCCGTTTCTTCGAGCAAGGCTGGCATAGAGTTGCAGGTGGAGGAAGTAACCGGAAAGATTGAATCGGAACACCGATCTTCGGCAAGTCATCGCGTTGTTTTCGATGAGTCATATCAACCGCGACACGCACCTCATGTTCCTGGCGGACTTTTCTGGCTCCCTCATGAGCCAACGTGGCAGGGGCTGGTCGAGCGACGGATGCAATACGGCACGCTATCCACCACTGCAAGGCTTGAATATGTTAATGACTATGGGATCAACGCTGCGCTCGCGGCGCGCGTTGCAGGCATAGGCGGGACCATCTCCGGTGGCTTCTCGGAACTCGAGGCGATCTCCTGGGATGTAAATATTACATTCGCGCCTTTGCCAACGACGACGGCGGCGGCACCGGAATTAGCAAGGAAGGCGTGGTGGAAGCTTTGGTAAGTGCTTTGGCCACCACCCATAAAGCCGCTGCTGCCGATGGGTCGAGCAGCCTCGCTTCGCTCGGCGGCCCGACCCGCGGCAGACCGGCATGACGTTCGGCGGGCGGGCGCCCTGCCAGGATGGGCGAGGCGGATACGCACCCTCCTCGGTGGCAAGTGGCGAGCGCCAGGTGCGGCGGGCGGCGGCGGAGGGCTCGTCCCGGATCGTCTCGCTCCGCCGCCCGCGGGCGCGCCAGCCTGCCAAAGCATCCCCCCGCTCTCGTGTATCCTGCTGCCCGCACCCGAGCCGAGCCCCGAGGGATCCCATCCATGACCACCCACCCGCCGCCCCCGAG
>JBDTXR010000065.1:0-28063 GCA_040006075.1 Byssovorax sp. | reverse complement strand
CCGATCCGGCGAACCCCTACGGCGCCGCGCTCCCGTGGCCCGACGACGGCCGCGAGGGCGCGCGCCCCCAGCGCGCCGCGGGAGCGCAGGTGTTCCTCCTCGACGGTCGCCTCGTCGGCTACCTCGGTCGCACCGAGAAAGATCTCCTCACGTTCCTCCCCGACGACTTCGGGCCGACGAGCCGCAGCGCCAAAGCCCTCGCGCAGGGCCTCGCCGCGCTGGTCGAGGATCACGCGCGCCGCACGCTGATCCTGGGCCGGATCGACGGCGACGATCCCGAGAAATCGCCGCTCGCACCGCACCTCGCCGCCGTCGGGTTCTCCCCGAGCAGCAAGGGGTTCTTCAAGCGCGGCGCGACGCGTAAAGCATGATCGGCGCAGGATCCGTTGGCGCGCCCGCGGTCGCCTTGTTATGGCGTCGTCCATGAATCGCACCCTCGACGTGGCGACCTCCGCGATGGCCACGCTCGCCCGCCTCGGCGCGGGCGCGCGCGTCAGCTCCCCGGGAAAGCAGCCCGCGAAGGTGCTCGAGCTCTACGAGTTCGAGGCGTGCCCCTATTGCCGCAAGGTGCGTGAGGCGCTCTCGAGGTTCGACCTCGACGCGAAGATCTACCCCTGTCCGCGGGGCGGCCGTTTCCGGGAAGAGGTGAAGGCCCGGGGCGGAAAGCTCCAGTTCCCCTTCCTCGTCGATCCCAACAACGGCACAGAGATGTACGAGTCGGACGACATCATTCAGTATCTGGCGGATACCTACCGCGACGGGAAGGTGCCTTTCACGCTCGGCCCCCTGACGATCCTGAGCGGCGGCTTCGCGGCGGCCTTCCGCGCCGGCAAGGGCCGCAAGGTCCGCCCCGCGCACCCGCCCGAGAAGCCGCTCGAAATCTGGAGCTACGAGGCCTCGGTGTACTCGCGCCTCGCCCGCGAGGCGCTCAACGATCTGGAGATCCCGTATCTGCTCCACAACGTGGCCGGGAAGAGCGCCGGGCGCGAGGCCTTCAAGGCCCGCTCGGGCAAGATGATGGTGCCGTATCTGGTGGATCCGAACACCGGCAAAGAGATGTTCGAGTCGGCCGACATCGTCGCTTACCTCGAAGCCACCTACAGCCGGTGAGCCGCGCTGCTCGATCTCGGCCAGATTTCTCGTTCTCGACCAGGAGCTTGTTCATGACTTCCTTGCGCCACTCCGCGATCCTCGTCCTCCTCGGCACGGCGGCCTGCTCCGCCAGCAACGGTACAGGCGTGTTCACGACCGGGACCGGCAGCGGCGGCGCGGGCGCCACGTCGACGGCGTCGAGCGCCACCTCCACCGGCGAGGGCGTCGGCGGCAGCTTCACCACGGGCACGGGCGCGGGCGGCGGCACCGGCGGGGGCGAGCCGCTCGTCGCCGAGGTCTGGGGCCAGAGCCCCGATACGCTCTACAAGCTCGATCCGACCAGCAACGCCGTCACCACGATTGGCAAGTTCAAGGGCTGCGACGGGGGCGTCATCGACATCGCCCTCGACAAGGACTCGAACCTCTACGGCACCGCCACGGGCAGCCTCTTCCACATCGACAAGGTCACTGCTCAGTGCACCTTGATCTCCAGCGGCTCCTACCCGAACTCGCTCTCGTTCGTGCCGGCGGGCACCGTGGATCCTGCCCAGGAGGCCCTCGTCGGCTACCTCGGCTCGCAGTACATTCGCATCGATCCGCAGACCGGCAAGGTGACCACGATTGGCCAGCTCGGCGGCGGGTACTCGTCGAGCGGAGACGTGGTGTCGGTGAAGGGCAAGACCTTCCTCACGGCCAACGGCCCGGACTGCGTCAACGGCGACTGCCTGCTCGAGATCAACCCCAAGACGGGGGATCTGGTGAAGAACTGGGGCGAGCTCGGCTACAGCGCGGTCTTCGGACTGGCCTTCTGGGCCGGCAAGGCCTACGGCTTCACCGATCCGGGCGAGCTCTTCGAGATCGACTTCACCATGAACGCGATCACCACCAAGAAGATCGCCATCCCGGGGAACCTGAACCTGCAATTCTGGGGCGCGGGCTCGACCACGTCGGCCCCGGTCGATCCCGTCCCGCAGTGAGCCTGTCCGGGCGATCGCCGGGACGGCGGCAGAGAGCCTGACGCGGGGGCGCATCGCCGCCCCATCCGGGGCGCTCATGCGCTCTTCGACGGCAGCACGATTCGAGCTGTCGGGATTGTGCGTCGCGCCGATCGCCGAGAATACAGCGGGAGCTGCGTCCGCGAGGGCGGCGAGGCGGCGCGGCCCGCCGCTTGCTCCACGCCGGGAAACGGTGGCTGATCAGCATCAAGCTGGTTCCCCCGCGGAGCACGTTCATGCCTTCTCGTCATCTCGCAGGGTTTCTGGCTGTGGCCATGTCGCTCGGCTCCCTCACCGCCTGCGGCAAGAGCGAGCCTCCGCCGCCGGTCGACGACTCGCGGATGGGTCAGGCGCAGGGCCCGACCAACCAGGATACGGCGGCCAAGCCGGGGATGTCGACGACCAAGAAGGTCGTCCTCCTGGCCGGGGCAGCCGCGCTCTACTACATGTACAAGCACCATCAGGCGGCGCAGTCGGCCCAGGCGGCGAGCGGACCCGAGAGTCAGTATTACCTCTCGAAGAACGGCCGCGTGTACTACCGCGACGCCGACCACCGCGCCCACTGGGTCACCCCGCCGAGCGAAGGAGTCCGCGTCCCCGAGTCGGAAGCGGGCGATTACCGCCAGTTTCAGGGCTACGACGGCAGCACGACCGGCCGCGATCTCGTCGGGCTCGGAAGCGACGCCGAATAGTCACCGAGCCTCCCCGAACAGGCTCTCACCTCAACGACGCACCAACGCAAGGACACACATCATGGGCGCACTCGACGGTCTCCTCGAACAGGTCAAACAAGCCATCACCAGCCACACCTCGGACAACCGCGGAGGCGACAATTCGACGCTCTTCGGCAAGCTGGCGGACATGTTCGGCAACCACCCGCACAACAACACTCCGCTGCCGGCGAGCCAGGACCGGTACGGCGATCCCGCGGATCAGCGCGGCGGCGGCGGCGCTGGCTCGCGCAACATCAAGCCCGCCAGTCAGGATCCGTACGGCGATCCGGGCGACAAGCGCTGAAGGCGGCGCGCGGGCTCACATCATGAGCTTCGTGTACAGCGCGCGTAGCCACCAGTCGAGCTGCCTTCGACGCTGGTAGCCGGGGAGCTGCGAGAACGTTCGCAGCGCCTCCTGGATGGCCTCGCGCGCGCCGTCCTTGTTTCCGCGGTCATCCCGCACCCGGGCGAGCTGGGTATACCCTTCCACGGTGGAGCTGTTGATCCCCACGTAGCGATCGAGCGCGTCCTCGGCCTCTTCCAGGCGGCCGAGCTTCACCAGGGCCTCGGCCGCGATCCGGAACGGCTCGCCGTAGAGCAGCCGGGGCTCGATATCCACGCAGCGGATCAGCGGCTCGAGCGCGCCCTCGGCGTCGCCCGAGCGGAGCCGCGCGAGCCCGGTCAGGAAGAGCAGCTCCGGATCGTCGGGGTGCCGCATCCGCGCCTCGTCGAGCAGGAGCAGCGCCGCCCCCGGCTGGAGCCGCGCGACGTAAATGCGAGCCAGATCGCGCCGCGCGGTGACATTGGAGGAGTTGACCGCAATCTGCCCTTTCAGCGCGCGGATCCGCCCCATCGTCGACCAGAGCACCCACGGATCGGGCAAGACCGGCCGGAGCACGAAGAAGACGACCGCTCCCACCATGACCCATGGCCTGGCCAGAGCGAACGAGAGAAAGAACATCGCGATGTAGTATGCCCAGTAGCCCACGCGGGCACTCTAGCTCTCATCGCGGGGAAATAGCCACCACGAGTTACCCTCTGGACGAGAGAGCGGCAGCGACCTCGGCGTGCTCGTAGGTGGTGATCTCGTAGGGATTCCCGTCGGGATCCGTGAAGTAGAGCGACCACGACACCTGGTGATCGACGAGCTCGATCGGCTGGCCGAGCGCGCTGGTGAGGTGCTTCTGCCAGGCGAGGAGCTCGGCCGCGTCGGCGGCGAGCGCGACGACCGAGCGGCACTTCTGCGCCTCTCGCTGGAAGAGCGCGAGATGAACCGTCCCCGAGGCGTCGGTGACCGTCAATGGCCCGCTGCCCGCCCAGAATTCCAGCTCGGGGATCCGCGCGAAGCCGAGGACGTCGGCGTACCAGGCCTCGGCGGCCGCGCGGTCGACGACGTAGATGTGAATGTGGTCGACGCGTTGAAAACGAGGGATCACTTGGTTGCTCCGGGTCAGTGCATCACCGCGCCGGCGCCCTGGTGGATCTCCACCGGTCCGGTCGCCGACATTCTTCGCAACGCCAGCACCCAGCTCGCGTCACACCCGCTCACCACGGCGGGAGACGAGGTGCTGATGATCCACTGGGCTCGCGGCAGCGCGCGGCGCAGGAGCGCCGGGAGAGCGCTTTGCGAGGCGAGGTCTTGCTGGACCTCGAGATCGTCGATGAGGATCACCCCCTCGGCCTCGCGCGGATCCTTGTCGGGATAGGCGGCCGAGAGCACCCGGAGCGCGAGGGCGCCGAAGGCCACGCGGTGGCGGATCCGGCGCGGGAGATCGTCGAGCTCGACGGTGCGGCCGTCGTCCTCGAACGTGGGCTCGAGGCGCCCCGGATCGACGCCGGTGAAGGTGACGCCGGTGTCGTCGAGGAGGGCGACGAGCACCTCGCGCAGCGCGGCGTCGAAGGCCTCGAATCGGCCCGGCGCGGCGCCGGTGGAGCGCGCGAGCGACGCGGCGATCCCCGCGAACGAGAGGACCTGTTTGGTGTCGCGCGTGAGATCGGCGTGGGTCGCGTCGTCGAAGCTCATCGCGGCGCGGACGTCGTGGCGGAGGAGCGTGCGCCCGGGCGCGGTGAGCAGCATCGGAGCGCGCGAGAACCAGCGCGCGCCCGAGAACGCGGTGAAGGCAAAGCCACCCTCGGCGGCGCGGCGATCGAAGAGGGTCTGCTCGCGGCGGCGCGCGACCACCTCTTCATCGCGCTCGGCCTCGAGGCGCGCGTTGGGGTTGAGCACGCGGAGCGCGTGCGGGCGCGCGGGATCGTCGTCGCCGAGGATCCAGTCGGCCACCGCGAACGCGGGAGGGCCGCCCGCGCGCGCCGTTTGCACCACCGCGTGGCCGGGCCGCGTCGCCGCGATCGCCGCGAGGATCGAGGTCTTTCCCACGCCGTCTCCGCCGTACAGCACCACCAGGCGCCGCGGCGCGCCGCGCTCGTCGTCGAGCGGAAGGATCAGGTCTTCCTGAGCGGACGCGCCGGAGAGTCGAATCTGCGAGAGCAGCACCGCCGCGGAGACTACCCTACTTCCAGCGGCGCGGCGCGCGCCGCGAGCCTCGCGCAGCGCGAGGACCACCGCGCCCCGGCCCTCGCGGCGACAGCGTTCCACGATGTTGACGGCGTGATCCGCGCCGATGCCGGAGGCGATCCCGGGGCAAGGCCGAGCGCGTCAATGCGCCATCGAGGGGCCGGGCCCCTTGGCCTTGCCGAGCAGGAGGACGAGCGGGAGCGAGCACACGAAGAGCACCCCCGTGACCCAGAAGGTGTCGCCGAAGGACATGATCGCGGCCTGGGCGCTGACCGCGCCGTCGAGGAGCTTGATCGCCAGGGAGTGCGCCGAGATGGCGTCGTATCCCCTGGCGACGAAGCCCGCAGTCAAGAGCCTCACCCGATCGATCACGCCTTGATCCGACGCGCCGACGTGGGCGACGAGCATGGCGCGGTGGTAGGCCTGCCGCTGGGCGAGCAGGGTAGTGAGCAGGGCTACTCCGATGCTTCCGCCGAGCTGACGGGTGAGGCTGAAGAAGCCCGTCGCGGCGCTGATGTCCTTCTTCGGGAGCGGCCCCAGCGTCGCCATGTTGAGCGAGAGGAACATCATCACCGTGCCAAACGAGCGGATCATCAGCGGAGAGAAGAGATCGTCAGCGCCGGTCGCGGCGTTGAGGCGACCGAGCTGAAGCAGCGCGGTGACGATGACCAGGGCGCCGGCCACGAGGATCGTCCGCGCGTCGAACTTCCCGAGCAGCTTGGCCACGATCGGCATCGCCGCGGCCGAGGCCAGGGCGCCGGGCAGCAGGAGCATCCCGGTCTGCTGCGACGTGAAATGGAGCATCGACTGGGCGAAGATCGGGACCGAGAACAGCGCTCCATAGAGCCCCATCCCCACGATGACCGAGAGGATGCTGCCGGCCCAGAGCGAGCGGTGGCGGAGCACGCGAAGGTCAACGACCGGCCGCTCCGCCGCGAGCTGGCGCCGCACGAAGAGGGCGAGGCTTCCGACCGAGACGAGCGAGAGCGTGACGATGAACGGCGAGTCGAACCAGTCGTCCGATTGGCCCTCTTCGAGCACGGTCTGGAGGCAGCCCAGACCCGCGGCGAGCAGGAGTATCGAGGTCCAGTCGATGCGGTCCTTGGGGCGGAGAGCCGCGGGGACGTCCTCCGGGAGGAAGGTGAGGCACATCATCACCGCGGCGATGCCGACCGGGATGTTGATGAAGAAGATCCACCGCCAACCAATGTTGGTGACGATGTACCCGCCGAGCGTGGGGCCGATGGTCGGACCGGCGATGACGATGGCGCCGAAGAAGGCCTGGGCCATGGCCTGCTCGGACTTCGGGAAGGTCTCGAACAGGAACGATTGGGCCTTGGCCAGCAGGCCGCCGCCGCCGAGGCCCTGGAGCACGCGGGCGATGACCAGCGTGGGCAGGTTGGTGGAGACGCCGCAGAGGATGGAGGCCAGCGTGAAGGCGATGAGCGAGAAGATGAAATAGCGCTTTTTACCGAAGCGATCGCCGAGCCAGGCCGTGAGCGGGAGGATGATGACGTTGGCGACAGCGTAGCTGGAGACAACCCAGCTCACCTGGCTCAACGTGGCGCCGAGCGAGGCCTGCATCTCGGTGAGAGCGACGTTGACGATGCTGGTGTCGACGATCTCCAGCAGCGCTCCGAGCGCGACCGAGATGGCGATGAGCCACTTGAGGTTCGCGCGCGGCGCGACGGCGGGCGTGGCTGGGCTGTCGAGGGTGGCCGCGGTCATGAAAGACTCCGCTACTTCCGGGTGTCGACCGAGAGCTCGGCGCTCATGCCCGGCCGGAGGAGCACGCTTTGCGGGATGTCGTGGAGGCGAATGCGCACCGGCACGCGCTGGACGACCTTGGTGAAGTTGCCGGTGGCGTTGTCCGGCGGGAGCAGGCTGAAGCGAGCGCCCGTCGCGCCGGAGACGCTCTCGATTTCACCGTGGAGCTTCACGCCCGGATAGGCGTCGACCTCCACCTCGGTGGCCTGGCCAACGCGCATGTGACCGAGCTGGGTCTCCTTGAAATTCCCGGTGACCCACGACGTTTGTGCGGTGACGATCTGCACGATCGTTTGCCCGGTCGCGACCATCTGGCCGGCGGAGATCGTCTTCTTCGAGGCCACGCCGCGCTGGGGCGCGAGGATCCGGGTGTACGCGAGCTCGAGCGCGGCGAGATCGCGCGCGGCCTCGGCGGTGCGGACCTGGGCGTGGGCGGTGCGGGCCTTGGCCCGGGCCTGAGCGATGAGCGCGTCGACGTCGCTCGACTGGGTGAGCTTGGCGTTGGCCTCCTGAACGCGGCTCACCGCGGTGGAGGTGGAGGCCTTGAGCGACGCGAGGTGGGCGCGGGCCTGGGCGAGCGCCGCGTCGGCCGTCGCGAACTGCTGCTGCGCCTGCTCGATCTGCGACTCGGCGATCGCGCCCGAGGCCCCGAGCTTCTTCGCGCGATCGAGATCGCCGCTGGCCTTGTCGCGCGTGGCCTGGGCCGAGGCGATCTGCGCGTCGCCCTCGGCGATTTGCTGGCGCGAGGCGCCCGCGAGGCTCGACGCGCCCTGGAGCGCGGCCTCGGCCACCGACTTGTTTCCCCGGACGTTGATCTCGGCGACGCGCTCGTCGACGTCGGCGCCGTCGGCGGCCGACTTCGCGGCCTCGACCATGGCCTCGGCCTGCGCGAGCCGGGCCTTCGCGGGCTCGGCGTCGAGCTCGGCGAGGAGATCGCCGGCCTCGACGAGCTGGTTCTCGGTGACGTAGACCTTCGCGACGGCGCCCGAGGCGCGCGAGGGCACCGCCACCACGTCGGCGTCGATCTGCGCGTCGTCGGTCGTCTCGAGGCCGCGGTGCGCGAGGAGCCAGCCTCCGCCGCCGAGGCCGAGCGCAGCGACGACGACGATCGGCACGATCGGCAGGCGCCTGGCCTTGGCGGGCGGCGCGTCGATCTCGACGGCAGGAGAAGCACCGACGGCCTGGCTGGACGAGCTCATGATCGCGATCCTCTTGGTTTCCCGGGCGCGCTACAGCGGCGGCGCTAAGGCAACCATCTGTTGCGAAGATACACGGGCCTCTAGCTTTCGCAACTACTTGTGGCCATAATTCGACGACGACCCGGTTCCCCCTGATTTCGAGGTAGTTTCCCGCACCATGGACAGCGCGCACGAAGACGACGACGACGTCCAGCAGCCACGGCGACGTACGGGAGAGCACGCGGCGCGCGTCGGCGGTCGCAGCGAGCGCGTGGTGCGTGACGTGCTCGGCGCCGCGGCGAAAGAGCTGGCGCGGACGGGCTACGCGGCGCTGCGGATGGACGACGTGGCGGCGGCCGCCGGGGTCAACAAGACGACGGTGTACCGGCGCTGGCCAACGAAGACCGACCTGGTGCGCGCGACGATGAAGTCGCTGAGCGTGGGCTCGCTGGTGGCGCCGGATCTCGGATCGATCCGGGCCGATCTGCTCCACTTGCTCGGCGAGCTCGTGGTGCGGATGGAGAACCCCGAGAAGCGCTGCATCGCGCGGATGATCACCGCCGAGATGGATCAGCCCGAGGTGCAGGAGCTGGTGCGCACGCTCCGCGAAGAGCACTTCGTCCCGTGGAAGACGGTGATCGCGCGGAGCATCGATCGCGGCGAGCTGCCGGCCGGGAGCGACGCGCGGCTGATCGTGGATCTGGTGATGGGCACGGTGATGAACGGGATGATCCGCCTCCAGGAGCGCCACGATCCCGGCTACTTCGCCGCGGTGGTCGAGCTCGTGGTGATCGGCGCGGAGCGCGGCGGGGCGATCCGCGGCGGTGCGGCGCGAACGGTTCCTTCCGGGCACGCGAAGCGCTAGGGAGGCGACGTGCAGAAGCTCGTCGCCGGGATCCATCATTTTCAATCGAACTACTTCGCCGAGCACAAGAGCCTGTTCGAGAAGCTCGCCAGCGAAGGGCAGAACCCCGAGACGCTGTTCATCACCTGCAGCGACTCGCGCGTGGTCCCGAACCTGATCACCAACGCCGCGCCGGGCGAGCTCTTCATCGTGCGCAACGTCGGCAACATCGTCCCGGCGATCAGCCGCGGGATGATCGGCGGCGTGGCGGCGGCGATCGAGTACGCGGTCGAGGTCCTCAACGTCGAGAACATCGTGATCTGCGGGCACACGCAGTGCGGCGCCATCGACGCGATCCTCGATCCTTTACGCGTCAAGCACCTGGGCTTCGTCTCGCGCTGGCTGCGCGAGTCGGAGACGATCCCGCACCTGCTCCGCGACAAGTACGCGCACCTGATCGGCGAGAGCCGCCTCGTCGCCGCCGCGGAGGAGAACGTCCTCGCCCAGCTCGAGAACCTCCGGTCGTACCCGTTCGTGAGCCAGCGGCTCGACGCCGGCACGCTCAAGGTCGCGGGCTGGGTCTTCAAGATCGCGACGGCGCAGGTGTTCGCCTACGATCCGAACGTCGAGCAGTTCGTGCCTTTCACGCGCGCCGCCGGGCCGCCGTGACGCCGCGCCGTTGAGCCTTGGCGCCCCCGCGCCGCGTCGGTAATGCTCTGTCCGAGCCCATGCGTCTTCGATCGCCCCTCGCTGCCCTCCTCGCCGCTGCCTCGCTGACCCTCGCCGCTCCGGCGATCGCCGACTCGCCCGAGACCGAGGCTCTCGGCCGCGGCGCCGCGGCGATCGCCCGCGGCGACTACCCGCTGGCGGAGAAAGAGTACGCGTCGGTGCGATCCGGCGCGAAAGAGCGCGTGGAAGCGCAGCTCGCGCTGGCGCGGATCCAGCTCACCACGGGGCGCTTCGCCGAGGTCGAGAAGACGGCGAAGGGCCTCGCGTCCGGCGGCAAGGAGGCGAAGGCCGAGGCCGCGGCGCTGCGGGGTGAGGCGCTCGCGGCGCAGGGAAAGCTGGCCGAAGCGATCGTCGTGCTCCGGGAGGTCGAGCCGCTCGACGAGGCCCGCCGCGCGCGCCTCGATCTCGGCGAGCTGCTGATCCGGACCGGCAAGCGCATGGAGGCAAAAGCACCGCTGCTGACGATCGTGCAGGACTACAACGACGACAAGATCACCGCGCAGGACGCGGTCGGCCTCTCGATGGTCGGCCGCGCGGCGCACCTGCTCCGGAGCCCGCGCGACGCCAACGAGGCCTACAACGCGGCCGAGAAGGCCGGCGCCAAGAAGCTGGTCGAGACGCTGCTGTGGCGGGCCGAGCTCTTCCTCGACAAGTACGATCCCGGGCACGCCGGCGAGGTGGTGAAAGAGGCCTTGAAGCTGGCCCCCAAAGACCCTTTTGCCCACGTGATGATGGCCCGGGTCAAGCTCGAGAACTCGATGGACTTCGAGGCCGCCGAGAGCGAGGTCACCCAGGCGCTGGAGGTGAATCCCAGCCTCCCCGAGGCCTATTTCGTGCGCGCCGGGCTCTCGCTCCGCGACATGGAGATAACCGCCGCCGACGCCGCCGCCGACAAGGGGCTGAAGATCGATCCCACCAACCTGGAGCTCCTGTCCATGAAGGCGGCGATCCGCTTCCTCGCCGACGACAAAGAGGGCTTCGAGGCGGTGAAGACCAGGGTCTTCACGCTGAACCCCGGCTATTCGAGCTTCTTCCAGATCGTCGGCGAATATGCCGAGTGGGAGCACCGGTACGCCGACATCGTGCGGATGATGAACGAGGCCATCGCCGTCGATCCGCAGGACGCCAAGGCCTATGCCACGCTCGGCCTCAACCTGATCCGCGGCGGCGACGACGATCCGGGGGTCTCTGCGCTGAAGAAGGCCTGGGACAAGGACAAGTTCAACGTCCGCGTCTACAACACGCTCAACCTCTTCGAGAAGGATCTGGCGACCGAGTACGTCACCGTCCCGGGGCAGACGTTCAAGATCCGGTATCAGAAGGACGAGAAGGCCATCCTCGAGCGCTACGTGCCGCGGATGCTCGAAGAGGCCTTTGCCTCGATGGTGCAGCGCTACGGCTTCACCCCGAAGACGCCGGTTCAGATCGAGCTCTACGCCGATCAGCAGCAGTTCAGCATCCGGACCAGCGGGCTGCCCAACATCGGGATCCAGGGGGTGTGCTTCGGTCAGACGCTGGCGGCGATGAGCCCCGCGGCGGGCGCCTTCAACTGGGGTAACGTGATCTGGCACGAGCTCGGGCACGTGTTCGCCATCCAGATGTCGAAGAACCACGTCCCGCGCTGGTTCACCGAGGGGCTGAGCGAGTACGAGACGATCATCCGAAGGCCGGAGTGGAAGCGCGAGGAGGATCCGGCCCTGTTCGCCGGGCTCCAGGGCGGCCGCATCCCCGCGGTCGACAGCTTCAACAAGGCCTTCACCCACGTCGACGACGTGGAGGACGTGACCATGGCCTACTTCGCGGCGAGCCAGATCCTGGTCTACATCGCCAAAGAGTATGGATTCCCCAAGGTGGTGGCCATGCTCCCGCGCTGGGCGGCGGGCGAGCGGACTCCCGAGGTGGTGAAGGGCACCCTCGGCATCACCTCGGACGAGCTCGATCGACGCTTCCGCGCCTGGCTCGCGCCGCGGCTCGATCGCTACACGAAGCAGTACGTTCCTGATCTCCACTCCCCTCCCCTCGACGACGCGCGCAAGGCCGCCAAGGCCGCTCCGACCAGCGCCAAGAAGATGGTCGAGCTCTCGCTTGCGCTCTACGCCGACGGGCAGAAGCCCGAGGGCGAAGCGATGCTGGCCGAGGCGCTCCGGCTCGATCCGAAGCAGCCGGACGCGCATTTCGTGAAATTGCGGATGGCGATGCGCGAGAAGAATTTCCCCGAGTCGGAGAAGATCATCGCCGGGATGATCGCCGACGGTCACGACGGCTATGCGGTGCGGATGAAGTCGGCCGATCTGGCCGAGGCCCGCAAAGACACCGTGCGGGAGCGGGCGGATCTCGAGGCGGCGTCGGCGTTCGATCCCACCCAGGTGGAGCCGATTCAAGGCCTCTACGATCTGGCGCACAAGCAGCAGAACGGCGAGGAAGAGCTGCGCACGCTCAAGCTGCTGGCGTCGCTCGATCAGCACGATCGCAAGGTGTGGGGGCTGTACCTGGAGAAGCTGGTGCAGAAGGGCCAGTGGGAAGAGGCCGTGACCATCGGCGAAGGGGCGCTGTTCGTCGACGTGGCCAACCCCAAAGTGCACCGGCTCTACGCGCGGGCGCTGGCGCGGACTGGCCGCTTCGTCACCGCGGTGTACGAGCTCAACAGCGCCATCGTCTGCAAGCCGAAGCCGAAGGATCAGGCGGCGATTTACGGGGATCTGGCGCTGGCCTACGACAAGCTCAAGAGCCCGGAGATGGCGGCCAAGGCGCGCGAGTACCAGAAGCAGGTCAGCAGCGCGCCCGCGGAGCACGACGAGGACGACGCCCCCATGAAGGGGCACGGACACGGCACCTGAGGCGCCGTAGCGGCGTTATCCCGGGAAGAGGCCGGCCTCGACCAGGAACACCCGCTCGACCTCGGCGTAGTCGACCTCGACGTCGAGGCGGGCGAGCACCGAATAGAAGCCGAACTGGAGGCGATTCATGAACAGGATCCCGGGCGGGAGCGGGGCTATCTCGCTCGCCTTCATGGTGCGGGCGGCCATCGCCAGATCCTTCACGCCCTGAACGAGGCTGGCCACGTACGGCCGGGTGATGCGGGAAGGACGATCGAAGATGGGGTCGAAGCAGCGGCGCGTGTAGGGGATGGCCAGCGCTTCGTAGGGGCCGCCGTGGGTCTCGAGGATCACCACCGCAGCGCGGGCAAAGGCGGCCTCGTCGCGCCGGAGCCCGGCGACGTGGATGGCGATCGCGTCGATCCGGCGCTGGCCCTCGATCGGCTGGACGCAGCCGAAATCGAGGAAGGTAATCTGGCCGCCGGGCTGGAAGAGGTAATTGCCGGGGTGAGGATCGGCGTTGAAGGCGCCCCCGACCAGGTTGCCTTTGAAGACGAAGCGCCAGAGCGTCTCGGCCCAGGCCCGCCGCTCGGCCGGCGTGGACTCGGCCGCTTCTTCGAGGCTTTGCCCGCGGACGAAATCGCTCGTCAGCACCCGCTTGCTCGATCGATCTTCCCACACCCGGGGGACGCGGATCGTGGGATCGGCGCGGTGGAGGTCCGCGAACGTCTGCTGGCGGCGCGCTTCGAGGGTGTAGTCGAGCTCCTCGCGGAAGCGCTCTTTGACCTCGTCGAGCATGGCTCCGGCGTTGAGCTTGCGGCCGCCGAAGGCGATGGCCATCCCCTCGAGGATCCCTGC
The DNA here is from genome assembly GCA_040006075.1 of Byssovorax sp. Lineage (GTDB taxonomy): Bacteria > Myxococcota_A > Polyangia > Polyangiales > Polyangiaceae > JANYGI01. Next base: position 14,556 of record JBDTXR010000065.1, on the reverse strand, counting down.
GTTCTTGAGGTCCGACTCCACCGCTCCGGCGATGCCGGGGTGCTGGACCTTGACGGCGACCTCTTGCCCGCTCTTCAACACCGCTCGGTGGACCTGGCCAATCGACGCGCTGGCCACCGGGATCTCGTCCCACTCGGCGAAGAGCTCGCCAATCGGCGCGCCGAGCTCCTCCTCGACGAGCGCGCGGATCGCCGACGACGACGAGCGCGGCGCCGCGGATCGGAGCGTGCGCAGCGCGGTCTCGTACGACTCGCGGTGGTCTTCGGGGACGACGCCGTCGACGTAGCTCGCCATCTGGCCGACCTTGGCCGCGAGGCCGCGGAGGTTGCCCAGGACCTCGGCGGCCTGCGTCGCCGCCGAGGCGCCCTGCTTCGAAAATAGCAGGCTCGCGCCGGTGCGCGCGGCGAGCCCCGAGAGCCGCGCGAGCCTTCCGAAGCGACCTTCCGGGACCTTTTTCTCTTCACTCATCGTCAGCTGGCTTCCCTCCTAGCGCGGCGCGGGCGTGGTGTCGCGGGCCCTGCTTCATTCCATGCTGGCGACCGGGACAAGGACGGCCTCGTACGCGCGCGGCTCGGGACCGTCGCCCCCGACGAATTCCTGCTTGACGGGCGGGGCCGATCCACCGTGAAGTGGAGGCTGGTACTCGAGGTCGAAAGCGGGCGCTGGCCGCCACGGACGACCCCATCTCTCGGAGGTCTCCGTGCTCGAAATCATCCTGCTCCGCTCGCTCTACCGCAAGCTCTCCGCCATGGCCGTCGAGAAGGGCCGCCCCGGGAGCTGGGGCTGGCTCGGGGTCCTGCTCTGGGTCGGCGGGGAGTTCCTGGGCTTCATCATCGGCTCGATCATGGGCATGGAGCTGGGCGCCTACGGCATCGCGCTGCTCTGCGCCGCGACGGGCGCGGGCATTTCATACGCCGTCGTCAACAGCCTTGGATCGCTGGAGACCGACGAGGACGGGCGCGACGTGGGTGGGGTTGGGCGGTTCGATCCGGAGAACCCGTATAGCCCGCCCGGGACCATGAACAAACGCTGAGGTCGATCACCACACTTCGAAGCGAAGTGTGGTGATGACGCGGCTCTGCTCAGCCCGCGCGCCAGACCGGGTAGAGGGCGTGCACTCTGACAATCGGCAGCGCAATCGAGTAGGTGATCCGGAGGTTCGTGGTCGCGACGGGGTGCGCCCAGAGCGTGATCATCGGCGTGCGCAGAGCTTCTTCGTCACCAGCGAGTGGCAACGTCACCCGGCTGGAAATGAGGCTGTTCAGGGCCTTGCGGAGCGCGCTGTCGTGGGGCGATCCGTGGGGTGAGTAAATTCGGCGGTCACGAAGAAACGCCGCGCTCAGGTCGAGGATGCGCAATCGAGAGCCTGTTCGGCGAGGATTTCGCTGACCTCTTCGGGCGAGTAGCCGAGCTCCGCGAGGTCTTCTGCGGTGGCCGTTCCCGCGATCTGTCGGCCCTCGGCGGGCGTGAACTCACCGGCTTCCACAGACTCGGCGAGCGTCATGCTCGGCGCGTCCAGCACCGCGTCCGTGATGCCCGTGGCGGCGGCGTACCCGGGGCACATCAGCTCGTTGTGCGCGGCGATGAGACGGGCCAGGACGCGGTGATCGATGTCGGGCTTCGTCTCGGGCGAGATCGCCACGAGCCCGCCGCGGGCGAAGTGGTCGCGGGGAGGGTTCATCCTGCGAATGCTATCACGGAAAGGTCGGCCATCCAAGCAGCGGACCTCTGGCAAACGCGAAGGCGCGCGCGAAGAACCGCACCGCGGCAGAGTGGCTGTCTCAACCTCACCGGACCCGAAAACTGCGAGGGCGCCAGGACCGCAAGAGCCAGAAAAACCAGGGTTTCTCCGACGCCCTTGCGACCCTCGCGCCCTTGCGGTCAAGCTCCGGTCTGCTCCGGCGCTCAGCCCGAATAGACCGCCACGAGCATGGCCATGGTCTCGGTGTCGCCGAGCTGCTCGAACATCTTGGCGACGGTGTCGGTGCTGTCGCGCAGACACGGTGTCGCGCTGGAGAAGCCGGTGACCTCGCCGGGAGGAGCCAGGGTGTCCCCCGCGGGAACGCAGATGGCGAGATCCTTCAGGTGGCCTCCGTAAATGCCTCTGGCGACGACGGCGTTGCCCTCGCGGCTGACGTGGAGCTCGATCGGCATCACCCCGCGAGAGCCCTTGATCAGGTTGCCTTCCACCCGCAGCTCGAGCGGCTCGCCGTAGGCCCGGCCGCGGAGCACGCCCGCTTCTTCACGCGAGACCCAGAGGCTGGGGCTGACGATCTGGGTCTGGCTGATCTGGTACTGATGAACGTATCCGATGTAGTCTTTCGGCGGCGGCAGGCTGCAACCAGCGGTGAGGGCGGCCACGAGGAGAGCAGGGAGGATCAGGGCTTTGGCCATGGTGGGTACCTTCGTGGAGGGTTTGAAGCGCGAGCGAGGAGGCAGACCGACGGCCCGCCCCCGAGCCCATTCGTAGCACGTAGCGCGCCAACGTGCCACGATTTCGTTTTGCCCCGAGTCGGGCGATCTCCGGCCTGGCTGGATGGAGATCGTGAAAGAAAGTTGAGCGGGAGGCCGTGGCTCGCGCAAAAAAATTCTGCTCCCGAGGGAGAGGGCTATTGCGCGATGGTCGAGCAGCCGAAGAGCACCTCGATGTGCCCCGGCTTGCCCGGGCCGACGGAGGCTTGTGCCGTGTCGCACGAGGCGGGGCAGAGGATGACGGTGGTGGGGTTACCGGGATCATCGTAGTACCAGCCGCCCGTGGGGCCGCAAGCGGCGGCGTCGGCCACGCCCGTCAGGTAGACCTGGTTACCGTTGCTCTGAATCGCGACGTTCACCTTGGCGGGATCCAGGGTTCCCATGCTCGGCGGGGGAATGACCAGCTCGCACGAGAGCTTGGCCGAGGCGATGACGGCCTGGGCCACGGCGTCGAAGAAGGGTTGCCAGGCCGCGGCGCCGTCGCAGAGCTTGGCGCGGACTCCACCGGTCTTGGTGACCAGGGTGGTGTACGTGGGGCCGGAGCTGGCCGGCTGGGTGTTGTCGGCGAAGGTGCATTTGACGCTGGGATCGGCGGCGTTGCCCCAGCCGTAGATGCCTCCGAAGAGGTAGCCCGTGAAGAGGCCATTGTAGCTGGGATCGAGGATCCCGGGAGGGAGGGTGAGGCTGTTGTACGGGTTCTTGCCGCCCGCGAACGTCTCGAAGTCCGTGGCCGAGAGTCGGGCGTTGTCGTCGCTGACGACGATGATGGTCTTGGTGGCGTTGGGGCGGAGGTGCTGGGCCCAGGGCTCACCGCCCTTGGCGTCGATGGCCGTGTATCCCTTGGTCTGGCCCATGGTGCCGAGGAACTGCTCGAGCGGCTGGATGCTGTAGATATCGACGCTCGACTGGAAGAAGCGGGTGCCGTCACCGCAGTTGTCGTCGCCCGCGAGGGGCTGAGGGATGCACACCGGATAACGGGTGCCGCCATTGACGGTGATCGGGCTCTGCTTGCTGCGGAGCGCGAGCATGATCACCTGGTAATCGAGGCTCGTGGCCTCGATGGTGGCCGCGAAGGCGTTGAGCCCGAGCTTTATCTGGTCGACGGCGAGCTGCATGCTCGACGAGTTGTCGACGAGCCAGATGATGTCGACGGGGAGCGCCGTGGCCGTGGCCTCGGAGGCGACCGCCGCGCAGGCCGCGTCCATCTCGATCGGCTTCTCTTCGGTGGTGGCGTCGGAGAGCACGATGCCGCCGTCGTCGTCGTCCGGGCCAGTCGCCGTGGTGCTGGTCGCGACGGCTCCCCCGGTGCTCCCGGTGCCCGCGGCGGCGCCGCCGAAGCCGCCCGCGCCCTCCGTCGTCGTTGCGCCGGTGGGGATCTGGGTGCCCGCAGCGCAGGCGTACACGCTCGAAGCGAGGGCGCCCACCAGCAAAGGAAGAAGAGATCGCCGCATGCTCCTTGCATAGCACGAGCGCCGTTACGGGATGGCGTCAGCGTGGTGCCCGGGTGACGACGCAATGCAGCTTCAGCGCGGCTGGGAGCCGGTCACTCGTCGTCGCCTTCGCCTTTATCGCCGCGTAACCCCAGCGCTTTGCACTTCTTGTACAGGTGACTGCGCTCGAGGCCGAGGCCGCGGGCGGTGGCTGCCATGTGGCCGCCGTGGTGCGCGAGGGCCTGCTCGAGGATCGCTCTCTCGGCCTCTTCGGAGAGCACGCGGAACGGGACGGCCGGGCGAAAGAGGTTGCTGGCGTTGGCGCCCGCCGAGCCGCCGCCGAGGCAGTTCTTCACGTCGCCGCCGTCGATGGTGTCGTCGGGCGTGAGGATGACCAGGCGCTCGATCACGTTGCGGAGCTCGCGCACGTTGCCGGGGAAGCTGTAGGCGCAGAGCGAGGCCATGGCCGCCTCGGTGATCTTCATGCCCTGACGATCGTTGGCGTGGGTCGCGAGCGCGAGGAAGTGCCTGGCGAGCAGGGGAATGTCGTCGCGGCGGGCGCGGAGCGGCGGGAGATGAAGCGGGAGGACGTTGAGCCGATCGAAGAGATCCGGGCGGAAATGGCCCTCTTTGCACGCGGTCTCGATGTCGCGGTTGGTGGCGGCGACGACGCGGACGTCGACCTTCAGCGTCTCGTTGCCCCCGACGCGCTCGATCTCGCGCTCTTGCAGGACGCGGAGGAGCTTCGATTGCATCGCGAGGGGCATGTCGCCCACCTCGTCGAGGAAGAGCGTTCCGCCGCTGGCGCGCTCGAACTTGCCGCGGCGCTGCTTGGTGGCTCCGGTGAAGGCGCCGGCCTCGTGGCCGAACATCTCGCTCTCGATCAGCTCGCTCGGTACGGCGGCGCAGTTCATCTTCTCGAGCGGGCCTTTGGCGCGCTTGCTCGCCAGGTGAATGGCGCGCGCGACCAGCTCTTTTCCGGTGCCGCGCTCGCCGGTGACGAACACCGTGGCCGAGGCCTTCGCGGCGCGCCCGAGCTGCTCGGCGAGCTCGGCCATGAGGCGGCTCTGCCCGATCAGCTCGCCGACCTGGCCCGTCTGCGCGCGGAGCGCGGTGGCCTCGGCCTCGGCGCGGACCAGGCGAATGATGTTGTCGAGCACCAGGAGCAGGCGATCGGTGGAGAGCGGCTTCTCCAGGAAATCGCTGGCGCCGAGGCGCGTGGCGCGGACCGCGGCGTCGATGGTCGCGTGGCCGCTCATCATCACGACGGGTAGATCGCTGCCCGAGGTGCGGAGGCGCTGGAGGAGGCCGACGCCGTCGCCGTCGGGGAGCGAGACGTCGAACAGCGCGATGTCGTAGCTGCGCTTGGCCAGCTTCTCTTCGGCGACGGCGATGCCGCCGGCGACGTCGACGGCGTAGCCCTCGAGCGTGAGGGCCTTTTGCAAGGTGGTGAGAATGGTGGGCTCGTCGTCGAGGACGAGCACGTGTCCGCGCGGCATGGGCGCCAAGCTAGCACCTGGACGCGGTTTTCTGCGACCCTGCGTTGGTGCATCGCGCGACGTGGATCCTGATCGCGACCGCCGCGCTCGGCTGCTCGACGCCCGCGGCCGCCCCCGCGCCCGTTCCTGCTCCCGTGCCGCCGATCACCGCGACCGCGGCGGCGACGATCGTCCCCATCGTCAACGATGTTGTCGCTCCGGTGCCACCGCCGGGAAACGCCGATCGGATCGCGGCCAGCAGCGCTGAGGAGGCGCTCTTTCTCGGCGCCGCGGCGAGCGATCCCGGCGTCGCCGCTTGCCGGAGCGAGGCCGAGAACGACGCGCGGATCCGCTGCTTGCTCGCGGCGCGCTACGCCGGGGATCCCGCCGCGACGGGCGACGCGCTGGCCCTGTTCGCGCGCGTCGGCGGTGTCGCCGGCGTGCTGCCCGAGGAGCAGATGGATGGCGGATTTCGCGGTCGGATCCACCTGGTGCCCGAGGCGCCGATGGGCGCGGAGCGGCGGCATCTCGCGTGGATCACCGCGGCCAACGAGGACTTCGCGGCGTTCTTCACCGAGCTCGCGCGCGGCGCAAAGGCCCCGCTGCGCTACCGCTATCGCGATCTCACTTACCGCTTCTTTCGCTCGGTCAAGCGCACCACGCCCTCGGCCTACGCCGATCGCTGGAGCGTGGCCTACAACGTCGCGGGCTCGCTCAACACCTCGGCCGAGGCCGTGCGCGAGACGCTGTTTCACGAGATCTTTCACCTCGACGACGCGGCCCACGACGACTGGTCGGGGCGCGCGCTCCGGGCGACGTTCGACGCCATCGTGCTCGAGTGCGGGGCGCGCACCGCGTGTCTTTCGCGCTACGCGCCCAACGACACGATGGTCCGCGGCGGGACGTACTACGCGTTCCAGCCCAACAACGGCGACGCGGTGCACGAATACGCGGCCGAGCTCGCCCTCCGCTACTACCGTGACAATCGCGCGACAATCCGCGGAGAAGCCTTGAAAAAGCCTGGTTTCAAGTGTGGACCGCCGGAGAATCAGCGGGCGTGGGCGGCCCTCTCGGGCGAGTTCTTCGGAGGCGTCGACCGGACGCCGTCGTGCTCCCGCTGATCCTCGCCGGTGAGCTGTGATAGCGTCGGACGAGATGGGATCCGACACCCCGGCGACGGCCGAAGGTGACCTGGCGCGAACGCCGTTCGCGCACCTTCTGGTGTACGCCGTCGATCGACGGCTGACCGGGGCACTTTTTCTTCGTGAGCCGCCGATCGCGGGCGCCTCGCCGATCGAGCACGTGGTGCGTCTGGCGCGCGGGACCCCCGTGAAGGTGCGGCCCGGCGACGGCTTCGCGCGGCTCGGCGAGCTGCTGGTCGAGGCCGGCGCGCTCTCGCCCGAGACGCTGGTCGAGGCCCTGGCGACGAAGGGTCTGCTCGGCGACGTGCTCCTGCTCGCGGGGTGCGTGGAGCGCGATCGGCTCGAGGCGGTGTGCGAGTCGCAGTTCCAGCGGCGGATGACGCGGCTGTTCACGCTGCCCGCCGAGACGACGTTCCGCTACTGCGACGGGCACGTGGAGCTGCTGGACTACGGCGGCGATCCGGCGAGCGTCGACGCGCTGGCGATCGTCTGGACGGGCATCAAGGCGCACGGCGGCACGCGGCCGATCGTCGACGCCACGCTGAGCCGGCTCGGCGAGATGCCGCTGCGGATCCACCCGCAGGCGACGGTGACGCGGCTCGGGCTCGTCGACGACGAGGCGCGCGTCGTCGCTCATTTGCACGCGTGCCCCGAGCCGTTCGCCGCGCTCGCGGCGCGCGATCTGCTCGCGGGCGAGCGGCTGCGCCAGCTCGTCTACGCGCTGGCGATTACGAGGCAGCTCGACGTGGGATCGAGCTCGCCGCCGGTGGGCGCGCTCGAGGTGACGCGGACGCCCTCGACCCCGATGGCTGCGACGTCGGTCGCACGGTTGCAGCTCAAACCAACGACGCACCGGATCGGCGCGGCGGCGCCCGACGCGGCCGGCGACGGCGAGCGCGGCGCGACGTCGAGCAAGCCGGTGACGGGCCCGCGCTCGCGGATGACGCCGCTCTCGACGCCGCGCCTGAGGGACGATCCTCCGTCGCCGCGCGGGACCGCCGACCCGACGCCGACGACGCTGCACGATGAGCCGACGACGACGGCGATCCCCGGGAAATCCAGGGGCGAAATGCGCGAGACGCTGAAGAGCGCCCGCGGCATCCCGGTCCCCGCGCAGCTCCGGACGCCGTCGGTCGAGGTCATCGATCTCGACGCGCCGCCGATCACCGTGAGGGCCGTTCCGCCGATCGACGACGCCGAGCCGAGCGCCGCGGCGGTCGACGGCCCTCCGTCGGCGCTGCGCGGCCTGTCGGCGACGGCGCTCGCGGAGATCGCCGGGACGCGGCTCGCAGCGCGCGACTACGACGGCGCTCTCGAAGCGTGCCTGTGGTCGCGCGAGGTCGAGCCCGGGAACGTGGAGATCGCCGCGCTCGACGCCTGGATCCGCGGCCAGCGCGCCGGCGCCGATCTCAAGGGCCTGACCATCGAGCTCGACGAGCTGCTCTCGGCCTCGCCCGATCACCGCAACGCCCGCTATTACCGCGCCTTGCTCCGCAAGCGGCTCGGCGACAACGCCGGCGCGATCCGCGATCTGCGCCTGCTCCAGAAGCGAACGCCGCCCGACGCCGAGGCCATCACGGCCCTCGAAGCGCTGGAGGAGCCGACGCAGAAGCCCCGCACGGGCCTGCTGGGGTGGCTTTTCAAGCGGTAGTCCCCTAGGATGCGCGCCGTCATGGCGACCGAAATACCCTCTCATCAGGTGAACGAGGCGGGGACGCAGCCCAAGGGAGTCCTCCGCTGGGGCTACTTCCTGCTGCTGAACGCCATCTCCGCGGTCATCGCCGTGGGGCTCTTCATCGGCCTGATGTACGCCGACGGCATCGATCCCTACATGCGCGGCACCTACGACTGGCTGCTCGGGCACCCGGGCGTCACCAGCTTCATCGCCTTCTCGCCGCTCGCGGCGTCGATGCTCGTGGGCTGGGGCTACTCGCAGCGCGCGCGCAAGCGCAAGGCGGCCGCCGCCCGCGCCGAAGCGCTCCGCGCCGCGAGCGATCCCGCTCCCGCTGCGGCCTGACGCTCGGCCTCGCTCTACGCGTTTTTTCGTCGGCGCGGATCGACGTGCCATGATTCGGACCGGATCCCTCCGGTACCGAACAACGTGAAGACTTCTCCGCAGCAGAAGCCCGCAGGTGGGCGGGGCAGCCCCGACGTGGTCGAGAAGCGCCGCGCGGCGCGGGCCTTCAACGAGGCCTTGCTCGGCGGGGCGGCCGCGCCCCTCGTCGATGGGCGAACCGAGCGCCGGCGTCGTCGCCTCCTCGAAGAGCTGTCGCAGGGCACGATCCGCGGCGGCAAGCGCGAGCTGAAGCCGATCGAGGTGCTCTCGCGCGTGCAGGAGCTGCTCGATCTCGGCGAGCCGCTCGCGGCGATCCGCAAGGCTTGCCCGAAGCCGCGGCCGATCGAGGCCACGCCGGAGATCATCGAGCGGATCCGGCAGATCCACGAGGCGTACACCTTCCCCGCGGCGGCCTATACGTTCGTCGGGCTCGACACCGCGGCGCTGAAGAAGGCCGGGGTCCTCACCGAACCAGGCAATTTCCCGCGCGCCGTGGCCCGCTCCCGCCCGGCGTCGGGCCCGCGATCGACGCGCCCGACGGAGAAGAGTCGCCCCGCGAAGGCCGGGCGGCGCGGCGCGGCTTGACCCGCGGGGCGATGCCGGCGTACATCTTCGCGCGATGCGCGCCTCGAAGCTCTTCGCCGCCGGGATCGCCCTCTTCGCGACGGCCTGGCAGGCCCGGGTAGTCCACGCCGACGTCTCGCCCGACGAGGTCACCATCGTCGCCCGCGTCGGCGCCCGCACCATCTCCGTGGCCGACGTTTCCCGGCGGATCGCCCAGCTCCCGCCCTTCCAGCTCCGGGCCTTCGGGCGCACGCCGGACGAGGTGCGGCGCGCCTTCGTCGACAAGGTGATGGTCCGCGAGGCGCTGCTCGCGCAGGGCGCGATCGACGCCCGGCTCGGCGATCGCGACGAGGTGGGCGAGCGGATCCGCGGCGTGCTCCGCAACGCGACGCTGGCCCGGGTCCGCGCCGACGCGGGCAGCGGCGGCCCGGTGACCGACGCCGAGGTCAAGGCCTACTACGAGGCCAACGCGACCAAGTACCACGCGCCCGCGCGCATCCAGATCTGGCGCATCCAGGTGGCCAAGCGCGACGAGGCGATGGCCCTCCTCGCCGACCTGAAGAAGGATCCCTCGCCGAAGCACTGGAACGAGCTCGCGCGCGAGCAATCGATCGATCGCGCGACCAGCCTGCGCAGCGGCAACCTCGGCTTCGTCGCCCCCGACGGCACCACGTCGGAGGCCGGCGTGAAGGTCGATCCGGCGATCCTCACCGCAGCATCGAAGGCCAAGGACGGCGAGCTTCTCCAGGCGCCGGTGCAAGACGGCGAGCGCTGGTCGGTGCTCTGGCGCCGGAGCTGGATGCCGCCGGTCGATCGCGATCTGGCGACGGAGGCCCCCCTGATCAAGCCGGTCCTCGTGCACGAGCGCGGCGAAACGAAGGCGCGAGCCCTCGTCGAGAAGCTCCGCACCGACTTCCTCACCGACTTCAACCCCGACGTGGTCGACATGCTCGAAGTCTCGAACACCGGCGATTTGCAGCCTGTTCGCCGCCCCGGAACCATGCAGGCGCGGAAGCCCCTCAACGCGACGCCGATCCCCGCGCCCGGCTCGATGCGGTAGTCTCGATGGGGCTCTGCCCCAAACCCCGGACGATGGGGCTCTGCCCCAGACCCCGCGTCGCCGCCGCGTTCGCTACGCGAAGATCAGCACCAGCGCGACGGCCATGAGCGCCGCGCCCGAGGTGATGGCGATCGCTGCGGCCGCGATAGAGCCCACGCGACGCGCGCGGCCGAGAGCGTCGGGCGTGAGCTTGTACGCGCCCTGGAGCAGCGCGGTGGTGGCGCGCCCGGGGACGTGCATCGCCAGCTCGACGAGATCGATCATCGCGCCGAAACCCTTGGAAAACAGGGTCACCAGCGCGCCGAGGGGGCCGGTCATCAGGTCCCACCCACAGGCGTAGAGGCCGAAGCGCACCGCGCGACGCCGCTGCGACGAGGCGCCCTGACGACGCGCGCCGACGTCGAGCGCGGCGCCGTGGGTGACGTGCGCGAGGACCATCCACAGCGAGAGCGCGGGCACGCCAATGGCGACCCAGCGCAGCGCCGCCATGCGCAGATCGGGATCGTGCACGACCTCGAGCGCGAGCGTGGGCAGCGCGAGCGCGGCGATGGGCAGGAGCACCGCGACCATCGACGCTACAGCGAGGACCTCGGCGAGCACGGCGAAGCGCATCGCCGCGGGGATCTCGCCGTCGGGCATCACCGCGAAGAACGAGTCGGCGCCCTGGGTGACGGCGTTGGCCGTGGACCAGAGGCGCGTCCAGAGGCCGGCGTTGGTGCGCTCCCAGGGGATGATCGCCACGACGCCCGACTGGGTGTCGCTCGCGGCGCCGCAGCCCGCGCACTCGGCCTCGCCGCAGAAGGCGCAGAGCACCGCGGCAGGGACGTCGAAGGAGTCGACCGCGTCGTCCTCGCTCGAGCGCGACGTGCGGCGGCGGCCGGATTTCTGGGCCATGGAGCTTCTCCGAGGCGGAAGAACGATCGGGGTGCGGACCACGCGGGCGGGGGCGTCCGGAGTATGGATCCGTTACGCCGCCGAGGCCCCTTTGTTTCGCGGGATCCTGGTTACCACGCGCCTTGCGCTGACACTGTCGCGCCCGCGGGGCCGGCGGAGAGCAGGCCGACGGAGAGCCACCGACCGCGCGAACCGGCGGTGGGCTTCGGCGGCGTGGGCTCGGCGAGATAGAGGATCACGGCAGCGCCGACACCGGCGAGGCCCACAGCGAGGCCGACCGTGCTCACGAGGCCAAACGTCTTTCCGCTGTTCACCGCGTCGAGGCCTGTTTGATCACAGGCGGTCTCGTCGCTCGACTGGATGCCTTTGCCGCAGTGTTGCGTGACGGTGCCCTTCTTTCCGAGGGTGAGGCCGCCCATGACGCCGCCGAGCACGAGGCCGGCGAGGCCCGCTCCCCCGACCACGTAGGTCGCCACTCGGCGGGTGCTCGGGCCCGCGTCGAGGATCGGTGACGGAGCGGGATTGTCGGCGTTCAGCGGCTGGCGAGCCACCGGGCCACCGTCTCGGACCTCCAGCGCGACCTTCTTTTTCTCGCCTTTGCCAACGAGGATCTGCTGCCTCCAGATCCCGCCTCCCGGCACCTCGGTGGAAACCGTGTGCTCACCTGGATCGACCTGCCATGCGGCGCCGAGGGCGGCCGCGGTCACCACGCGGCCATCCCGCTTCACCACGACTCCTGCGGGAGCTCCAGGAGAGAGCATGAGAGTGAGCTCCGGCACCGCGGGGATCAGCTTGTCGCGCTGGGCTCTGGCGACCTTCGGGCGCTCGCCCTGCGCGGCTTTGCGATCTTCGGGTAGCTGCTCATACACTTGCAAATACTCGCTGTACTCCGCCACGGCGGTCGCGGTGTGCCCCCATCGGTCCTCGCAGCTTGCGAGGGTGAACAGAGTGCCTGGCCGCGGATCGAGGCGCTGGCTCTCGGCGAGATCCGGGCAGCCCGCCGCATACCGACCTTTCTCCATCGCGGCGAGACCACGGTCGAAGAGGGCCGCCGGGGGATCCACGCCTTGCGCAGCCGCGCGGGCTTCGTGCGCGAGGGTGCTCGCGAGGAACGAGCAGCCCAGAAACCCACGAAGCCACCTCGTTGTCATGCCCAGGATCTCCGCCGTCAATCGCGCCCGAAGAGCTTGGGCAGGGTCTTTTTCTGCACGACGGGCGTAGCCACGCCTCTCGCTGGTGAGCTCGACGCGGGCGGGCCAGGAGCAGGGACGACCGGCGGGCGAGGAACCGCAGAGGGCTCGACGCGCGCGGCCGGCGGCGACACGGATCCAGCTACCGGAGGGACGACCGCGGGCTCGATCGCGGCCGACGCAGGGGCCGCCGGGACCTCGGCGATGACCGGCGCGGTCGATACCGCGGAATAGGAGGGACCGATCATCGCGGAGCGGTGCCAGAGCCAGGCCGTCGCGAGGAGCACGACGCCCGCGGTCACCAGGGCTGCGGTGAAGACGCCGCGACGACTCCCCGCCTTCCGTGGCGCAGTGATCGCGGCTCCCGTCGAGGTCGCTGCCCGCTCGAGCAGCGCTTCGCTCGATTGCAGCGGTGCCCGTACCGTCGTACCAGGCACGCTGGACGCGAGGCTCGGCGCGGGAAAAGGCCCCGCGGGGCGCATGATGCTCGCGGCGTTCAGGGCTTCGCCGAGGGCGTTTATCGCCAGGATGGCGCCGGCAAATCGGTCGGCCGGGTTCACCGCGGTGATCTTCGCGAACCACGCGTCGAACCCCGGCGGCAGCGCCACGCCGCGAGCTGCCGCTCGCTGCGTCGCCGGCTCCTGCGGGCCGCGCAGGATGATCATCGCCAGCGCGATCACGTCGGCTCCTCTCCGCGCCTCCACGCTCCAGTAGGCCTCTCCCACGAGCAGCGTATACGCCATCATTCCCAGCGCGTGAACGTCGACCGCGGGAGTGAGCCGGATGTCGGACTGGAATTGCTCCGGCGCCATGTAGAGCGGAGTCCCCAGGATCTGAGTCGAGCCAGCCGACTTCGAGCTATCCGCGACCACCTTGGCCACTCCGAAATCGAGGATCTTGATCCGCGGGGTCCCGTCGTCCCGGTACGTGAGAAAGAGATTCGCAGGCTTCAAATCGCGATGGATGATGGACTGGGCGTGAGTCCGATCCAGCGCCGCCGCCGTTTGCTGAAGGTACGTGACAACCTCGTTCAGCGGCAGCCGTCCCAGGCGCTTGAGCCTGTCGCCCAGCTCCTCGCCGCGGAGCAGCTCCATCACCAGGAAGGGCATCTGCGTGGCTTCGTCCACCCCGGCGTCCGAAACATCGACGATGTACTCGCTCTCGATGTTGGCCGCGATCCGCGTTTCCCGCTGGAAGCGCTCGCGCATGTCGTCGCTCTCGAAGAGGTGCGGATGCATCACCTTCAGCGCCCGGCGACGATGCGTGTCGAGATGCACGGCCTCGTAGACGGCGCCCATGGCCCCCGCGGCGAGGCGGCGGCCCACGCGATAGCGGCCCGCGAAGATCGTGCCTTCGGCGAGGGGCGCGGTCATGGGGGGAGGGTCGCGCGCGATGGCGCCGGCGTCAAGCCGAGGGGTGAGCGGGGGCGCAGACGGCTACCCCTGCGCGCGAATCGGTCCCGTCAGGGCTTGCACTGCTGACCCGGGCTGCAGTACTGGCCTACGGCGCAACATACGGTCCCGTTCCCGCAGACGGTCAGGAAGCAGCAACCTCCGCTGACGCACGTCCCCGACCCGTTGCACGTAATACCGTTGCTCTTCGACGGCTGGTTGCAGACTCCAGCGCTGCAGGTCCCGGCGTTCTTGCAGGCGGTTGCAGCCGCGCAGCTCGCCCCGTCCGCCTGATTGACGAGCCCGCATACGCCGCCGGTGCATGTCGCGGCGACGCACGAGTCAGCGCCCTGCGGGCATTGGGACGGGTCCGCACACTCGAGGCATTGGCCAGCGAAGCAATGGTGTCCGGCCGGGCCGCACACAGCGCCGTCGTTGCCAGCAACGTGGGTTGGCGCGCCGGAGCTACAGCCTTCGACGGTGCACGGATCTCCATCATCCGCGAAATCGGCATTGTCGTCGCTCAGGACAACATGGCCACCCACGCAGGTGGTCTTCTCGCAGTTACCCGCAGGGTCCGGGAGCGTCATTCCTTCATTCGAGATCATTTCCGTGCATTGCCCCTGCGCGCACGCGTAGGTCGCGCAGGCCCCGTCAGGCGGGCAGTCGGATTTGGTGGTACAATTGACGTTGCCCGCCGCCGTGCTGGAAACGACTCCGGTGCTCGTGGCCGCGCTGGAGACGACTTCGCTGCTCGTGGCCGTCGTGCTCCCCGTCGGGGCTTCACCGCCGGCGCCGCCGCCCCCGACGAGGTGGTGATCGCCGCCCAACCCTGCCACCAGCGTACAGCCCCCCAGCGTCGCCGCAGCCGCTCCCACC
>JBDTXR010000064.1:0-28727 GCA_040006075.1 Byssovorax sp. | reverse complement strand
GAGTGGATCACCGCGCCCAGAGTTTTGAGACAGCCTCTGGCGGTCGCGGCTACTGTTCGAGGATCGTGCTCGCTGATTTAGAGCGGCGCGCTGTCGACAGGAGTCCTCCGCTGTCGACTATCGTCCACCCGCGGCGACGGGAGTCCACGCCCGCGCCCTGGATCGTTCATGCCCCAGCGCTCAATTGCCCGTCGATCTGGATTTCGAGGCGTTTCCTGCGACGGCACGGGCGTTGCGAAGGGGGGAGTCATGAGCAAGCACCTCTTCCTCGCCACCAGCCTCGTCGCCGTCACGCTCGGGCTCGGGCTCGCGGGCTGCGCCGCCACCACCGACAGCGGCAATCCCGCGGACGACAGCGTGGAAGAGGTCGACTCGGACTATGCGGCCTTCACCTCGTCGAGCAAGACCGTCGGCGACTGGAGCAAGCTCCAGACCGGGTACGAGTGCCTGACCGCGCTCCAGTACTTCTACCCCGCCAAGTTCGGGGTGAGCCTGCCGGTCGCCGGCCCCGGCTGGGACGGCAACTGCGCTCCTCATGGAGCCTGTCACCTCTGGCTCGACAAGCGCCCTGACTCGGCCGAGTGGGAGCGCCACACCACCGGCACGCCCCAGACCTACGATCTCATCGTCTACCCGCCGATCGGCAACGACATCTGGGGCCACATCGCCTCGGTCGACCACGTCGAGAACGGGCAAATCTTCGTGATGGACGACAACTACGTGGCTCATCACGTCAAGTCCAAGACGCCGCACACCGTGGCCTGGCCGCAGTACGGCTGGTATCACCTGAAGAAGCTCGGCAACGAGGCCGGCGGCACCCCGCCCGGCGGCAGCAGCGGCGGGAGCTGCTCGGCCGGCGGCTTCTACTGCGGCGGCGACAAGGTGAGCGGGAGCAAGGACACCCTCTATCGCTGCAACAGCAACGGCTCGGCCTCCGTGGTGCAGTCGTGCGCCAAGGGCTGCGCGGTGCGCCCGGGCGAGGACGATGCCTGTCGCACCTGCGTCGTCGGCGGCTATTACTGCGGCGGCGACAAGATCAGCGGCAACGCGAGCTCGCTCTACCAGTGCAACACCGAGGGTCGCGGGGATCTGGTCAAGCACTGCTCCAAGGGCTGCGCGGTCAACTCGGGGAGCGACGACTCCTGCAAGTAACTCCTCGTCGCGGACGACGCCGGGTGTACGCTCGGCTCGCGCGCGATGAGCAACGACGAAGCCTTCACCGACGCGGCCGATCTCGCGATCCCCGACGGCGCCGGGCTGCCGGACATCCTGCGATCGTTGCTCCGCGGCGAGCTCTCGGGCGCCGATCCCGGCGGGTTCGTTCGAGCCTACGACGCGGCTCCCGCCGCGCAGCGCGAGGAGATCGCCCACGCCTGGGCCGACGCCGTCGACGACGCGCTCGCCGCGGAGATCGAGGCCGATCCGGCGCTTCGCCGCGCGATCGAGGCCATCGTGTCGCGCGTCGCCCCGCGGGATCCCTCCCCCGATCACAACCGCGCTTCGCTCGCCGCGCTGAGCCGCTTCACCGACTGGCAGAGCTTCCCCTACGGGGTGATCATCGTCCCTGGATATACGCCGCCGAGCAGCACTGTCGCGGCGCCGGGCGTCCACGCGACCGCGCTCCGACGGCTGGAGCAGGCGGCGGCGGATCTCGCGGACGGGAAGGCCCCTTTCGTGATCGTCACCGGGGGGAACGTCTATCCGCGGGGCACCCGGTATTACGAGGCGATCGAGATGAAGGCCGCGCTCGTCGAGCTCGGCGTCGCCGAGGCGCAGATCCTGGTCGAGGCCCGCGCGCGGCACTCGACCACCAACCTGCGCAACGCGGGCCGGCTCATGCTCGCGCACCGGATGGGCAAGGGACTCATCACCACGGTTGGAGGAGGGATGGGAGGATCGGACGTGTTCGATCAAGACTTCTATTTCTCGCACCCGGCTCTCTCCACGTTTTACGCCCGCTGCGTCAGCGAGCTGGGGTATCGCGTCGGCGAGCTCCGCGGCGCAGGCGAGGGTCACACCGAGTTTACCCCGGCGCACGAGATCACCCGCGTGGGGATCCGCGACGCGCTCGATCCCTGATCGCCGGGGCCGACGCGCCCCGCGGGTCGACAAGCGGTTCCCGGCGCCGGATCGCCCGCGACGATCAGAGTTGCTCCAGCAGAGCCGGTCTGTCGTCTTCTCCCGCCTCCGCCGGCAATCGACGCCGTCGCTCGTCACACTTCCGCCCCGCCCCGCGAACCAGCGGGGATGCTCTTCGTCGCCTGGATCCGCCGCTTCACGGTCGCTTCGTTCTTGCCGCGCGCGGGGGCCGTGCTCGCGTCGCCCTTGGCCCTGCTCTCCTGCGCTGTCCCGGCGGGCGACGCGCCGCCGGCACCGGCTCCGGTCGAGCTGGCCGCCGCCCCGGCGCCGGTTCCCGTGTTGACGACGTCAACGCCGGCTCCACGCGCGCCCGCGGCCCATCCCCTCGTCGGCGTGGCGCGCGCCGGCGAGGCCGGATCGCGCGTCGCGCTCGGCAAGCTCGGGACGCGGCGGCTGGCGTTCGTCGCCGACGAAGACGATCAGGCGCTCCACACGATCGATCTCGAGAGCGGCGTCGATCTCGCGCGAACGCCGCTCGCGGCGACTCCCTCCGAGGTGGTGATTGGCCCGGATGGTCGGGTTTACGTGGGACTGCGCTCGGCGTCGGCGATCGCGGTCCTCGGCTCGAGCGGCGCCCCGGAAGCGCCGCTCGCGGAAGAGTCGCGGCTCCCCACCGGGGCCGAGCCGGTGGGCCTGACGCTGACTCCCGACGGCGCAACCCTGCTGGTCACCACCGGGATCTCCCACGAATTGAAGGCGTTCTCGCTCGCCTCGGGCCAGTCGTCGTTCACCACGAGCCTGCCGCGAGAGCCGCGCTCGCTCGTGGTCCTCGGGGACGGCTCACGCGCCTTCGTGGCCCACGCGGCGGGCTCGACGGTGAGCGCGGTCGATCTCCTCGGCAACGATCACCCGATCACCAGCGTCGATGTCGCCGGGCAGCTCGTGCCGTATCAGGGCCTCTGCGCCGGCCCGCCTCGGCGGGTACGCGGCGAGCCGGTCGCCCCGATCACCTACCGTGCGGGGACGCTGCGCGGCGTGCAGGGGTTCGGGATCCTCGACGTGGCCGGCACGATCCTCGTCCCGCAAGTCAACGCCTGGTCCCACGATGGACAGACCACCACGCCGAGCTACGGGCCCGAGCGCGGGGTGAGCGAGATCAGCCGGATCGCCGCGATCGACGGGAGAAAGGCCGCGATCCACCCCGACTCGGTGAGCATCCCCGGGGTGCAAGGGACCCAGTGCCTGCTACCGCGCGCGGTGGTGAAGCACCCGACCCACAAATCGGTGCTGGTGGCCTGCCTCGGGATCGACTCGGTGGTCGAGATGATGCTGAGCCTGGACGGGATGAATTTCCAGCCGATCTCCGACCGGACCTGGGCCGTGCCCGCCGGACCGGAGGGGCTCGCCGTCGATCCCGAGAGCCGGATTGGCGTGGTGTTCTCGCAGTTCGCTCGCCAGGTCACGATCCTCGATCTCCACGATCGGGAGAAGAGCGGCCCCTTCGCGCGACCCGAGGTCAAGGCCCGATCGATCGCGCTCACGCCGCTCCCCGTCGCGCGCGACACGGCCTTCGATCTCGGGCGGCGGCTGTTCCACGCGGCCGGCGATCACCGGCTCTCGCGCGACGGCCGCGCCTGCGCGAGCTGCCACCCCGACGGCCGCGACGATGGGCTGGTGTGGTCCACGCCGCGCGGCCTGCGCCAGACACCGATGCTCGCCGGGCGAGCCGTCGACACCGCTCCTTACGGCTGGGAGGGCGCCCGCAGCGATCTCCGCGAGCACATCGTCAACACCGTGGAACGACGGCTCGTCGGCTCGGGCCTCGCCGACGCCGAGCTCGACGCGCTGGTGGCGTATGTGAAGGATCTCCCCGGCCCCGCGGCGCCACCGCGACCGAAGAGCGCCGCCGAGACCCGCGGAGAGGCCCTGTTCCGCTCGGGCGAGGTCGGCTGCGCGCGCTGCCACGACGGCGCGGCGCACACCGACAAGCAAGCTCACGATATCCAGTCAGGAGGCGCGTTCGATACGCCCTCGCTGCGGTTCGTCGGCGGGACGGCGCCCTATTTTCACGACGGCCGCTACCCGACGCTGCGCGCCCTGCTCGCCGACACCGACGGTCGAATGGGCCACACCGGCCAGCTCGAAGAGGCCGAGCTCGGCGATCTCGAGAGCTACCTGCGCTCGCTCTGAGCCGACACCGCGTCTCGCCCGGTGTCCCAGCGACAGACGCGGACCGGATCGCCCCCGGAAGGCAAGGTCAAGTCGAGCTGCTCCACATTGGCCCGCTCCTCGACGAGCACGGCCTCCACCCGTGGATCGCCCTGGAGCACGGCGGGAAAGGCGATCTGGCCCGACGAGACGCACGCCTGGAGCTTGGCGGCGAGGTTCACCGTCCTCCCGAAGTAGTCGATCCCCTGGCTGAGGTTGACCGCGATGCACGGGCCGGCCGCGAGGCTGATCCGGAGACGGATCCCTTCCTCGCGTGGCTCGCTCTTGGTCACCGGGAAGCGTCGCTGGAGCCCGCGCGCGGCCCGGAGCGCGTCGGAGGGGTCGAAGAAGGCGGCCATGACCGCGTCGCCCATGGTCTTGACCACCACGCCGCGGTGCCCCTCGATCTCGGCGAAGACCTCGCGAAAGTGCTGCTTCACGGCGACGAAGGCCGCGAGATCGCCGTGGCGCAGGTAGAAGCGGGTCGAGCCCACCATGTCCGAGAACAGGATGGTTTGATCGCCGATGTGGAGCTGCACGTCGGGCGCGAGGCGCTCGGTCGAGAAGAGATCGCGGAAGTCGGGGAGGTTGAAGAGGTGCGCCGGGCGCAGGGCGTCGTCGGTCCACTGGACGTCTTCAATCACGAAGATCCGCCGCTTTTTCCCGCTGTTGACGAGGGTCACCGTCGGTGACGGGCCGGCCTCGAGGGCGTCTCCTCCGGCCTCGCCCAGCGCGATCTCCGTCCCCGGAGGGCCCGGGACGATGTCGAGGACGCGCGCCCCCTCCTCGGCGATCACCCGCGCTCGATAGCGCCCGACCGGGAGCGTGGTGGCGAGGGTGCGCCGCTCGCCGGGATCGAGTGGCTGTTGCAGGAGGATATGGGCCTTGGTGGAGGCCTCGGAGAGGCAGTAGGCGCGCCGCTGGGTCACCCGGATCGAAGGGTGGATCTGGAAGGTGATCTCCACCGCGTTGGGCCCTTCGGTGGTGAGCTCGACCTCGCACGCGGCGCACGAGGCGCGGCCCGGGACGTCGCCGAGCGTGGCGGCGGTGAAGCGCACTCCGCGGCAATGAGGGCAGATGAGATCCCAGGCGATCTCGAGGAGGCCGGCGCGCGTGGCGTGGAGGCAGACGCGGAGGAGCTCGCGCTCGTCGAGCCGGAGTCGCCGCGCCAGCGGCCGGACGCGGAGGCGCGCGAGATCGAGCTCGTCGCCGCTGTCGACGTGGGTGAGGAGGGCGTCGACGATCGGCGCCGCGAGGCCCTCGCCGAGCAGCCTTTCACGGATGCCGGCGACCCGGCCTCGCGCCTCGTCGGAGAGCGGGCGGGCCGGCCGCGAGAGCAGCTCGTGGCGGGGCCGCTCGCTGGCCAGCTCGGCGCCGAGGCGGTCGAGCGCACGCTGGTACGCGGCGCGCACCAGCGGCGCGAGGACGGGCAGGGTCCACCGCGCGAGGGCGTTGCGCGGATACCACGCGAGCTCGACCTCGAGGCGCGATCGGGCGGGGCCCTCGGCGACGAGGCGATACTGGATCCTCCCGTGGGTGGCGAGGCCGTTATCGTAGATCCGAAAACAGGCCATCTCGAGGCCGGAGATCCAGGCCCAGGGCAGCTCCGTCCAGCGGTACTCGATCCCGCGGGTGCGCGTCGATCCCCTGGAGATCCCGTTCTCCTCGACGTACTCCATCGCTCCGAGGCCCATGGCCCGGTTGATCCGCGTGGTGTCGAGGAGGATGCCCCAGAGCTCTTGCGAGGAGGCCTGTGCCACGAACCCGAAGCGCCAGAGGACGGGAGCGCCGAGCTTCGCTGTCTCCGAGGTCCAGGGGTTCATGAGGTCGTGCCTGTCCAGTCGAGGGGATCGGGGTCACCGCTGCGCGATCACGGAGCGAGCTTGGCGAGCATCACGTCGGTGGCGCCGGCGCTGGTGAGGGTCGCTCCACCGAAGGAGACGGCGCCGGCGAAGGTGCCGACCGCGAAGACCCCGCTCGCGTCGGCGGCGACGCCGGAGACGCTCTGGGCCATGGCGTCGCCCTGCTTCTTGCTCCACACGTGGGCTCCAAAGGGATCGAGCTTGACCACGAAGCCGTCTGTGGCCCCCGCGCTGGTGAGCACGCCGCCGCCGAAGTCGACGGTGCCCGTGAAGTCGCCCGCGACGACGATTGCCCCGCTCGGATCCACCGCGAGATCCCGGGGATCCTGGTTGGTGGCGCCGCCGTAGAGCTTGCTCCACAGGTGCGCTCCGCCGGAGGTGAGCTTGGCGACGAAGATGTCGGTCCCGCCGGCGGCGGTGAGCGCGCCGCCGCCGAAATCCACCTTTCCCGCGGCCGATCCGGTGATGATCCGGTTGCCGACGGCGTCGAGGGCGACGCGCGCCGCGGTCTGGGCGGCGACGTTGCCGAAGAGCTTGCTGAAGACGTGGTTGCCGGCGGCGTCGAGCTCCAGCAGCAGCACGTCGGTGGCCCCGGCGCTCGTCAACACACCTCCGCCGAAGTCGACCTTTCCGGCGATGTCCCCGGTGATGATCACGTTGCCTTGCCCGTCGACGGCGACGCCCTTGCCCGCCTGCGCCGCGGCGTCGCCGAAGCGCTTTCCCCAGAGGAAGGTCCCCGCGGGATCGTAGCGACCGACGAAGAGATCGGTGGCGCCCAGGCTGGTCAACGCGCCTCCACCGAGGTTGATGGTGCCGGCGAAGGCCCCGGTGAAGACCACGTCGCCGTTCGGCGCGAAGGCCACGTCGAAGCCGTTCTGCGCGGCGACGTTGCCAAAGCTCTTGGCCCAGAGGAAGGCGCCGGTCGAGTCGAATTTGGCCAGATAAACGTCGGTCGCGCCCGCGCTGGTCAGGGCCCCTCCCCCGAAGTCGATCTTGCCGGCGAAGTCGCCGACGATCACCACGTTGCCCTGGGCGTCGACCGCGACGCGCGCTGCGGTCTGGGCCACGGCGTCGCCGAATCGCTTGCTCCAGAGCGGCTGTCCGAGGTAGTCGAAGCTGGCCACGAAGACGTCGGTGGCGCCGACGCTGGTGAGCGCGCCACCGCCGAAGTCCGCGGATCCCGTGAGGTTTCCGGTGATCACCGGGCCTCCTCCGTGGACGGCGACGCCGGTCGCGACCTGGGCCGCGACGTCGCCGAAGCGCTTGGCCCAGACCTGGTTGCCGGTGCACGCGAGGGCGACACCATCGCAGTCCTCGTCCGCCGGAGAGAGGCAATCTTCGGCCGCGGGGACCACCTCTCCCATGCACGGTCCGAGGCTCTGCCCGTCCGCCGCGCAGGTCTGCTTGCCCATCTTGCAGATGCCCATCCCCGCCGTGCCGGCGGGCCCCGAGTAGCAGTCGGACTTGGCCCCGGGGACACAGACGCAGTCTGGCCCTCCCTCGTTGACCATGCCGTTGCAGTTGTCGTCTTCGGGCGTGGAGCAGACCTCGACCGAGGGCGTGACCTCGCCGATGCAGCTCCCGAAGGTGCCGTTCGGCTGGCAGGTCTTCGTGCCTCCCTTGCAGATGCCGACGCCGAGCGTGCCTTGAGGTCCGTTGTAGCAAGCCCCGGTCTCGCCCGGCGTGCAGGGCGGGCCGCCGGTGCTGGTGCTCGTGACGGATCCGCTGCTCGTCGCGCCTCCGCCGACGCCGGTCGTGGTCGTCGCCGCTGCGCCGCCCGCGCCGCCGCTGCCGCCGCTGCCTCCGACGCCGATCGCCCCGCCGTTGCCGCTCGAGCTGGGCCCGGCGCCGCCGGCGCTCGTGGATCCGGAGCCGCCGCCCCCGCACGCCGCTACCAGCAAGGGCAGCGTGAAGACAGCGACGAGACGACCGGGCGCAGCGCGGAGCGAGGGCATGGGGTCACGATACGAGACGCGCGCCGACCCTGGCAATGGGCCCGCGCGGCGCGACGAAACGCCCTGTTTCTACATGCGGACGATGGCCGCGCCCCAGGCGAGGCCGGCGCCGAGGGCGCAGAGCAGCGCGGTCTGGCCGGGCTGGATGCGCCCGTCGCGCACCGCCTCGTCGAGCGCGATCGGGATCGAGGCCGCGCCGGTGTTCCCGTACTCGGCCAGGTTCTCGACGAACTTCTTCCGCGAGTAGCCGAGCCGCTGCGAGATCTTCTCGACGATGTTGCGGTTGGCCTGGTGGGGAACGACCCAGTCGAGCTCGGCGCTGGTGAGGCCCGCGGCCTTGAGCGCCTGCATCGAGTACGAGGTCAAATGGCGCACGGTGATCGCGAAGAGCTCGGGGCCCTCCATCCGGATCTTGTTGCGCTTCTGCGCGATCCGCTCGGCGTTCATCGGCTCGGCCGAGCCTCCGCCCGGGGTCTGGAGCAGGTGCGCGAGGGTCCCGTCCGCGTGGATCTTCGAGGAGAGGATGCCGCGCCCGTCGCCCGCCGAGGGGCCGAGCACCACCGCGCCCGCGCCGTCGCCGAAGAGGGCCGCGGTGGTGCGATCGTCGGGATCGACCGAGCGCGACAGGAGATCGGCGCCGAGCACGAGGATGGTCTTGCAGGTGCCCGCGGCGATGAACTGATCGGCGACGGTGAGCGCGTAGAGAAACCCTGCAAACGAAGCCCCGATGTCGAACGAGGGGATGAGGTCGGCCCCGAGCTTTTGCTGGACGTGGACCGCGGTCGCCGGCATCGGCGTGTCGCCGGTGGTGGTGGCGAGGATGATCATGTCGAGGTCGGCGACGGTGAGGCCGGCGGCCTCGATCGCGGCGCGCCCGGCCGCCGCGGCCATGTCGCTGGTGACCTCGCCGGGGGCGGCGACGTGGCGGCGCTCGACGCCGGCGTGCTGGCGGATCCACCCGTCGGTGGTCGGCACGCGGGCCTCGATCTCGGCGTTGGTGACGACCTTTTCCGGCACATAGCGGCCAGTTCCGAGGATGCGGGTGCTGGGGATGCGGATCTCGCGGGTCATGGGCGGCGCACCTTATCAGATTGCCCGCGCGCCCTGACCACGCGCGAGAGTGCAGTTGCGATCTAGCCGGGGCACGCCTCGCTCGGGTAGAGTCCCCCCGCCATGGCTGAAAAGAACGATCACGACGCCGACGAGAAGGACGAGAAGGACGAGGACAGCGAAGCGGAGGAAGCCAAGGAAAAGGCTTCAGCCGCCGCTGAAAAGGAAGACGAAGACGACGAGGCCGACGAGGAGGACGACGAGGAGGACGACGAGGAAGAAGAGGCCAAGCCCGCCGCCAAGCCGGTCGCCAAGGTGACCGCGGCGAAGCCCGGCGCGACCGCCAAGCGCGGCGCCGCCCCGCTCGCCAAGGCTCGCCCCGTCGCGGCTCGCAAGAGCGGATCGCTCGCCAAGAGCCTGATCCTCTTCGTGATCATCGTCGGCGGCCTGGCCGGCGCGTTCATCTGGTTCGGCAACGAGAGCAGCAGCGGCCCCGCCGCCCCGAAGTGGAAGACGGGCGACACGGCCGATCTCGAGCTCACCCTCGTCGCCGACGACAAGAAGAACCTCGCCTGCTCCACGACCGACGAGGTCGCCGGCGCGCACTGCGCGTTCGAGGACAAGGCCAAGGCCTGGTCGAAGGGCGACAACACCGACGACAAGAAGCTCCTCAAGCCCTACACGACGACCGATCACGTCCAGGTCCTGGCGTCGGGCCTCTGGAGCGATCCGGGCATGACGGGCACGCTCCCGGCCGTGCGCTTCAGCGTGAAGTGCAAGTACAAGGTCGAGGGCAAGGTGAAGACCGCCGCGATCCGCTGGAACAGCGACGGCCCCTGGTACGACTCGAAGGACCTCTACACGGGCTCTCTCTCGGCCTGCAAGCTGGTCCAGTAGGCCATGCGGCTGCTCTTCCGCCCCGCACCGAGCGGTGGCGGAAGAGTGCTCGTGCAGCTCGATGCGCTGCGCGGCGTGGCGATCCTCGCGGTGTTCGTGCAGCACCTCGGCGATCGCTTTCTCCCTTTCCTCGAAGCACAGATCACGAGCGCGCTCCCGGCGGCGCTCGCGCCGTGGGCGCTGACGATCCTCCATCACGCCTGGTGGGGCGTGGATCTGTTCTTCGTCCTCTCGGGCTTCTCGCTCGCGCAAGGGTACGTGAGCGCCTTCGCCGCGGGCCGCGCCGCGCCGTCGCCGCGCGTGTTCCTGGCGCGACGGGCCGCGCGGATCGTGCCGGCGTTCCTCGCGGCGATCGCGGTAATGATCGCCGCGCGGCCGGGCGTGGTGCGGCTCCCGGGCTTCCCCGCGGCGCTCGCCGCGCACCTCGCGCTGCTGCAAGGCTACGTGACGCCGGGCGGGATCGTGCTGATCGGCGCGGCGTGGTCGCTCACGACCGAGGCCCACTTCTATCTGCTCTTGCCGCTGTTCGCGCGGCCGCTGCTCGATCCGTCGCGACCGGCGCGGCGCTGGCTCACCATCGGCTTGATCTGCGCGCTCGGGTGGGGCTCGCGCGCGCTGCTCCACGCGTGGATCCTCGAGCCCGGCGTGCACACCGCGCTGCTCGAGGCCTCGCAGCGTCGGTGGGTCACGAGCCGCCTCGATCAGTTCGCGCTCGGCGCCTTCGCCGCGGCGATCCACGCGGCGATCGTCGCCTCGCCGCGCGTCGGCGTGGCCGCGCGTCGCGCCCCGGTGGCCCTCGCGCTCTCCGTCGTGGCGCTGGTCGTCGCGCTCCGCCTCGAGGGCGCGCTCTACCTCGATCCCTACGGCTCGTGGCCGTACGCGCTGCTCTCGCTGGCCACCGCGGCGCTCGTGCTCTCGGCCTCGCTCCTCGAAGGCCGCGCGCTCGCGTGGACGACGCCGGCGCCGCTCTGCGCGCTCGGGATCATCAGCTACGGCGTGTTCCTCTACCACCAGCTCGCGCTCGGCCTCGCGGCGCACGCGATCCGCGGCGCGCCGTCGTCGTGGGCTGCGCTCGGCGTGAACGCGGCGCTCGCGCTCGCGCTCTCGGTCGCGATGGGGGTCGCGTCGTGGACCCTGATCGAGCGCCCCGCGCTGCGCTTCGCGGCGTCGAGGCTCCGCCCCACGCCATGACTACGCGGGCTTCTCCGGCTTCTTCACGAACTCCCGCCCCGGGTGCTTGCGCTCGTAGTGCGCGATCACCGAGTGCCCGAGCGCCTCGATCGTCACCCCGGCGATGCCCATGCGGATCGGGATCCCCAGCACCGGGATGAAGCAAGCGGCCTGGCACGCGGCGTACTTGAGTCCCTGCCCCATCGCCGAGAAGGCGCCGCCCGCCGTGGTCGCGCCGAACGCGCCGACGCCGTCGCCGTAGATCTCGCCGATCATTCCCAGCAGGTGCGTCTCGAGCGCCACCAGGCCGACCGAGGTCGAGAAGGGGATGGGCAGCGCGGCGAAGGCGGCCCCTCCGGCGGCGTAGCGGTGGACCCAGCGGTTCGCTTCTTCCTTGCAGGTCGTCATCCGCGCGCAGTCTGAACGAGGAAGCAACCGCGCGCACGTCGGCGCGGCGCGCAACGCCTTGCTCGGTCCGGGCAATCCAACGAGTGGACCCAGCTCGTTATTCACCCGAGAGGCGAAAATCACCGCGTGGCGCTCCGGAGGACGATGGCCCGGCCCGTGCAAACGCGCTTCTGGCCCGGTTCGTCGCGCAAAGGGGGGCGCGCCCGAGGCGTCACGTCGACCTGACAACCCGGGTCTCGCGCGCGGGCTCTCCCCACCTGAACACTGACGAAGATCTCGATTCGCGAGCGCGCACAGAGCGCGTTCGAGGGTCGTGCCTTCAGCCCGAGAGGACTCTTTGGATCACCGTCTCACGCCCCACGAGGCGCGCTCCCATCAACCCACCAAAGGAGGTATCATGACCCCTTTCCGATCGTTCCCCTTCACGGCCCGCGCTCTGCTCTGCGCGGGCGCCCTCGCGGCGACCGCGCTCTCCAGCGCGCCTGCCGCGGCGTCCCCGTCGTTCACGACGTTCGAGAGCGGGCAGGTCCGCCCGCTCGCGCTCTCCCAGGATGGCAAGCTGCTCTTCGCCGTCAACACCCCGGACAACCGCCTCGAGGTCTATCGCGTCAAGGACAGCGGCCTCGTTCACAAGGGATCCATCCCTGTCGGGCTCGAGCCGGTGGCGGTGGCGGTGCACGGCAACGGCGAGGTCTGGGTCGTCAATCACCTCTCCGACAGCGTCAGCATCGTGAGCGTCGACGGCGACGGCGACGAGGGTCGCGTGGTCCGCACCCTGCTCGTCGGCGACGAGCCGCGCGATATCGTGTTTGCCGGCCCCGGGCGCGACCGCGCCTTCATCACCACGGCGCACCGCGGACAGAACAGCCCCCTCGATCCGCAGCTGACGACGCCGGGCGTCGGGCGCTCCGATGTCTGGGTCTTCGCCGCCAACAACCTCGGCGCCGCTCTCGGCGGCACGCCGCTGACCATTGTCACCCTCTTCAGCGACACGCCGCGCGCTCTCGCGGTGAGCCCCGACGGCAAGCGGGTCTACGCCGCGGCGTTCCACTCGGGCAACCGCACCACCACGATCACCGAGTCGGCGGTGACGTCGCACGGCGGCCTGCCTCCCGTCCCCGGCGCGCCCCCCGGCGCCCCCGACACCGGGCTCATCGTCCGGCAGACCAACGGCCACTGGCAAGACGAGCTCGGCCGCAACTGGGATGCTCAGGTGAGCTTCTCGCTCCCGGACAAGGACGTCTTCACGCTCGATGCCATGGGCGCGGCGCCGCACGAGATCGCCGGCGGCTCGTACAGCGGCGTCGGGACGGTGCTGTACAACATGGTCGTGAACCCGGTGAGCGGGAAGGTCTATGTCTCCAACACCGAATCACGGAACGAGAACCGCTTCGAAGGCCCGGGGCTCCTCGCCGGCCACACCGTGCGTGGGCACGTGGTGGAGAATCGGATCTCGATCCTCGGCAGCGCGGGCAGCGTGACGCCGCGACACCTCAATAAACACATCAACTACGCTGTCGCCGGCGCGCCGCTGCCCAACGCCGAGAACGCGAAGAGCCTGGCGATGCCCACCGGGATGGTCGTCTCCAGCGATGGCTCCACGATCTACGTGGCCGCGCTCGGCTCGAGCAAGGTCGGCACCTTCAGCACCGCGGCTCTGGAGCAGAACACCTTCGTTCCCAGCGTCGCGAGCCAGATCGCCGTGACCGGCGGCGGGCCGACTGGGCTCGTCCTCGACGAGGCGCGCCACCGGCTCTACGTGCTCACCCGCTTCGACGACTCGATCTCGATCGTCAACACCCAGACGAAGACCGAGACCGGGCACGTCGCGATGCACAACCCCGAGCCGGCGAGCGTCACCGTCGGGCGCCGCTTCCTCTACGACGCGGCCTTCACGTCGAGCCATGGAGATCAGGCCTGCGCGAGCTGCCATATCTTCGGCGACATGGACGATCTGGCGTGGGACCTCGGCAATCCCGACGACGTCACGACCCTCAACGAAAACCCGTTCGCGACGCCCGTGCCGCCGGTCAACCCGATCAGCGGCGTGCCCTTCGATCGCAATTTCCACCCGATGAAGGGACCGATGACGACCCAGAGCCTCCGCGGGATGGCCAACCACGGGCCAATGCACTGGCGCGGTGACCGCAACGGCGGGCTCGAGACGCCGGCGGCGCCGCTCGACGAGGACGCGGCGTTCAAGAAGTTCAACGTGGCGTTCGGGGGGTTGCTCGGCCGCAGCGGCCCGATCAGCGACGCCGACATGCAGGCGTTCACGGACTTCGTCCTCCAGATCACCTATCCGCCGAACCCGGTTCGCGCGCTCGACAACTCGCTCAGCGCCCAGGAGCAGAAGGGCTCCGATCTCTTCAACGGCGTGCGCAAGCTCGACGGGCTGAGCTCCTGCAACGGGTGCCACACGACCGATCGAAACGGCAACCCCGGCGCCGAGATCCCTGGCTTCTTTGGCTCGAGCGGGCTCTCGTCCTTCGACTTCGAGTCGCAGGCGTTCAAGATCCCTCACCTGCGCAACATGTACCAGAAGGTGGGAATGTTCGGCGCTTCCGACGGCGCGGTCTTCAATCCCGTCACCAACCCCACTGGCATCCTGCTCCCGAATCACCTCCTCGGGAACACCGGGGATCAGATCCGCGGGTTTGGCTTCCTCCACGACGGCAGCGTCGATACGATGTTTCGCTTCCACGACACCATCTTCTTCGCGGCCTCGCCGGGCAACCCCGAGGGCTTCAGCGCCACGCCCGCCGGGCTCGAGGACATCAGCGCTCTCGAGGCGTTCCTCCTCGCCTTCGACAGCAACATGGCGCCGATCGTCGGCCAGCAGGCCACGCTCGCGAGCGGCAACGCGGCCACGGTGGGCCCGCGCGTGACGCTGCTGCAACAGCGCGCTGACGCCGGCGAGTGCGACCTCATCGCGAAGACCGAGATCTTCCACCGCGAGACCGGCTTCCTCTACGTGGGCAACGGCGAGTTCCTCGGCGATCGCGCCGGCTGGCCGCAGATCACCGGCGCGATGCTCCGCAGCCTCGCGACGATCCCGGCGCACGAGGTGACGTTCACCTGCGTGCCCCGCGGCTCGGGCACGCGCCTCGCGATCGACCGCGACAACGACGGCTTCCTCGACGGCGACGAGCTCGACGCGTGCAGCGATCCCGCCGATCCGGACAGCACGCCGTAGCTCGCGCCGGGCCCCGCCGCGACGGGGCTGGTCATCTCCCCGCTCCCCGCCTAGAACCTGACGCCGGGCGACCTATCCTTCGCCCGGCGCCTCATGCCCCACCGCGACAAACTCTCTCGCAAGCTCGCCGCGAAGGGCGGGGTCCGCGTGCTCCTCCGCGACGTGAAGCGCGGGTTCACCACCGGCGTCGAGGCCATCGCCGGGCTCGATCTCGACGTCGCAGCGGGCTCGTTCGTGGCGCTGCTCGGGCCCTCGGGCTGCGGCAAATCCACGCTCTTGCGGCTGGTGGCCGGCCTCGATCAGCCCGACGCGGGCGAGGTCGCGGTCGGCGACGACCACGAGCGCCCCAGCATCGCCTACGTCTTCCAGGATCCGCACCTGATGCCCTGGCGACGCACCCTCGACAACGTCGCGCTGCCGCTCGAGCTCTCGGGGGTCCCCGCCGGAGAGCGCCGCGAGCGCGCCCTCGTCGCCCTGGCGCAGGTCGATCTCGCCGACGCCGCCGAGCGCTATCCCCGCGAGCTCTCGGGCGGCATGCGCATGCGGGCCTCGCTCGCCCGCGCGCTCGTGGTCCGCCCGCAGCTCCTGCTCCTCGACGAGCCGTTCGCCGCCCTCGACGAGCTCACGCGGCACCGGCTCGACGACCAGCTCCGCGCCCTGTGGATCGAGCTCGGGATGACGGTCCTCTTCGTGACCCACGCCATCGGCGAGGCCGCGTACCTGGCCCAGCGCGCCGTGGTCTTCACGCGACGCCCCGCGCGCGTCGTCGCCGATCGGACCCTGGATTTACCGCGCGAGCGCAGCTTCGCTCTCCGCGCCGAGCCGGCCTTCGGCCACGAAGAGCGCCTGCTCTACGACGCCCTCGTCCGCGGCGAAGCGGCCTGATCGCATGGCGCGCGCCCGACCGTCTCACCTCGACACCGTCGTCGCGCCGGCCCTCGCGCTCGCGGCGATCCTCGCGGTCTGGGAGGGCCTCGCGCGCGCCCTCGCCGTCCCGGCCTACTTGCTCCCGCCGCCGTCGGCGGTCTTCGCAGCGGCCGCCCACGACGCGGGCGCGCTGGCCTCCGCCGCGCGGATGACCGGCGGCGCCGCGCTGATCGGCTTCGCGATGAGCGCGGTGCTCGGCGCCCTCGCCGCCATCGCCCTGGCCTCGTCGCGACTGCTCGAGAAGGCCTTCTACCCGTACACGATCTTCCTGCAAACCGTGCCGATCGTCGCCGTCGCGCCGCTGCTCGTGCTCTGGTTCGGCCCCGGCCTCCGCGCCGTCGCGGCGTCGGCCTTCATCGTCTCCGTGTTCCCGGTCATCGCCAGCACGCTCGCCGGGCTCCGCTCGGTCGATCCCGGCCTGCGCGATCTCTTCCGCCTCCACGGCGCCGGGCGCTTCGCCACGTTGATCAAGCTCGAGATCCCCTCGGCGATCCCCAGCATCGTCACCGGCCTCCGCGTCGCGTCGGGCCTCGCGGTGATTGGCACCATCGTCGGCGAGTTCGTCGCCGGCTTCTCCGAAGACTCTGCCGGGCTCGGCATCCTCGTGCTCTCCTCGTACCGCCAGCTCCGCACCGATCTGCTCTTCGCGGCGGTGCTCACGGCCGCGGCGCTCGGCTTCGCGCTCTTCGGCGCCGTCAACCTCGCGTCGTCACGGCTCCTCCGCAAATGGCACCCTTCGGAGCTCGATCGCTAGCTCCCGCAGAAAGGCTCTTCATGCCCCTCCGCGCTCGATTCTCGCTGGCCCTCCTCGCCCTCGTCGCGCTGCTCGTCGGCTGCTCGAAGGCCCCGCCGCCCGGCGGCAACGCGCCGATCAAGCTCGCCCTCAACTGGGTCGCCGAGCCCGAGTTCGGCGGCTTCTACGCCGCGCGCGACGGCGGCGCCTACCAGAAGGCCGGGCTCGACGTCGCGATCCAGGGCGGCGGCGCCGGCGTCCCCGTCGTGCAAATGGTGGCGGCGGGCCAGGTCGATTTCGGCGTCGCCGGCGCCGACGAGGTGCTCACCGCCCGCGACCGCGGCGCCGACGTGATCCCGATCTTCGCGGTGTACCAGACCTCGCCTCAAGGCATCATGGTCCACGCCTCACGGGGCGCGAAGAGCCTCGTCGACGCGCTGACCTCGGGCACGCTCGCCCTCGAGCCGGGGCTTCCGTACGCGGCATTTCTGAAGAAGAAGCACGGCTTCGACCGGGCCAAGATCGTCCCCTACGACGGCGGCGTCGCCCGCTTCGTGGCCGACAAGGATTTCGCTCAGCAGTGCTTCGTCACCAGCGAGCCGATCGCCGCCCGGCAGAAGGGCTCCGATCCTCAGGTGTTCCTCGTCGCCGACGAGGGGTTCAACCCGTACGTGGCCGTGGTGATCACCCGCCGCGCGCTCTTCAAAGAGCAGCCGGATCGGGTGCGCGCCTTCGCCCGCGCCACACAGGAAGGCTGGCGCGCCTACCTCGACGATCCGACCGCCGCCAACGCCGCGATGGGCAAGCTCAACCCCTCGATGAGCGCCGAGACCTTCGCCGCGGCCGCCGCCGCGCAGCGCCCGCTGATCGAGACGGACGAGACGAAGACGCGCGGCCTCGGCACCATGACCCGCGCGCGCTGGGACACGCTCGCGAAGCAGCTGGTCGAGCTCGGCATCCTCGCGAAGGCACCCTCAGCAGAAGAGTACCTCATGGCGGTAGAGTGAACTTTTTTGCCCGGCGCGCCGAAACTTCGCGGCCTCTCGTGCGAAGATGACCAGGCTCTTTCCCTCTACCCGAACCTTCCACCGGAGCTCTCCTTCATGAATGATCGTCGACGCTTTCTTCACGTTCTCGGCGCCACCACGGCCGCGGTCGCCCTCCCCGCGTGCGGCGGCACCGAGACGAGCACCGGCACTGGAACGACGGGCGCCGGCGGCGCGGGCGGCGGGTCCGGCACCACGACAGGCGGCATGGGCGGCGCGGGCGGCAGCGGCTCCACGGGCACCACCGGAGCCAGCACCACCGACGCCTCCAGCTCCAGCACCGGGGGCAACGCCTGCGAGATGAACCCGGCCGGCATCGCCGTGGGTGTCCCCGCCGACTTCAGCGCGGCTGGCCTGCACATCCTCCCGGGCACCAAGGTCCTGGTGGGCCGCGACGACAAGGGCCTTTACGCCCTCACGTCGATTTGCCCGCACGAGTTCTGCGACATGGACTCCAAGCAACAGGGCCTGTCGGTGGGCACGGTCACCCCACAAGGCATCAACTGCAACTGCCACAACAGCAAGTTCGACAACTACGGCGCCGTGATGAAGGGCCCCGCCACCAAGCCGCTCAAGGCCTATGCGATGGTCCTCGGCTGCGACGGCAAGATCTACGTCGACAAGACCAAGGTCGTGACCATCGATCAGCGCCTCGACGCGTAGCCCGCTCGCCTCGCACAGCCACGGATCCCCGCTCTTTTCGCTCTCGCCCCACCTCATCATGGCCCGCCGTGGCCTCGCTTCCCGGCGCCCGCTCTTGCCACCCCCGCGCGAAGCTGTGATGATGCAGGGGATCCCGTGTCCAACACCCCGCCCATTCCGCACACGCCCATCATCCCGGGCTCAGTCCTGGCCGGGAAATACCGCGTCGAGCGCATCATCGGCCAGGGAGGCATGGGCCTCGTGGTCGAGGCGCGGCACATCGCCCTCGACGAGCGCGTGGCGCTGAAGTTCCTGCTCCCCGAGTACGCGCAGCACCCCGAGGCCGCGACCCGCTTCATCCGCGAGGCCCGCGCCGCCGCGAAAATCAAGAGCGAGCACGTGGCCCGCGTCTCCGACGTCGGCAACCTCGACTCGGGCGCCCCCTACATGATGATGGAGTTTCTCGAGGGGGCCGACCTCTCGCAGACGCTCGAAAAGCTCGGCGTTCTCCCGGTAGAAGACGCGATCGACTACATCATCCAGGGCTGCGAGGCCATCGCCGAGGCCCACACCCACGGCATCGTCCACCGCGATCTCAAGCCGGCGAACCTCTTCCTGAGCAAGCGCCCCGACGGCACGCCGATCGTGAAGGTGCTGGATTTCGGGATCTCCAAGGTCATCGGCGGCGCCGTCGACAACCTCACCAAGACCACGGCGGCCATGGGCTCGGCCCTCTACATGTCGCCCGAGCAGATGCAGCAGACCCGCGCGGTCGATCACCGGACCGACATCTACGCGCTCGGGATCGCGCTCTACGAGCTGCTCGCGGGCAAGCAACCCTACTACGCCGACACCCTCCCGCAGCTCTGCGCCGAGATCCTCACCGGCACCCCGACCCCGATCCGCACCACCCGCCCCGAGATCCCGGAAGAGCTCGCGCAGGTGATGGAAAAAGCCTACGCCCGCGACAAAGGCCAGCGCTACCAGTCCATCGCCGATCTGGTGATCGCCCTCGCCCCGTTCGCCCCGACCCGCTCGCAGAACACCATCGATCGCGTCGCGCGCATGGCCGGCCTCGCCATCCCCACGGCCGGCAGCTACAACGCCTCTGGACAGCGCTCGTCGAGCCCGTCGTACCCCTCCGCGCCCCCCAAGCAGGGCGGCACGCAGATGATCCCGCAGCAGTACGCGCAGCCGCCGCAGCAGCAGGGCGCGCCGGCGACAGTGGCCCTCCCGGCCATGGATCCCACGCTGGGCCGCCCGCCCCTGCCCCCGCCGCCTGCGCCGGCAAACTCCAATCAAATCGTCCCCGGCCACTACCAGGCTCCGCAGAGCAGCCGCGCCTCGGCCGCCTTCGCGCAAGGCCCCGTTCAAGGCCAGACCGACGGCGGCATGTCGGCCAATGGCCGCCCCTCCTACCCCATGGCCTCGGGCGGCAGCAAGGCCGGAGTCGTGATTGGCATTCTCGGCGTCCTCGCCGTGGCCGGCGCCGCGGCAGCCTTCTTCCTGCGACCGCACCACGATCCCGGGCCGGCAACGAGCGGCGCGGGCACGGTGGACACGGCCACGGCCAAGCCGCCGGAGAGTGCCAGTGCCAGGACGGCGGACACGATAACCGCCCCGCCGGTTGCAGATATCAAGTCTGCTGCGCCGGGGGTGGAGCCTTCCGTCAAGGTGGCAGCTCCCCCTGTCAGCAACGGGAAGCCGATCAGGGGCGGCGTTGTCCCTCCTGCTGTCGTCACGCACGCACCGGTCGCGCCACCTCCAGCGGTCGTCGTTCCTCCGCCGGAGGCGGTTGATCCTCTCAATCCGACCAAGGATCGAAAGAAATAATGTTCACCACGGTTCAGTCACGAATCCTTCAAACAGCCCTCATCTCGACTCTCCTGCTCGGCTCCGCATCGGCGTTCGCCGATCCCGTGGCCGAGTCGCTCTATCAAGACGGTTTGATGCTGATGGACGCGGGAAGCTTCGCCCAGGCTTGCCCGAAATTCGTCGAGAGTCAGCGCCTCGATCCGGCGTCGGGGACCCAGATCGCGCTCGCCAAGTGTTACGACAAGGCGGGCAAGACGGCCTCCGCGTGGGCTCTCTACAAGGACGTGGCCTTCGCCTTCAAGAAGGCGGGCAACGCGGCCGGTGAGAAGGCCGCCACCGACAAGTCGAGCGAGCTCGAGAAGAAGCTCTCCAAGCTCCAGATCAACGCCGCGGGCGACGCGCCCGGCCTGGTGATCCGCCGCGACGGCGAGGAGGTGGGCAAGGCCGTCCTCGGCACCCCGATCGCGGTCGACCCGGGTGCCCACGTGATCGAGGCCACCGCGCCCGGATATCAAGTCTGGCAAACCACCGTGCAGATCGGGAAAGAGAACGACAACCAGGCCGTCAACATCCCCGCCCTCACCATGGCTCCGAAGAAGGCCAATACGCTCCGCACCGTGAGCTACGTGGTCGGCGGCGTCGGCGTCGCGGGCCTCGTGGTCGGCGGCATCTTCGGCGGCCTCGCGGCCAGCGGCAAGAGCAAGCTCAAGACCGAGTGCCCCGGCAACGCGTGCACCACCACCACGGCCGCGGACGATCTCGCGTCGACCAAGGGCAAGGCCACCATCTCGACCATCGGTATCGCCGTCGGCGGCGCCGCGCTCGCGACGGGCGTCGTGCTCTTCATCGTCTCCGGCAAGAGCGACTCGGGCGAGGCCAAGCCCGCCCCCGCGGCCGCCTTCGTCCCCGTCTTCGGCCCCCAGGGCGGCGGCTTCTCCTTCAACGGCAGCTTCTAGTCCCGGGAGAGGGCTCGCAGCCCTCTCCCCCGTCGAGCAAAGCTCGCCGGGGCCCCCCACTCCTCGAACCGCTCCAGCAGCTCAACACGCTTTGCTGCCTCGGCAGATCGTCGTTGATTCTCCGGGGCGATCCACGCGCGGCGCTGGCTCCGCGTGTCGAAAACGACTACGCCTCTGGCGCTTCCCCCGCCCTCGCCCGATCCCCAAGGTCCCCCGGATGAATTTCGACCTCACCGAAGAGCAGCAGCTCGTCCTCTCCACCGCGCGCGACTTCGCCCGCAAAGAGATCGCCCCCAAGGCCGCCGAGCTCGACAAGAATTCGCGCTGGCCGCGCGAGATCGTCGCGCAGATGGCCGAGCTCGGCTTCCTCGGGCTCGCGGTCCCGGCCGAGTACGGCGGCGCCGGCCTCGACAACGTCTGCTACGCCCTGGTGATCGAAGAGGTCTCGGCCGCGTGCGCCAGCTCCGGCGTGATCATGAGCGTCAACAACTCGCTCTTCTGCGACCCGCTCACCAAGTTCGGTACCGAGTACCAGAAGAAGGAGATCCTCACGCCCACGGCGCAGGGGAAGATCCTCGGCTGCTTCGGCCTCACCGAGCCCACCAGCGGCTCCGACGCGCGGACCATGCTCACCGTCGCGCAGAAGCAGGACGACGGCGGGTACATCCTCAACGGCTCGAAGAACTTCATCACCTGCGGCCCCGAGGCCGAGCACATCATCGTCTTCGCGGTCACCACGCCCGACCCCGAGAAGCCGCGCCACACCGCGCTGATCGTCCGCCGCGACTCGCCCGGCTACAGCATCTCGCCCCACGACGAGAAGCTCGGGATCAAGGCCGCGCACTCGTCGTCGATCTACTTCGACAACGTCAAGGTCCCGAAGGAGCACATCCTCGGTGAGGTCGGCGGCGGCTTCAAGATCGCCATGGCCACGCTCGACGGCGGGCGCATCGGCATCGCGGCGCAGGCCATCGGGATCGCGCGCGGAGCCTACGAAAAGGCCGTCGCGTACTCCAAGGAGCGCAAGGCGTTCCGCACCCCGATCGCCAACCTCCAGGCCATCCAGTTCATGATCGCCGACATGGCCGTCGACCTCGACGCCGCGCGCCTGCTCACGCTCCGCGCCGCGACCATGAAGGACAAGGGCGTCCGCCACACCGCCGAGAGCGCGATGGCCAAGCTCTTCGCCTCGGAGATGTCGTCGCGCGTCACCCACCGCGCGCTGCAAATCCACGGCGGCTACGGCTACGTCACCGAGTACGGCGTCGAGCGCAACATGCGCGACGCGCGGATCACCGAGATCTACGAGGGAACGAGCGAGATCCAGCGCATCGTCATCGCCGCCAGCGTCCTCAAGGGTTGAGGGGCGAAGCGGTGAAGCAGCCGGCGATCCTGATCTTCGCAGCCGCCGCGGCCGTCGCCGCGATCGGCTGTGGCGCGGCGCCTCCGCCGGCCACCGACGGCGGCCCGAAGCCGGTCGAGGCCGCCGCCGGCCCGCGCGGCCACCACGGGATCGCCGCCGAGAGCGAGATCGGCGGCCTCGACGAGAGCAAGGTGAAGCAGGTCTTCCAGCGCTCGGCGGCGAAGCTCTCCGCTTGCTACGACAAGGGCGCCGAGCGGCTCCCGTACCTCGCGGGCGACGTCAGCTTTCGCCTGCGGATCACCCGCGACGGCGGCGTGCGCTGGGCCCACGTGAAGGACTCGAGCCTCGGCGATCGCGCCACCGAAGAGTGCATGCTGGCGATCCTCAAGTCGGCCGCGTGGCCGCGCCCCGAGGGCGGCGAGGGCCTGGCCGAGAACAGCTTCACCTTCGAGCCCGGGAGCGACGAGCGCCCGCCCGTGGCCTGGTCGCCGGAGCAGCTCGGCAAGCCCTTCCACAAGGCCCGGGGCGCGCTGGCGAAGTGCCGCAGCGGCGCCGGAACCGGCCCGATCAAGGCCACGCTCTACGTCGACACCGACGGCCGGGCCAGCTCGGTCGGCGTGGCCACCGCCGACGAGCGCGGCGACGCGGCCGCGAGCTGCGTCATCGACACGCTCAAGGCCCTCACCTTCCCCTCGCCCGGCAGCTACGCGAGCAAGGTCAGCGTCACCATCGATTAGTTGCAGCTCCAACGAATCCTCGCGGAGGGCGAGGATTCGTTGCGGCTCAAACGATCCAGCGGACGAGCACCACGGTGACGTTGTCGGGGCCGCCGTTGCGGTTGGCGGCCTCGATCAGCTTCGACGCCGCCTCCTCGATCCCGGCGTGCGCGGCGAGGATCTCGGCGATCTCCTCGTCCTTCACGGGGCCCGAGAGGCCGTCGCTGCACACCAGCAAGAGATCGCCGAGCTGCGGCTCTTCGAGGCGGGTGTCGACCTTCACGGTCTCCTTCATCCCGAGGGCGCGCATGATCACGTTCTTGTGGGGGAAGGCCTCGATCTCGGCGGGGCTGAGGCGGCCCATCTTCACGTACTCGTTCAGGAGCGAGTGATCGTCGGTGAGCTGCTCCAGCGCGCCGCCGCGGAAGCGGTAGACGCGGCTGTCGCCGACGTGAGCGACGTACGAGCCCGAGTCGAGGACGAAGAGCCCCGCGAAGGTGGTGCCCATGCCCTTCTTCTTGCGGTCGCTCGCGGCGGCCTCGTGGATGCGGAGGTTCGCCAGCTTCACGCCCATGATGAAGCGGTTCTCTTCGTAGCCGCGGGCGCGGTCGAGCTTGTACGGCCAGGTTTTGTCGGGATCCTCGGCCGTCTCCTTGAAGAACTCGGCGATGGTCTCGATCGCCATCTTCGAGGCGACCTCGCCGCAGGCGTGGCCTCCCATCCCGTCGGCGACGAGAAACAGGCCATACTCCGCGAGGATCGCGAAGTTGTCCTCGTTGTGGTTGCGCTTGCGGCCGACGTTGGTCTCGCCGGCGGCCTCGATGCGGAGTGTCACTGAGCGTTTTTATCCCTGACCGGCCCCCGAGCACAAACGTTACGAGCACGGGTCGGTGGGCGACCCCCCGGAAGGGGTGCTACGGTCGGGTCGTGAACAAGATCATCCGCGAGGTCCTGGTTCTCCTCTGGAAGGCCTTTCGACTCGTGCTGTGGAAGTGGCTCCGCCCGTTGCTGGGCCAGGTGGTGCTCTACAGCGTGCTCTTGGTCGGCCTCGTCGTGCTGCTCGTCGTCTTCGCGACGCGCCTGTAAAGGGCGCTTTCCGGGGCGCTACGCCAGGGACGAGCGGGCGATGACGGTCCGCTGGATCTCGCTCGTGCCTTCGTAAATGCGGGTGACCCGGACGTCACGAAGATGACGCTCCGCAGGAAAATCCCGGACGTAGCCGTAGCCGCCGTGGATCTGGACCCCGCGGTCGCAGATCCGGCCGGCCGCCTCGCTCGCGAAGAGCTTGGCCATGGCGGCCTCGCGGGAGAACGCGACGCCGGCTTCCTTCATCTGCGCGGCGCGGAGGGTGAGCAGGCGGGCGGCCTCGAGCTCGGTCTTCGAGTCGGCGAGCATCCACTGGATCGCCTGGAAATCGCCGATCGATTTCCCGAACTGCCGGCGCTCGCGCGCGTAGGCCGTGGCCTCTTCGAGCGAGGCCGTGGCGATGCCGACGGCCTGCGAGGCGATGCCGATCCGGCCGCCGTCGAGGGCCATCATCCCGATTTTGAAGCCCTGGTTCTCGACGCCGAGCAGCGCGTCCGCGGGGACGAGGCAGTCGTCGAAGGTCAGCGGCACGGTGTTCGACGCGCGGAGGCCGAGCTTGTCTTCGTGCTTGCCCGGCCGGAGCCCCGGGGTGCCGCCCTCGACGAGGAACGCCGAGAGCCCCTTGGTCCCCGCGCCGCCGGTGCGGGCCCAGACCACGAGCACGCCCGCGTACGAGCCGCTGGTGATCCACTGCTTTTGCCCGCGGATGATCCACCCCGCGTCGGTGCGCTCGGCGGTGGTGCGCATCGATCCGGGATCGCTCCCGGCCTCGGGCTCGCTCAGCGCGAAGGCCCCGGCGACGTACTCGCCCGAGGTGATCCGAGGCACGTACTTCGCGCGCTGCTCGGGCGTGCCGAAGGTGGTGATCACCTCGGCGACCATGTTGGTCACCGACATGGTCACCGCGGTCGAGGCGCAGCCGCGCGCGACTTCCATCATCGCGAGCGCGTAGGCGACGACGCCGGCCTCGGCGCCGCCGAGCTCGGTCGGGATGTTGACGCCCATGAGGCCGAGGTCGGCCAGCTCTTTCAGGATCTCCTTGGGAAAGCGCTCGTCGCGGTCGAGCTCGGCGGCGACGGGGCGCACGGCGCGCTCGACGTAGTCCCGGGCGGTGCGGACGATGAGCTGCTGCGTTTCGGTGAGATCGAGATCCATGGGGGCGCGGATTCTAGCGGTTCCCGGGCCACGGCGCGCCCTCTTTCCACGATCAGCCGCCGCGGCGCCGCCCGTGATCGCGGGTCCGCGCGGTGCGCACGCGGCCCCCGGGATCCTGCCCAGCGATGAAGCGGACGACCTTGACGAAGCCCTCGTGCGCCAGCAGCGCCTCGACGGTGGAGTACTCGCGCTCGAGCTCTTTGTTGGTGAAGCTCGCGTGGATGGCGCGGTGGCAGTCGGCGCAGATCGTCTCCGTGACCTTCCCTTTACGGGATTTCGGGATCAGGTGGTGATCGCTGGGATGGTGGTTTGGCCGCTGGCAAATCGGGCACGGGTCGGGCAGCGGAGGAGGGGCTACCATCGGGCGTCTCGCGAGCGCTCAGGCCCGCGGCGCGCGGAGGACGGGCACGCGGGCCTCTTCCGGGAGGAGCTGCCGCAGGTGCCACGCGTGGAGGTGGGAGCGGAGCTCGGCCTCGCCGAGGCCGCTCTGGAGGCGCCCCATGAGCGCGCCGGCGCCGAGGATCATGAACATCCCGGCGACGGTGAGCGCGAACAGCGTGGGGACCTCGGGGAAATACGCCGCGCCCGGGATCACGCGCAGGCCCGCGGCGTCGAACACGTACGAGCGCGGGAGCACGCCGGCGAGCTCGAGCAGCAGCGGCGCGAGCAGCCCGGCGCACCCGGTGAGCATCACGGTGAAGCGGTAGCGCGCGTCGGGTGACATGCAGTACGCGAACGTCGCCACCGCGATCAGGCCCGGGGTGAAGATCAGCGGCCCGAACGCGCGCGAGAGGCACCCGTAGGCGAGGATGTTGAGCAGGTACGCCGCGTAGGCGCTGAGGTGCATCGTCGACGACGCCCCCGGCCCACGGCGCGAGCCGAGCAGCTTGACCATCGACGAGGTGACGGTGAGCACGCCCCACGCGCCGAGCAGCGAGTAGCTCCGCAGGCCCATCCACGCGGCGACGGGGATCAGGAGCATCATCCCGACGAGATCGAAGCGGGCGCCGTCGCGGAGCAGGCGGCGCTGGCGCTGCGTCGCGGCGGCGTCGATCTCGACGACGACCTCGCGCGGGATCGCGCGCGGCGGCGCGGTGATCACGTGCGCCAGGGCGCGCATCGCGGGCTCGTTGGTGGGATCGAGCGCGAGCGAGCGGGCTACCTCGTTCAGCGCCTCGCGGCGGAAGATCTCGGAGGGGCCGGAGTCCGAGGCGACCCGGGACGCCGCCTGCGTCGCCGCCTCGGCGTGCTGCGACGCGAGCTGCCGACGGAGCGCGACGTCGCGATCGCCGTCGAGGAACTGCTCGATCGCGTCGTGGAGCTTGCGGGCCGTCTCGTAGCGATCCTTGGCGTCGACCCGCGTCGCCTTCACGCAGATCACCTCGAGCTCGGGGGGCACGTCGAGCTCGGGCGCGCGCTCCGACGGGCGGACGGCGGCCCCCTTGAGGGTCGAGTGGAGCATGGCGTTCCACGACGTCTTGGGGTGGAGCGTGGTGTGGGTCAGGATCTCGAAGAGCACCGCGCCGAGCGCGTAGACGTCGCTGCGGGCGTCGAGATCGGCGATCTTGCCCAGAGCCTGCTCGGGCGCCATGTAGCCGAACGTCCCCATGATCTTCCCTGCCGCGGTGTGGATCTCGTCCGCGCTCGGATCCCGCACCGCCAGCTCGGCGTCGTGATCCGAGAGCTCCTTGAGCTTCGCCAGGCCCCAGTCGAGGACGTACACCTCGCCGAAGTCCCCCAGCATGATGTTGGAGGGCTTGAGATCCCGGTGAAGCACGCCGCGCGCGTGAGCGAAGTCGATCGTGAGGCAGACCGCCGCGAAGGCCGCGAGCAGCCGCCGGAGCGGGAACTGGCGCGTCATCTCGGGGCTCTTCTCGCGCAGCCCGCGGACGATCTCGCCGAGGGTGAGCCCGCGGAGGCGCTTCATGGTGAAGTACATCGCGCCGGTGGCGTCGACGCCCAGATCGTAGACCGGCACGATCGACGGGTGCTCGAGCTGGCCCTGGACGC
Organism: Byssovorax sp.; assembly: GCA_040006075.1. Taxonomy (GTDB): domain Bacteria; phylum Myxococcota_A; class Polyangia; order Polyangiales; family Polyangiaceae; genus JANYGI01. The sequence continues at coordinate 1,453 of JBDTXR010000064.1, read as the reverse complement.
AGGCCTCGCGGAGGAAGCGCGCGCGGAGCTGGGGATCGGGGCGATGCGCCGGGAGCAGCACCTTCATCGCCACGTCGCGGCCGACCCACGCGTCGTGGCAGAGGTGCACCTCGCCCATCGATCCGCGGCCGAGCGTGCGGCGGAGCTCGTACCGATCGACCGCAGCGTCGAGCGAGCCGGCGCCGGGGTTGACCGGCTCGGGAGCGGCGCTGCCGCGGACCATCACCGGCTCGCCCGGAAACGTCTCGTCCTCGGGCTCGGGCTCGGGCGCGGTCCCAGCGTTGTTGAGGCGCTCCATGGTCCCGTCAGGAGGCCCCAAGGGAGCGAACGGCGTCAAGGGCGCAATCGGACAAAGAATTACCCAGGCACCGGCGCTGCTCAGGGTCGGTATTCTCGGGGGTGGTGCACGATGGAGCTGCTCACCCGCCGGCGAGCCCGGGTGTGAATCGAGGTCGAGGCGCTGCTCGCCGCGCGCACCGAGGCCCAGCGCTCCCGCGTGCTCCGGCGGATCGGCCGCGCGACCGGGGCGCCAAAGCGCGCTCCCAAACGCTGTCCGCCGCGAGACTTCGCCGTTGATTTGGGCCCAGAGGCGCTTTGTCGCTACCATCAGGGCAAGTGTTTCCGGTGGAGTCCATCCCCGAACGGATCGGGGCGTACCGCGTCCTCCGCCGCCTGACCGCGCCGGGGCCCGCGGAGACGTTCCTCGGCCGCGCCGAAGGGCCGCGCGGGTTCGCGCGCGAGTGCGTCCTCAAGCGGATGAAGAACACCATCGAGGGCAACGAGCGCCTCGCGGAGGAGCTGACGCGGGAGGCGGCGATCTGCTCGCGGATCAACCACCCGGCCATCCTGCGGATGATCGATTTCTTCGAGGACGCGGGGCACCTGGTGCTCGCGCTCGAGTACATCGACGGGACCGCGCTCGATCAGCTGCTCGATCACCTGGCCGAGCACCGGCTGAAGCTCGGCGACGCCGCGGCGTTCTACATCGGTCACCGCGTGGCCGGCGCGCTGGCCTATGCCCACGCGGTCGTCGACGATCAGGGCGTCCCCACGCCGATCATCCATCGCAACCTGCACCCGAGCAACGTGGTGATCGGCGCCGACGGCGACGTGCGCCTCACCGGCTTCGGCGTCGGCAAGATCCTCGGGCGCACGCCCGACACGGCGATCGGCACGATCAAGGGCACGCCGGGCTACATGGCGCCGGAGCAGGCGCGGGGCGAGCCGGTGACGGCCAAGGCCGACACCTACGGCATGGGCCTCTTGCTCTGGTCGCTGCTCACCGGCCTGAAGCCGCCTCAAGACGGCACGTGGCCAGCGAAGATCAGCACGCTCCGCAAGGATCTGCCGCGGGAGATCGCCGCGGTGATCGACGCGTCGCTCGATCGATTCCCCGGGACGCGGCGGATCACCTGCGGCGAGATCGAGCGCTGGCTCGGCAAGGTCGCGAGCG
>JBDTXR010000063.1:0-28883 GCA_040006075.1 Byssovorax sp. | reverse complement strand
GCCGCCGCGCCTACACCTTCCCGGACATCATCGCCCTGCGCGCCGCGCGCGATCTGCTGCTGCGCAAGGTCCGCCTCCGCGACGTCGCGCGCGCCGTCGACAACATCCGCGCCTCGCTCCCGAAGGTCACGCGCCCGCTCGCCGAGCTCCGGATCATCTCCGACGGCCAGCGCGTCGTCGTGAAGAGCACGAACGGCAGCTTCGAGCCGCTGACCGGGCAAATGGTCCTCGACTTCGAGGTCAAATCGCTCCGCGACGACGTGGTCCGCGTGCTCCGGCCCATGGTGGGCCGAGAGCGCGCGCGGACTGCGTATGATCTGTACGTGAAGGCGAGCCAGCTCGACGAGAACCCTGCCACGATTCCGGAGGCGGAGGATCTGTATCGGAGAGCCATCGAGCTCGATCCGTGGCTGGCGATTGCCTATACCAACCTGGGTAACGTGTGCTTCCGCCGCGGTGATGAAGAGAACGCCGAGATCTTCTATCGAAAGGCGCTGGAGATCGAGGCGACGCAGCCGGAGGCCCAGTATAACCTCGGCTATGTGATGCTCGAGCGCGGGCAGGCGGCAGAGGCCGTGGCGTTTTTTCGAGGGGCGATTGGCAGCGATCCGCGGTTTGCGGATGCGTATTTCAATCTGGCCATGGCCTACGAGCAGGTGGGGAGCCCGGAGAAGGCTCGGCCCTGCTGGCGGAAGTACCTGGAGATCGAGCCGACCGGGACCTGGGCGGAGATCGCCCGGAAGCACCTTTGATTACTTGCGGGTGATTCGAGCGCGCTGGGGGTCGGAGCGCGGTGGTTTACAGCGCCACGCCTTGCGCTCGTTCTCCCGCTTCGGGCTGCACATCCCGAGCCAGCCGCCGATCCGCCCACAGGAGGAAATTCTCCCGTTCTTGCGTGCGCTTCGGTACGTTCCCACCATGGGTACCCGTACGTTCCTTGCCTTCCTTGCCTGCGGCGCGTCGTTCGCCGCCTGCGTTGTCGCCACCGAGGAAGACGCCGCCGAGCGCACCTCCGGGAGCCAACAGGCGCTGACCCAGGTCCTCGTGCCGGAGGGCGAGCCCAACGCCGCCATCGCCCAGGCCACGCCGCTCGGCGCGCTCCCCGCCGTCGCCGAGGGCAACGTGTTCCCCACCGGCGACATCGATTATTACTCGTTCACCGCGGCCGCCGGCGACCGGATCTACGCCGCGACGATGACCGCGTGGAGCTCGAGCGGTACCTTCGATACCACCCTCGATCTCCTGGCCTCCGACGGGGTCTCGGTGATCGAGACCGATCTCGACGACGGTACCTACGGCGCGACCGCGTCCGGCATCGCCGGCGCCGTCCTTCCCACGGCGGGAACCTATTACCTCCGGATCACCGGCGTGGCGCAGATCCGGCCCTATCAGCTCCACACCATGATCAAGAGCGGTGTCCCGTTCGCCGAGTTCGAGCCCAACGACAACCTGATCAACGCCCAGCCGCTGCCGGCCGGGAAGTGGATTGCCGGGGCGCTCGCGACGACTGCCGACAACGACTATTACACCTTCCCGCTCAACGCCGGCGACACGGTGTATGGCAGCCTCGATCTCGATCCGGAGCGCGACGGCGACTGGAACGGACAGCTGATCTTCGGGGTGAACGGGGGATCGAGCTTCGGGACCAACGATCTGGGCGGGATGGCCGGGCCCGATTCAGAGGCGTTCTTCTACACCGTGAAGAGCGCGGGCAACTACTACTTCCGGGTCGCCGCGGGCGTGGCCGGCGCCTCCGGCACCTACCACCTCGCCGTGTCGGTGACCCCGCTGCCCTCCCAGGCCGCCTGTGTCACGTACCCCAGCGTGGATGTCCCCAAGGTCATCCCGGCGGCCGGCGGTAACGTCACCTCGACGATCACCATCCCGGCCGGGACGAGGATCGGATCGATGACGATGGCCATCGCCCTGGATCACACGGCGATGCCCGACATCGACGCTCACCTGCAGTCGCCGGCCGGCAACGACAACGCCCTCTTCACCGACGTGGGCAGCGCCGCCAACACGGTGATGGACCTCGGCCTCAGCGACTCGGCCGCGCTCCCGATCACGGCGTTTGCGATCATGAACGTCGGTATCCTCCAGCCGAAGCTTAACTATCGTCTCCACTGGTTCGACGGCGAGGACGCCGGCGGGACCTGGACGCTCAACCTCGAGGACGACACCAGCAACGCCTTTGGCGGGAACCTCAACGGCTGGTCGATCACCGTGTGCGCGCCGCCGCCCGCGGTGGCTTGCCCGGCCGGCGCGTACTCGGTCAGCGTGCTCGCGGCGAATTTCGAGAACGCGGCCAGCGGCTTCACGCATTCGGGCACGCTCGATCAGTGGGCGCTGGGCACCCCCGCCGGATCGGTCATCGCCTCGTGCGGCGGCGGCACGAAATGCTTCAAGACCAACCTCGCCGGGAATTACGCCAGCGCCAGCAGCAGCGATCTCCTCTCGCCGAGCGTCTCGCTCGCGGGCCTGATCGCGCCGATCCGCCTTCGCTGGTCGCAGAAATACCAGCTCGAGAGCGCCAGCAACGATCACGCCTCGGTCGACGTGATGCCCAGCGTCGGCTCGCCGAAGCGCGTCTGGGAGTTCCTCGACGGCACGATGACAGCCGCCGTCGGCCTCGCGCCGACCACGATCCAGGAGAGCGCCGGCTGGGGCCTCGTCGAGACCAACCTCGATAGCTACGCCGGCCAGTCGCTCCAGGTGAAGTACCACCTCGACAGCGACGCGGCCGGCAACTACGCGGGCTACGCCGTTGACGACGTCAACGTCACCGGGTGCAGGGTCAACGCCTGCGGCGACGGCGTCGTCTTCGGCGGCGAGATCTGCGACGACGGCAACGCCGTGAGCGGCGACGGCTGCGACTCGAACTGCACCGTCACCGCGTGCGGCAACAGCGTGGTCAGCCCCGGCGAGATCTGCGACGACGGCAACACGGTGAGCGGCGACGGCTGCGATAGCAACTGCAAGCCCACCGGCTGCGGCAACGGCGTGGTGACCACCGGCGAGATCTGCGACGACGGCAACGCCATCGACGGCGACGGCTGCGACAGCAACTGCACCGCGACGGCTTGCGGCAACGGCATCGTGAGCGCAGGCGAGATCTGCGACGACGGCAACGTGGTGAACGGCGACGGCTGCGACGCCAACTGCACCGTCACGGCGTGCGGCAACGGCGTGGTGACCATGGGCGAGGCCTGCGACGACGGCAACGCGATCGACGGCGACGGCTGCGATGGCAACTGCACCGCGACCGCGTGCGGCAACGGCGTGATCACCGCGGGCGAGGCTTGCGACGACAGCAACGTCGTCGACGGCGACGGCTGCGATAGCAACTGCACCGCGACCGCGTGCGGCAACGGCATCGTCACCGCCGGCGAGGAGTGCGACGACGGCAACATGGTGAGCGGCGACGGCTGCGACGCGAGCTGCAAGAAGGAGAGCATGGGCACCGGCGCCGGCGGCGGCACGAGCAGCAGCAGCGCGAGCGCCAGCAGCAGCAGCAGCGCGAGCGCCAGCAGCAGCGCGAGCGCCAGCAGCAGCGCGACCGGCGCGGGCGGCGGCGGCGCGACCACCGGCGCGGGCGGCGGCGACACGACGAGCACCGCCACCGGCACAGGCGGCGGCGGCGCGGGTACCGGCGTGACGGGCGGCTGCGGGTGCAGCGTCCCCGGATCGACGCCGATGGAGCTGCCGCCCGGCGCGCCGATCGCCGCGCTGGCCGCGCTCGCGCTGGTGCGTCGCCGGCGCGCGAGCGTCGCGCGCGGGTGACGCGGTCGCCCACCGGATCACGTCGTCCCCGCGCGTTGACGACGTGATCCGCGGGGGCCTTCAGGGGTGGAGCACGCAGCCGCCGATGACCTCGCCGCTCCACTTCGCGCGCATCGCTTCCTTGAACTCGGCGAGGGGGAACGTGTGCGAGACGTGCGGGCGGATCGCGCCGCTCTCGGCCCACGCCAGCACCTGCGCGAGGCGCGGCGCGCGGCTCGACGGATCTTCCGCGGTGGAGATCGCCGTCGGGCAGCCGAGCACGTCGAGGCTCTTCATCATGATCAGGTTGGTCGGCAGCACGTTGGCGTTGGGGGCGCCGCGCTGGCCTTTGCCGCGGGCCACGAACGGCGTCGACGCCCAGCCGACGATGAGGAAGCGCGCGCCGAAGCGGACACAGCGCAGGCTCTCGAGCGAGATCTCGCCGCCGACCGCGTCGTAGACGACGTCGACGCCGCGGCCGCCCGTGAGCTGTTTCACCTCGTCGCGGAACGGGCGCACGGCCGCGCCCTCGCCCTTGCAGTTGATCACGTGATCGGCGCCCTGCTCTTTCACCACCGCGAGCTTTTTGTCGGAGCGGCCGGTGGCGATCACCTTCGCGCCGAGGATCTTCGCGACCTGCACCGCGGCGAGCCCGGTTGCGCCGGACGCGCCGTGGATCAGCGCGGTCTCGCCGGCCTGGAGGCGTCCGCGCGTGATCAGGCCGTGGTAGGCCGTCTCGTAGCTCCCGAGGAGCGCCGCCGCCTGGTCGTACGAGAGCGCCGCGGGGATCCGGCGCGCGGCCTCGATCGGCGCGACGACGTAGGTCGCGAAGCCGCCGTAGGCCTGGTAAGCGCCGAGCGATCGCGGGCCGGCGAGGAAGCCGTCGACGAGGACGCGATCGCCGATCGCGATCTCGCCCCGGACTTCGTGTCCTACCCACACAATCTCGCCCGCCGACTCCAGGCCGGGCGTGTACGGCGGGTGCGGCATGTGCTGATACTGGCCGCTCGTCATCAGCAGATCGACCCACCCGACGGCCGCGCTGCGGACGGCGACGACGACGTCGCGCGGGCCGAGCGCGGCGAGATCCGGCGCGGCCATCGGCTCCAGGGTGAGGTTGTGGTCGATGGCCTCGGGCGGCGACTCGGCGAAGGCCGAGACGACGACCCGGCGGCCCGGCCCCAGGGCTTCAGCGCTCATCGCGATTACTTGCCGCCACCCTTGCCGGGCTTCTTTTCTGCGGGTTTCTTCTCGGGCGGCTCGACCGTGGTCGACGCGGACGGCGGGCGATCCGACACCACCGCGCGCCCCTCGCCGGGCCCGAGCGTGATGGTCATGGTGCGGTTGCCGGTGAGCTCGTCGACGAAGGTGACGTCGTGGCTCCCGGGCGGCACGCGGTAGCCGTTGATCGGCGTCGTGCCCGCCTTCTTGCCGTCGACGAGGACCGGCGTCGGCGGGTTGCACAGGATCTCGAGCTGCCCCGAGTCGTCGGTCGCCGTGGGCTCTTCCGGCGCCGCGGCCGCGAGCGGAACCTCGGGAGGCTTCACCTCGGACGAGCCGCACCCGAGGATCCCGATCCCGATCACCATCGCGGCCAGCGCCGCGCGATACGCGCTCTGCATCATGGGCGCGGATGCTACCAGGCTGCGCGCGCGATCGTCTCCTGTTGCCGACTCGATCGGTCAGCGCGCGACGGTGGCGCGGCGCCGACGGCTCGCGGCGGCGAGCATGAGCCACGCTAGCCCGACTGCGGGGGTGATATCGCCGCGCTGGGCGCCGAGCTCACACGCGCAGCTCGACGGCCGGGGGGCGATGATCTGCGGCGGCGGCGCCACCGGGCGCGGAGGCGGATCCGGCGGATCGGCCGCGGCGACAGGCGCGGCGGCGTCGCGATCGTCCACGACCGGCGCGGCGATCCCCGCGTCGATCGCGGGGCCTTCGCACGCGGCGGGGTGGGCGAGCAGCCACGCGAGGATCTCCTTCCCTTTCCCTGCTTGCACGGTGGGGATGATCCCCTCGTGCGTCACGCCGGGCAGCGTCTGCCAGGCGATCTCGTGTCCGCCGCAGCTCGCGTAGTAGTCGCGCAGCGGGCGCGTGTAGGGCACGAGCATCGGATCGCCGGCGCCGAGCGTGAAGAAGACCGGGACCTTGCAGCTCGGGCAAGGCGTGCCCCACGGCATGCCTCCCGCGATGTGCGCGACCGCCGCGAACTCGCGCGGGAACGTGGGCACGTACCAGCCGAGGTACGTCGCGCCGCCGCTGTACCCGGCCGCGTAGATCCGCGCTGGATCCACGGTGAATCGGGCCTGCGCGGCGGCGACTTGAGCGGCGATCCAGCCGGGATCGTGCGTCGACGTGCCGTGCCATTGCCAGTAGCTGGTGCGACAGCCGAGCTCGACCGGGCAGCGGAGCGAGACGAGGATCACCCGCTCGCGCTCGCACGCGGGGCGGAGCGCGCGGAAGAGCTTCCCCGTCCCGCCGTCGTCGCCGTGGAGCGCGATCAGGAGCGGGCGCGCCGAGCCGTCGCGGGTCGGCGCGAACGTGACGCAGCCCTTGCATGGCCAGCCCTCGACCTCGATCGCCGGGCCGGCCGGCTCCGCTCGCGCCGTCGTCGCCGCGAGGGCGATCGACGAGGCCGCGCCGAGCGCCACGATCAGGCTTCGCATCGCGGCGCATCTTCGCACGCTCCGGCGCGCGCCCGAAAAATGGTACAGCGTCGGGGATGAGCGACGTGGGATCGGCCAGGCGGGCAAAAGACCAGCTCAAGGCGGCGATCGCCGCCGAGCCGTGGTGCGCGGGCATCGGGGTGGAGCGCGAGGACGGCGTCGGCTTCGTGGTGCGGGTGCGGGTCCGGCCCGGCAGCGGGCCCCAGCGAGCAGGCCTGATCCCCGAGCGCATCGGCGATGTCGTGATCTACGTCGAAGAGAACGACGCTTGACGTCGAGGGAAAACGTGTAAGCTCCTCGCCCCGTGAACGAGAGGAACCTCTCCCGCACGCTCTCCACGAGCGTCGTCGACGCCCTGAAAGCGCAGGGTCACATCCTGGTGGTCAAGGGTGGCGCGACCGCGCTCGCCCGCGAGCTCGAAGAGCTCATGGCGCCGCGCTTCATCCGGATCGTCCCGCGGATCGAGCCGATGGCGATCGTCGGCGGCGAGGTCACGAGCACCTTCGGCAGCGAGTCGCTCGACGACGAGGTCGAGTCCCTGGTCGACGAGCTCACCTCCGCGCTCATGGACTCCGATCACGTGGAAGACGTGTTCGCCGAGGACAACGTCATCCGCCGCGACATCTTCCGCAGCCTGCGCGACGGCCTCTTCCGCGCCCCGGCCGAGGGCGGCGACGTCGTCGAAGAGCAGGTGCAAATCCGCCTCGACACGCTCGGCTACGTCGCCGCGACGGTGAGCAAGCTGGCGACGGTCGCGGCCATGCGCGAGGCGCTCGGCCGCGCCGCCGAGCTCGTGCAGGCGCACTTCACCGCGTACAGCGCCGAGGACCGCTCGGCCACGTTCCTGCTCGAGGACGGCGATCCGGACGGCCGGCTCGAGCTCGAAGAGGCCATCGCCGACGAGCTCACCGATCTCGTCGAGGCGGGCATCGTCGATCTGCCGACCATCGAGCGCACCATCGATCTCGGACGCCCGCTCGCTCCGGCCGAGCATCGCGCCCTCGCCCCGAAGATCGACGCGGCTGGCCAGCAGACCATCCTCCGGGGCGGCTGCGTCGCGAGCTGGGAAATGGAGAACGCCCGCACGCTCGCCGTCTCGTTCACCCCGCTCTCGGATCAGGACGCGCGCGACGTCGACGCGCTGCTGGCGCTCTTCGCCCGCGAAGCCCGGGCGATCGTCGGGGAGCGGGGTTTCGCGCCCGCGGCCGTCCCGGCGCCCACGCCATCGCCTGCCGCCGCCAAGGTCGGCCGCGGCGTGAAGGCCGCGCCTGCGGCGCCGGAGCTGGACGACGACGAGGACGAGGACGAAAGCGACGAGGAAGAAGAAGCCGCTCCTCCCCGGAAGGGCGTTCGCCCTGCAGTGAAGACGCCGGCCGCGAAATCCGAGCCCGCGCGCAAGCCCGTGGCGAAAGTGACCGCGAAGAAGGCGCCCGCCGCGAAGAAGGCGCCCGCCGCGAAGAAGGCGTCCGCCGCCAAGAAGGCGCCCGCCGCCAAGAAAGCGCCCGCCGCCAAGAAAGCGCCCGCCGCGACGGCGCGAAAGACCACGGCGAAGAAGCGCTGAGGCCGAGCGCGGGCCGCGTTCCTGCCCGCGCCGAGCGAAGGCGCCGATTTCGGCTCCGCGTCGGGGTCCCTCCTGTATCATCGAGGGCAGTCGCTTGGCCTTCGTGATCCCATGAGAATCCTCACCACGCCTCGTGCATTGCTGTTCTTCTTGCTCGCGGGCGGGGCCGCCGTCGCGGCCGGAGCGTGCGGCTACCCGACGTTCGGCTTCGTGTCGGACGGCACGAGCACCACCGGCGGTGTCGTGACCGGGGGCGGCGGAGCGAGCACCAGCTCGAGCGTGGCGGGCACCGGCGGAGGCGACGCGGCGACGAGTTCGGCCGACAGCAGCGCGGCCTCGGCGAGCGGGACCGGGGGCGGCGGGCCGGTCTGCGCCATCACCCACAAGGGCAAAGGCACCTGCGAGTACCTCCCGGGCCACGAGTGCGGCTGTCCCGACGTCACGACGAAGTGCGCCGTCATCGACGAGACGACGGGCGAGTCCGACTGCATCCCGATCGGGGCCTCCCCCACCGCCGCCTGGTCGGGCTGCGACACCGACAACGACTGCGCTGCCAAGACCTGGTGCGACCTCGATCTGCACGTTTGCAAGCCTATCTGCAGCATCACCGCGGACTGCTCGGCGGGGGCCCACTGCGTCCCGGTGCTCCAGAGCAAGGTCAACACGCCGATCCCGAGCCTCAAGGCCTGCACCGCGCACTGCGATCCGCAGTCGGCCGCGCCGTGCGGCGTCGGGCTCACGTGCCTGCAAGACAGCAACAGCGAGTTCGACTGTGCCCGCAGCAAGAAGACCGTCCTCGGCGCCATGTGCACCTACGCCGACGACTGCGACAAGGGCCTGCTCTGCATCGGTTCGGGAGCGATGTTCACCTGCGAGAAGTGGTGTCACCCGGCGGACGCGTTCGGCGGCGGGTGCCCGTTCGACAAGCTCTTCTGCTCGAGCTTCGCCACCGCGGTCACGTACAACTCCAGCACCTACGGGTTCTGCGTCGCGCCCTGAAGCGCGGCCGGGAGAGGGTCAGCGCGCCGGGGGCGCCTTGTAGACGAGGATCACCGGCACGCCGTCGAGCCCGCCGATGAGGAGTGGGCGCACCGTTCCATAGGCCACCCAGGCCTGGAACTCCTGGCCGCGCATGTGCTTTTCGTGGTGATAAAGCGCGAAGTCCGCGCCGGCCACCGACCACACCCCGCGGATGTCGCGCCGCAGCCGACCGTCGGTGGCGAGCATGTCCCACGAGGGACCGGCGGTGTCGTGGATATACACGCTCCCCCGCTTTGGCACCTCGCGGTCGAGGTCGGGGACGATGGCGCCCGTCGTGTACCCCCAGAAGCTGCGGTTGAGGCCCAGCGTGGCCGCGCCCGGCGCGCCGCCCGCGAGCGGGGTGTACGCCGAGAGGCCCCACGGGTGCGCGTGCAGCGTCTCGGCCGCGGGCGCGGCGATCACCGCGGCGCCCGCCAGCGCCGTCAGCGGGAGCGCCGGGCGCCCCGCGGCGAGGGCCCAGGCGAAGCGCCGGCGGTAGCGCAAGAGCTCGCGCCGCAACGCCCGCACCACCGCGGCAAAGCCACATCCCGCGAAGAGCGCGAGGAAGGGATAGGCTGTCATCCAGTGCTTCGTCCCGCCGAAGATCGGGGTGCTGGGCGAGGTCCACGCCGCGTAGTTGACGACCAGGCCCAGCAGCCAGAGCAGATCGGTGGAGCCGGGATCGAAGCGCGGCGCCGGGAGATCTCGAGTCCAGCGGGCGATCGCCGCCGATTTGCGGCCCAGCGTCGCGCCGGCGAGAGCCGAGAGCCGCGCCCGACCGCGCACCGCGAGCCCCACGAAGAACAGGAGCAGCGTGATTGCCGGGACCGTGGTCGCGGTCATCACCCACGCATAGCCGCGTGGCATCGGGGGAGACCAGTAGTTCTTCCCCAGGAACTCCATGTTGTAATACTCGTGGTTGAGGTGGAACGAGACGTACCACCGGACCCTCGCCACCGTGTCGTGCCAGAGGTGCGGCCAGAGCGCGACGAACACCATCGGTCCGAAGATCGCCATCGCGCCGAGCGCCGTGAGCGAGCGCGTCCGTGACGGGCCAAACTCCGGGTTCGCGACGCCGCGCCGGCGCACGTCGAGCCGGTGAATCACCTCGCGACCGACGATGTGGGCGACCACGACGAACGGCAGAAACCACGCGTTGTGCTTGGTGTCGAGGGCCAGGCCGAAGGCGATGCCGGTGAGCACCGGCCACCCCAGCGAGGGCGCGCGCAGCGATTTCCAGTACGCATAGGCCGTCAGCGTCCACATGGTCACGATCGGCACGTCGAAGCAGGCCAGGTGCGCCTGGAAGAAGAAGCGCGGCATCAGCCCCAGGAGCAGCGCCGCGAGCAGGCCCGCTGCCCGCCCGCGCGCCTCGGCTCCCCAGAGATAGACAATCACCAGGCAAAGACCGCCGAGCACCATCGCCGGGAAGCGGTAGCTCGTGCCCTCCATCGCAAAGAGGTGATGCTTCTTTTGCAAGAAGAGGTTGGAGAGGGCGAACAGCCCCTTGATCAGGCCGGGATGCTCGGGGTTCGCGTTCCAGTAGGTGTCGACCGTCTGCGGCACGAAGGCGGCCTTGCCGTGCTTGAACAGCAGTTCGAACCAGCGCCCGTAGCTCGACGAGGCCTGGAAATAGAAGCCCTCGTCGCGAGCATAGCCCAGATCCCGCACGCTGCGCAGGAGCGTGGTCACGTAGCCGAAGAAGAGGGCGAGGGAGACGACAGCGTCGGTGATTGGCCCGCGGATCTTGTCGCTCATCGGGTGTCGGCCTCGACGCAGAAGTGGCGATCACGGTAGTTGACGGAGCTCACCGCGAGCTCGACCTCGCGCGCGCGCTGCCCGGCGTGGGCGCCGAGGGGCATCTCGAAGCCCTTCCAGCCGTCGCCGTCGTGGTGGGTGAACGAGCCTATCGTGTCGCCGTCGACGCGGACCGTGAGCGTCACCGGCGCGCCCTTCTTTTCGCGCTCGATGATCCAGTAGAGGCCACCGTGGCCGCGGATCACCTGGCCGAGCGGCACGTCGTGGAAGCGGGTGACGATCTCGCCGTGGAGCGGCGGGTGCGCCCAGAGGCAGCGGCGCGGGCGAAACTCTTCGTCGGCGATCACCGTGACGCCGACGTTGAAGAACAGGCCGCTCGGGCACTCGAAGCGCTCGGCGGGGAACGTGGGGTGGCCGCCGAGCCCGCCGGCGACGACGGTCGCGGCCGGGTTCCAGGGGCAGACCATCGGTGGATCGGTCCCGCGTACGTCGGCCTCGGCCGGCCGCGCGTGATCGACGAAGTCGTAGATCACCGCGTGGGGCTCGGGGTTCGCGAGGCGGCGGATCACGAATTTCCCCTGCTCGCGGCGGCTCTCCTCGGTCCACCCGCGGAGTTCGGGCGCGCGCTCGCCGAGGATCGAGACCTCGATCGCGTGCGCGTAGCGGCTCTCGTCCGGGCGGGCCACGTCGCGGAGCGGCATCAGATCGTCGCCGAGCACGCGCCGCGCCGGCGGATCGGCCCACTCCGGGGCGATCACCACCAGATCGCCCGCCTGCTTCAGCGCCCGCACCGGCGCCTCGACCTCGCCCCAGGCGTCGAGCGCGGGGGCGCGGTGCGCGGCCCACTGCTGCCCCGCGAGCTCGACGAGCCCGAGGAGGGGGATGGCCAACAGCACCCAGCGCAGGCGGCTCGGCGGCGGGCTCACGCGGCCTCGTCGTCGCGGCGGGCGCGCCGGTGCGCGAGCGCGAGCCCCGAAAGCGTCGCCGCGCCGACGAGCAACCCCGCGAGGAAATATGGCGGCCGGTAGCGGAAGGTCACCCGCGAGCTGCCCGCGCGCGGCCGGGTCGCCAGGGTGTTTTCAAAGGGCTCGATCGGCCCGGTGTCGGCGCGCCAGCCCTCGTCGAAGTTCATGTTGTAGACGAGGAGAGACGAGGGTGTCGCCCCGTCAACGTCGATGACGACGTGGTTCGGGCTCCACTCCACCAGCGTCGCGTGGCCCCCGCCCTCCCCCTCCAGGTGGACCTCACCCCTGTAGCGCGCGTCTTTCGTCGCGATCGCCCCGCGCCGGTCGAACGGCGGGGCGCCATAGCAGTTGAGCACGCCGGTGTTGCCGAGCATCGCCAGGTACATCGGACCGGCCCAGTCGCGTCGCTTGTACTGGAAAGGCGGCTCGGTCTCGAAGTGGAACGGCTTTCCCTGGGGGATGCCGTCCGGCGGCACCATCCACATCGCTTGCTCCATGGGTTTGCGCGCGACGAGGCCAATGTCGACGCCGAGCCCGAGCACGAGCACGGCCGCCGCGGCGTCGAGCCACGGGACGGTGCGCTCCCGCGTCGAGATCGCCCGCCCGATCCCCGCGGCCGCGACCAGGCCGAGGATCAGGATCGCCGGGTAAAGGAAGCGCGAGGGCACGTGCTGCGACTGGAACACCGGCGAGAATTTGTGGAGCAGCGTCCACGGCGCCTCGGGGTGAAACGCGCCAAATCCCAGCGCCACGAGGAGGATCCCGAGCCCCTTCAGGGCCGACTCGCGCCGCCCTTGCACGAAGGCCACGCCGAGCACGAGCACGAGCGCGCCGGTCACGCTCACGTAGATCCCCCACTCGTGCCAGCCGTAGGGCGTGACCCGCGCGGGCCGCGAAGAGAAGGCCTGATCGCGCGAGGTGAGCATCGCCCAGAGCGCGCCGAGGTCCATCGTCTCGGTCGACTCGATCAGGCGCGGCGCCTTGCGGAACCCATCGATGAGCGGGAGCAGCTTGGGCGCGGCGAGCCCGACGCCGAGCAGGCCGATCACGCCGAGCACGACCAGCGGGCGCGCCGATCGCTCGAGCGCGGCGAGCAGCAACGCGTAGACGCCGAGCACCAGCACGGTGTGCGGCAACGGGTAGATGCCGCCCGAGTAGACCAGCATCGCGATGCCCACACCGCCGAGCGAATAGTCGAGGATCCGCGTCGATTTGCGCTCGTTCGAGCCCGCGGGCCGGCCATCGACGGTAGCCCCGCGCGCGCGCTCGAAGAAGAACAGGCACCATGGCAGCCACGCGTAGGCGAGGTGCCAGGTGTGCCCCGACGCCGCTTGCAGCGCCCAGCGGCCGTTGGCAGCCCAGAGCACCGCGGTGAGCGCGCGCGCGGCGTGGCTTCTGGTGAAGCGCGAGGCCGCGGCGTACGCGCCCGCCGCGCCGATGGCGGCCATGCCCAGGACCTCGATTCGAATCGCCAGCGCGAGCGGGAGCACGAGGTACGCGGGCAGGAAGGGCGAGACGACGATGGTGTCGGCCTCGACGTAGCCCCACGCGGGAAATCCCCCGCAAGCGAAGGGATTCCACGAAGGAAACTCGTGGTAGCGAAAGAGCGAGAGCAGGACGAGGTGGCGGTGCGACGCCTGCACGTCCCAGTCGTGGAAGCCGAAGGTATGGGTGTCGCGGAACCACGGCCCGACGGTCAGGGCGATCGTCGTGATCATCGCGGACACGGCCAGGAGCGCCGCGGTGGATCGCCACGGATCGTCGAAGAATTCGGCCGCCGCCCGGCGGAGAGAGGCTCGGGGGCTCACGGGGGCGCGGACGATAGCACCGGGGATGGTGGGGCGTCTCTCGCTCGCGGCCGAGCTTTGCTCCGTTGACGACGAGCTCGGGCATTCGCGCAATGCAAGCGAGGCTCGCTCGAGCAAGTGAGGTCGCCACCTGATCGCCTTGTTGGTCAACAATAGACAGCCCGTCCTCACCACTCCAGACGGGGAACGCAAACATACCTGTACCCTTTATATCCGCTTGACCCGCGCATCGATGCGCGATAGCCAGCGCATCGAGCCTCGGCGACGCGGCGCTCGATGCACACCGACACCGTACGTCCTCGCGGCGAGCGACCGTCGCAATCGCCCGAGCGCTCATCCACGCAGCAAGAGGATCGTGTGAACGTTTTGAATCCGTCCAACGTCGCATCGGGTGAAGCCGCCGCGTCTGCCCTCGGCGCGGCCGCCTTCACGCTTGCCATCGAGGGGTCGACTGACCGCATCGGCGTAACGCGGTTCGAGGGGCAAGAGCGCATCAATGACGTTTATGCGTTCGACGTGAGCCTGACCGTCGCTGCGGGCGTCGCGCCTCTGGGCCGTAGCGCGATCCAGCAGCGCGCCTCGCTCCAGATGCATGTAGCCGGCGCCACGGCCCGCGCCGTGCACGGCATCGTGGCGAGCGCCGCGATCGTCGGCGTCGATGCGTTCGGCGCGACGCTGCAGGCCGTACGGCTCGTCCCGCGCCTGACGCTGCTCACGAAGCGGCGGTCAAGCCGAATTTTCCAAGACGCGACCACGCGCGACATCGTCGACCACGTGCTTGCGCTGTCCGGCGTGCAGGGTCGTTGGGCGCTCAGCGGCGAGCTCCAGCGCCGCGCCTATTGTGTCCAGTACGACGAGACGGACTACGCGTTCGTGACGCGGTTGTGCGCTTCCGAGGGCGTGTTCTTCTTCTTCGAGCACGATCCCCAGGCGACGTTTGCGGCCGGAGGCGGCCCGCTCGAGGTCGTCGTCTTCTCGGACGCGCCGATGGGCTATTCGTCGATCGCGGGCTCGAGCACGCTCCGCTTCCGCGGGGATGCGCTCGAGGGCGGTGGGTCCCTGAAGCACGAAGAAGATCACGTGACGGCCTTGCGTGTCACACACGGGCTCGCGACGGAGCGCGTGCTCCTGCGTCGCTACGATTTTGTCCGACCCCTCGCGCCGCACCGCGACGCCGCGAGCGTCGATGGCGCCCGGCTCCTCGCTGGCCGCGAGAACCTCGATCGAGATGGAATGCGCGCGTTCGTGGACGAGGGCCTCACCGTGTACGAGCACCAGAACTCGCGCGAGCAAGCGCTCGTCGAGCCGGTGGAGGCGAAGACCGTCCTCGACTCCGAGACGGCCGACTCCGCTGTCGCCACGGGCGACACGGCGAGCCGGCGCCTGCTCCCCGGACACCGGTTCGACCTCGTGGATCACCCTTCCGACGGCGTCGACGGCGATTACGTGGTCACGTCGATCTCGCACCAAGGTGCCAATCCCGCGAACGCAAAGGACGGGGAGCCGATCTATCGCGGGCGCTTCTCCTCGGTCCCCGCGTCGGTCGCTTATCGGGCGCAAAGGCCGACGCGCGCCGTCCGCCAAGCCTTCGAGACCGCGACCGTCGTCGGTCCGCCGAATCAGGAGATCTACACCGACATCTATGGCCGGGTGAAGGTCCAGTTCCACTGGGATCTCGAGGGCAACTTTGACGACAAGTCGTCCGCATGGCTCCGCGTAGCGCAAGCCTGGGCGGGCGGCGGCTACGGCGTCCAGTTCGTGCCACGTGTCGGCCATGAGGTGCTGGTCGGCTACCTCGATGGCGACACCGATCGCCCCGTCGTCGTCGCGAGCCTGCACAACGGGCGCCTTCCGCCGCCGGTGGGATTGCCTGAGCGGCAAACACAGTCGGGCATCTTCACGTCGTCGAGCCCGGGTGGGGCGGGCGGCAACTCGCTGCTCTTCGAAGATCAGCTCGGCGCTGAAGTGGTCGCGCTGCGGTCGAGCCGTACGCTCGAGCTCGCGGCCTCGGAAAACGCGAAGCTTTCGGCGAACGACCAGCTCACGGTCGCCGCTGGCGTCGACATGATCACGCGCGTGGGAGCCGACTACGACGCCAAGATCGACGGCGCCTCGTCGACGGTGGTCGGCAAGGCGCGCAAGTCCGTAGTGGGAGAGGACGACACGACGTTGATCGGCGGCGCGCGCGGCATCGAGGTCGGCTGCGACGACGCGCTCCGCGTCGGCGGCCACGCGCAGCGCGTGTACCAGGGTCAGCGTACGACCGTGGTCGGTGCCGACCCAGCGCTGCCCGGCGACGATCGTCTCGGCGTGGCGGGCCGGTACCGCCTCGGCAGCGTCGGCGACATGCGCATCACGAGCGAGACGTCGATCGAGCTCTCCTGCGGCAAGAGCAAGATCCTGCTCACGCCGGACTCGATCCTCCTCGAAGCGCCCACCCTTCAGCTCCAGGCGAGCGATCGCATCTCGATCGTTCAGGGGAACGGTGCCGCGACGCTGACGCTGGCCGGGTCCGCGTCGCTCGGCGGGGGCACCGTCGCCTGCGTGGCGGGTGGCAAAGGCGGGGCGCTCGCGCGGCTGTTCCTCGACGCGCAGGCGCACCTCGACGGCGCGCTCGTGAAGTTGAACTGCGGCCCGCTCGGCGCGGCGGGCGGCACCCCTGTCGACGAGAGCCGTCCGCAAGGGACTGTGACCTTCCTCCTCGAAAAGAGCGCTGTTCCGCCCGGGATCACGGAGCTGACGCTCCGCATCGCGACGCCGACCGGCGAGGTCGTCGAGCGCGTCTGTCCTGTCGGCGGCAGCGTCGTGATGACGGGGTACGTGGGCGATGTCTTCACCGTCGTCGAAGGCTTGGCCGGCGAGGACCGCGTCCCGCTCGCAGCGATGTCGGCGCCCGTCCCCCCGAAGACTTGAATCATCCGAGGAGTCGTTTGCGATGGCCAGCTTGAAAGAGAAGATTTTTCGGACGCTCCCCCTCGCCGCCGCCTGGAACGCAGCGAAAGGCGGGGCAAGTCGAGAGCCCAAGCTCGCGGAGATCGCGCGCGTCGTCACGCCGATCCGAGACATCACCGACCAGCGGCTCAACCTCACGCCTCCCGACATCGACACGTTCGCGACGAAGGTCAAAGCGCTCGAGGTGCCGCCACCGCCGGGCCAGCCAGCGCCGTCGCGGGATTTCATCGAGCTCTGGGGCTACACGGCCTCGGACTCCTACACCACCGCCGAGAACATCTCGTGCCTCGTCGACGAGGTTAAGAACAGCGAATTCGCGCGAATGCTCGTCCTCTCGTCCGTCGAGTTCGGCGACTCCAAGACGCGTACCTCCGGGGACTTCGACTCTTACGTCACCATCCATTTCAACAAGAAGCGGATCCAGCTCGAGCTCGGGAAGGAGTCGTACCTGAGTTCGTATGTGACACACGACACGTGGACCTCGGGCGCCGGTGATCCCTTGTGGAAGAACAAGCTGAGGTTCGACCCCTCGTTCGTGCACGCCTTCCTGTTCGACCTCGTGCGCGCCGACGACGGTTCGTATGAAGCGCAGCCTGTGACCAAAATGGATCCGACCACGCTCGAACCCTACTACAAGGCCGATGAGGCGCTCGAGGCGGCCGCGAAGGCCGGGCTCGACGCCCCCGACGTCGACGCGCGCGAAGCCTTGTTCAACGACGATCTCTGGCTACCGCATCCGAAGTCGCAGTCCCCGAGCGGATCGGTTCCGAGCACCGTCGTCATTGGCACGGTGATCGCGCGCATCGTCGTGACGTGCAGCGTCACCGTGAGCCGGTGGGACAAACAGGCTGCGGCGGGCCGGGCGACCGGAGAGGCCGACATCTTCCCGCACATCATGATCGCGTCGACCACGGAGCTCGACCGCGCGTCGGGTGGCGTGAGGCTCACCCGCCCGAGCGGGTGGAACATGATGGATATGCGCATGAAGTCCATGAACACGCTCGGGCCGCACGACATCCCGAAAACGATGATGGACTACATGAGCGCGGCTGCGCCGGACGGGACGCCCTACCACATGACGAAGGAGATCGACGCGGTCCTCATCACCGATTCCAACCGCTGGGTGATGACGGTCCAGGACTTCTTCGGGCCATTCGTCGTCTGGGCGAACCTGTTCAACTACTATATCGACGATCCGGTCGCGAAGCTTGGTGGCTCCGTGATCAAGGTGGTCGACCACACGCGGAGCCAGGAGCTCTCGACGGACGATGGCTTCGGCTACGTCGAACGCGATACGAGCGACGTCATCCCCGGCCTCATGGGGATCTTCACCATCGGTAGCGCGGTCCTGAATCAGACCTTTCCCGAAAACCGCGTGTCGAAGTACGCGCGTCAGGGCGCCTTCGACAGCATCCACATGGCGCCGAAGATGAAGATCCCGGAGGGCCTCATCACGACCCTCATCCCGGCGAACACCATGGACGCCACCCACGCCACCTTGACCCCCGCCGACTACGCGAAGCTCAAGATGGACAAGATCAGCATGGCGCCGTTCTGCCCGCACGACTGCTTCCATATGCACTGGCGCTGGACCGACAACGACAACGGCGATCAGATAGCGACGCGCGGCTGGGGGGAGAAGGAGCCGAACATGGTGGCCGGCGCTCCGATGGTGCCGCACAACCAGGACGTCTACGTCGGGTTGCCAAACCCCCACACGATCCTCTATCTGGCTGACATTCACGGCGTTCCTCCCGACGAGTGGCAGGTCATCTGTCATCATGGGGCGTTCTACGCGCTGACGACGAGCGTCCTCGTCGCGGCGGCGCAGCAGGAGGTGGAGACACGGCTCCGGGGAGCGTTCTTCAGCACCACCAGTATCGACATACCGATCCATCCCTCGTACTGGTCACTCTTCTACTGGCGACTCCGTTACAAGGTCATCGTCCAGAATGGCCAGCTCGTCGCGCAGGAGCGGATGCGCTTCATCCGGGGCTGGAAGGCAGCGGCCGATCTATGACGGTGGACGAGCCGCCGAGCGCCCACGACTTCGCACGGAGCCTCGTCCGTACGTCGATCGCGCTTTTCGTCGCGAGCCCGCTGACGCTCGTTCTGGGAGCACTCTTGCTCGCCAGCGCGGGGAGACTCTCTCGCGCGTTCGCGGTTTCACACATGACCGAGGATGTCGTCGTTGGCGTCGTCGCGACCATCGCGGTCGCGCCATTGCACCTCAATCTTCTGTCACCGCTCCTCGCGAAGTGGTTCATCGGAGCACGCGCAAGGCGGTTGCTGCCGGCCGGATCGATCCTCGTGGTGAGCGACGACAACCATACATGGCGGCTGTTCGCCCGTGCCACGGTGGTCACGGCCGCGGGCCTCATGGTTCTCCTCCTCTGGAAAGCAGGGCAGCTCGGAGATTCCCTCGGGGGCATCGTGCTGGCGATGGTGCTTTCCAATGCACTCTGGTTGTATCGGGTGGTCGGCATCACCGTCCTCTGGTTCCGCCACGCGCACGCGCTCGATGAGTCCGTCGCCGTGCTCGCGCGCGCCGACTCAGGGTATCGCGAGCCGGCTCGCCTCTTCCTGCAGCTCGGCGCGTGGCGCCGCGAGGTCGTCATCGAGCGGGTGGACGGCGCGCGCGTCGAGTTGAAGGACCTCGACGCTGCGCGGCTCGCGGGGCGGTCCGACGCCTTCGCGGGGCGGATCGAGGGCGTGCAGGAGGTCTGGCGCGCGGCCGGGCCGCGAGGCGCCGAAGCCGTCGCTGCCTGGCTCGGGAGGTCCTGACGTGCCCATGATCTTGCGGACTCTACGTTACACACCGATTGCCACGCTCGAAGAGGCGGCTTTCACGCTCGCCGTCGTCGCCACCTGCTTCGCGGACCGGATCGGTGGCGTGTGGACGCAAGTCCACGGGCAACATGTGTCGATCACCACGGCAACGGCCGGGTTCGTTCTCGAAGTCTCGCGCATTCACCCGGACCGGCGCAGGGCGGGAGGGCCGACGCATCACGTCCCGCTCGTCGCGCGGCCCGGCCAGAGCCCTATCGGCGCATGCACGATTCGGGTCGTGCCAAACGAACCTGGCGGCGCTGCCTTCGTTCTGCGCGCGTCGCTCGAGGCGCCGCTGTTCAACCTCGACCCCGAGACATTGCTAGCCCTCACCGGGGCCGTTGCCGACGCCATGACTGCCGACGAGACGTGCTTACGGCCCGAGGCGTGGGCGACTGGCCCCGGGAGCTGGGCGGTGCTCGTGCGTGCCGCTGCAGGATTGCGCGGCGGCGTGACGCGGCGCTGCAGCCGGGGGATCCTCGTCATTCTCCATGACGGCGCGCCGACCGACCAGACATCGGAGGCGAAGGGGCGCAGCGAAGCGGAGCTTTCGCGCGTACTCGGCAATACCGAGGTCCGGGCGGGCGACGAGGCGATACCGCTTGCCGTGGCCTCCGCGGCAATGCCCTGGGCGCCGCCGCCGGGCCCGTTGGCGCATGCTCCGCCCGTCATTGCCGTCCAGCACTCCACCTTGCTCGCGCCCTCACGGCCCGCCCTCGCCGGCACCGCGCTCTCCCTCGATATCCCGCGTGGCTTGGCGCTCCCCTTCGCCAAGAGCACGGGCGACCAGCCCGCACCCCCGCCACCCACGCTCCCTGGCGTCAGCCGAGCGCCGGCAGCCGAGCCCAGACTCTCCACGGGCACGGCATTCGGGGCCGAGGCGCCGCGCGCGCCGGCAACTCCCTTTCAAGCCATCGAGCCGGACGGGCATGGCTTCGACCTGAATCGCTACGTCGATCTCGTGGCGGCCCGCGAGGAGCCCGGCGCCGCGATGGCCGATGTCTTCGAGCAGTTCGGGATCGACGCCGCGCGAGATGCCCAGATCGAAGCCTACTGGGCCCTCCAGTTTTCGAAACAAGGGCTCCTTGCGCTGGGGCTGCCCCGCCTCGTGACCAAAGCGAAGCTCGCTTTGGCCGCGCGCCGGACCGGCACCGCGGCGTCTTTCGAGCAGAGTCGCGAGACGGAGCCACGAGCGGGGACGCCCGCGGTGGAGCTACACGCAGGAGCGCCGGTCGTGCGCGCCCCCGCGGCCATGACTGGCACCGCGGCCGTTAGCGATCACGCGTATCGGCCGTCGATACCATTTGCAGCAACACGCGCCGTCGACGCGCCCGCGTTCGCGCACGCTGCCCCGTTGCCCGGAGTCCAGGTGACGCCTCTGCCTGGCGCGCGCATGCCTCCCGGCGCGAACCCTCTGGTGGTGCCCGATCTCTCTCTCGCCGACTACGCAGCGTTGCGAGCTCACCTCATGGTGCGAGGAGAAGAAGATCCGGCGACCTGGAAGCAGTTCGGCGTCACCTCCCCCGCCGTCAAACAGGCGCTCCAGGATCATTTTGCCGCGCGTTTCAGGCAAGAGCCGGCTAAGCAGGCCCAGTTCGTCGACCGCTTGAGGACACTGGTAGCCGAGCTTCGCGCCCGCGCCACCGGACGATGAAGGAGTGAGCTGACATGCCCAAGCCTGCCGCCAAGGCAAAAGACACGATTTTCGCCACCGACACGCATTTGTTGAATGGGAGCCCGATGGAGCTGCCGTTCCTCGGGATCATCGACGGCGACCTGAGCCCAAACGTGCTGGTGGAGAAGAAGTACGCGGCGATGGTGGGTACCACCGCGACCAACACGCCGGTTCACCTCGCACCGCCGGGCAAGACGTTCGACAAGCCGCCGAGCAACCAAGGTGTCATCGTGGGAGGCAGCGGCACCGTGCTCATCAACAATCGTCAGGCCGCGCGTGACGGCGACCAAGCGAAGACCTGCAACGACCCCAAGGATCTCCCCGCAGGGCTCGTCGTGGCCAAAAGCACGGTGATCATCGGCGGATGAGCGCCCGGGAGTCGCACCAGCTCCAGCGGGCGAACGACGCGTCCCCGCCTGAATCTCGTACATGGCACTAACCTACACCGCAACCCCCCGCGCCGCCGAGCGTCGGGCCCCGATCCGAGCAGATGCCGCGATGTCGATCCGGTAGCGATTTTCCCGCGTCGGCCCGGCGCGATCGATTTTTGGCGGCTCCGCCGATCTTGCTTGACGATTCACAACGCGCCATCGACCATCGCGGCATCTCGTTGACCCAACGAGGGGAGGTCTCATGTCGAAACCCAGCGCGAAAAAGGCCGCTGCGCGACGTCAACTACATTCACCCATCAGCGACAATTACATCTCGCCGGCGGCGACGAAGTCGTCCAGACAACGCAGGTCGCCCCGGCCGCCCAGCGCTTTCTCAACCGAGTCATGCGGTTCCTCGTCGCTGTCCAGTCGCCCACGTACGTGAGGCGCGCGCGGCGAGAGGGCTATACCGCCGCCGAGCACAAGCACGGTTGGCATCTCTGGCAGATCTCGGCGGGCGCCGACCGCCCGCTCGATCACTGGTTTGCCGAGCACGAGGCGGGCAACCCGGTCGAAGGCGGCGAGCAGCTCCGCCTGCTCCAGGAGATTGACACCTTCGAGAATACCTGGTTTCCACGGACCCGGGCCGTCATCCGTCGCATGGTCCCCCGCGACGCGCGCGACGACTTTGCCGCGGTGTTCTTCAAGAACCTGGAGCAACAGCCGCTCGGCCCCGGCGTCGTGGGATCGGTGTCCACGTTTCTCAATCGCCTGGACGATCTCCCGAAGAGCAAGAGTCCGCACGCCACCAAGGTACGCGCCACCCTGGAAGCCCGGGGGCTCACCGCGGCGAAGGTCGCCGCAGTGCGAGCGCTCCTCGACAAGGCCTCTCACCTCGTCGGCGAGGTGCCGGCGTCGAAGACCGACGCCGCCGCGATCAACAAGGCCCAGGCCACGCAGCTCGAAGCCATCGCCGATTTGCGTGATTGGTTCAACGACTGGGGCACCGCTCTTCGCTCGGTGCTCAACGTGCAAGAGCAAATCAAGCTCGGTCTCACCCAGGTGAAGCGCAGTGGGACCGTCGTTGTGGCCACCGACGCCGTCGACGAGGAAGCGATGGAGACGGCCGACGAGGAGGCCGCCGAGCCGGCAGAGCCCGACGTCAAACCCACCGACGCCGGGCCCACCAGGGGGCGCTGAAAGGCGCCGGCAGGCAGCGCTGAAGGGGTCCGGCACGCGCGGAGAGGGGTCTCCCCCGGCGCCCGAGGGGGGCGGGCGCGGGGCGTGAGGGGGTCCAGCGCTCGGCGAAATGGGGTCTGGAGCGACGCTTTCGGGGGGTGGATCGTCTCGAAAAGGGGTCTGGAGCTCTCTTATCGGTTGAATTCGTCGTGCCCGACCGCGTTTGCCGCACGCTGGGCCCTGGACCAGCGAGCACGCGACCAGAGCCACCGCGCCGACGAGCGAGACCTGACCGCGCTGCGCTGGCGCACCGCGCCTCCGACGCCGTGAGTGGCGCGTCGGCTTGCCTTGCATCTGGGTACGGCCTCGCTGAGCCGAGCGCGCGACCGATCCGCCGCCGCGAGATCCCGGCGTCCCACGCTGTGGACTTGCAAGCGAGCGCGCTTGCCCCGATACTCGCCGTCTCGAGGCGCGCGTCGTCGCGCCTCGGTAGAGATCGTGGAGATGCTCATGCGGAGTCGGTCAGGTTCAGGTTGGATTCTTGGTGCTCTCGCCCTCGGCCTCGCTCCCATGGGCTGCGGGCTCCTGCTGGGCCTCGACGAGTTCTCGGAGTCCGCGGCGACGACGGGGAGCAGCACGGGCACCGGCGGGGGGACGACGAGCAGCGGAACCGGAGGGAGCGGCGGTAAGACGACGAGCAGCGACACAAGCGGCAGCTCCACATGCATACCAGGAGCGGCGGAATCCTGCTACGACGGGCCTCCTGAGACCAACAAGGTGGGCGCGTGCAAGACAGGCAACCACGTGTGCAAAGGTGACGGATCCGCATGGGAAGCTTGCGCGGGCGAGGTGCAGCCGGCGATCGAGAACTGTGCGAACGTTGCAGACGAGAACTGCGATAGCTTCGATTGCGGAATATGGACGAAGGCGCTCGGGGGGACGGGCTCGACGGCAGCCTTCGACACCGATGGAAACGTTTATGTTGCCGGCACGTTTTCTGGAACGCTCCAGTTCGGCAACGATGCTCTTATCTCGGCGGGTGGGATAGATATCTTTCTCGCGAAGTTCGATGCTGCGGGCAAGTACTTGTGGAGCCACAGGTATGGCGATTCAGCCGACCAAGCTCCGCACGCGATCGTCACGGACTCGAGCGGGAATGTGGTCCTGGTCGGCGACAGCAGCGGGACACTCAATTTCGGGGGGCAGAATCTGCCCAAAGGGTACTTCGTTGCAAAGCTGGACAAGTCCGGAGCTCATGTATGGAGTATGAGTGCCGGAGGAGCCTATCCCGACGCCTTCAACGAACAGCGGGCGAACGTCGCCGTCGATGCACAGGGCAACGTGATCGTGGCGGGGACGTTCCTCGGCACGATGAACTTTGGCAACGGGCCGCTCGCGGTAGCAAGCGCAGGTGTGACAGACATCTTCGTCGCGAAACTCACGGCTGCATCAGGATCGGCGGCCCCCGCCAATGGTGGCTGGGCGAAGCGATTTGGCGACGCGAAGGCGGACGCAGCGACAGGAATGGTCGTGGACGGCAGCGGCAACGTTCTCTTGGCGGGCAACTTCGACGGCGTTCTCAATCTTGGCAACAAGAGTGTAACGGCAGTCGTTCCAACCGAGCTGTTCGTGGCGAAGCTCGATGCCGATGGGAACCAAGCGTGGATCAACAGCTACGGCGGCTCTGTATACAACGCGCGTGTCGGCGTTGATGGGCTCGGAAATCTCCGCGTATCGGGGACCTTCAGCGGCAAGTTGAACCTGAATAATGGCATGACGCTCGACAGTGCGAGCGGGTCGCTTTTCATGGCGAGCATCAGGACGGACTCCGTCGTTTTGTGGCAGGCGAATCATGCGGCGTCTTCCCAGTTCTGGTACAGCGCAGCGACCAATTCGTCTGGCGACACGATCATCATGACGCTCGGCATCGGCACCCAGGACCTTGGCGGAGGTCCGCTCCAAGGGGATGGTCTTTCAATATTCCTCGGGAAGTTCGATCCGAAAGGAAACCATATCTGGAGTAAGGGGCTCTCCAACGGAATTCCCGAGGACGCTCGCCAGATCGTACTGGCACCTGACGGTCAGGCTGTCCTTGTTGGTGCGTCACCAACGGGCTTCAGCGTGGGGACCCTTCCGGTAGTCCCCAGCGGTGAAGGTTACATGGTGAAATTGGGTCGCTAAAGTCTAGCCAGGGCGGCGCCCGAGCCGACACCGCCCTACTGCGCTTCGATGCGGAAGATCTTGCCACCCGGCAGGTTCTTCGCCGGATCCGGATCATAAACCCGGTGCTGGATCACATAAATCTCTCCAGCGTTGTCTTGGCCGAAGGAAACGAACTGGACAGGATTGATTTCACTCCTCAGTTTGCCAGTCAGTGCCGGGTCCATCGCGACATCTGCCGGCCATGAAAACGTCCAAATTTTCCCCGAGCAGTAGTCGCCGTAAAAATATGTACCCCTGAGTCCAGGGATCTTGCTGCCGCGGTAGACGTATCCACCGTTCACGGAGCAGCCGAGGGCGTGCGAGTAGCTGGCGACGGGCAGCGTGATCCCGGTCTTGTCGCACGTTTCATCCATGGGATTCGGGAGCGGAGGATAACAGCCTGCAGCCTCCGTCGTTCTCCATCCATAGTTCTTGTTCCCCTGTCCAGCCGGCTCGACATCGATCTCCTCGAATTTGTTCTGGCCCACATCGCCGATGTAGAGATCGCTCGTGCATGCATCAAAGCTGAATCGCCACGGATTGCGCAGGCCGAAGTCCCAGATCTCAGGGTTGACCGAGCCCACGGGGGGCGCCTCAGGAGGGATGATCGTCATGTTTCCCGGCGGGATCCCATACGGCTTCGTCGCCGAGTCCACGTCAAGGCGGAGCATCTTCCCCCATCGCTTGCTCAGGTCTTGGCCGTTGCCATACATCCCATGCTGGTCACCACCGCCGCCGCCGTCCCCCATGCCGATGAAGAGGAATCCGTCCTTGGGACTGAACGCCAGTCCACCGCCGTTGTGATTGGACTCGAAATCAGGCTCGACGAACAACGACTGAACCTCTTTCGGGTCCGCCAGGTTCGGATCATTCGCGGAGCGCTTGTACTCGGCCAGATGTTGATCCCCGGAGCTGCCGTTGGCAGTGTTCTGGTCGGTGTAGTAGATGAAAAATCGCCCGTTCTGCGCATACTTCGGGTGAAATGCGAGGCCGAGCAGCCCCCGCTCGTCCGACACCCCATTGTTCATGCCGGAGGGCTGGTGGACGATGCTGGAGATATCGAGAAAGGGTGCCGGCAACATGTTATTGTCGCCTTGCAGTATCCATATCTTGCCGTTCTTGCTGACGATGAACATCCGAGTGTCATCGCCGGGGGCCGGAATTGCGAAGAGCGCGTAGCTGGTCCCGTTCGCTACCTCTGTCAGCTTCAGCGCCGGCACAACGCCCACCGGCGGGGAACAATCGTAGTTGCCGGTCATCGCCCCGCCCGCTCCCGTCGTGCCCGCGCTCGCGCTGGTCGTGGTGCTCGTCGTCGCGCCGGTGCTCCCGGACGCGCCCGTCGTTCCCCCGCCGACATCGCTCGCGCTCGAGCTCGCCGCCCCGCCCCCCATCCCGCTCGCGGTCGATCCCGTCGATCCGGCGCTGGCCGTCGTCTCGCCTCCGCCGCCGCAGGCGCCCACCACGGCGCCGACTGCCACGAGAACGCCCACCGAAGCCCCGACGACCGTCCCGAATCCACGCAAGTATTTCATCGCGCGAGCATAGCGATCCCCCTCGAATTGCGGCACTCAATTCTTTATCTCGCGCCCCTCTCCCGACCGAACGCGCACGGCGCGGGCGCGCTCGCTCACGCGCTTCCTCCGGGAGTGGAGATCCGCGCCTCCTTCTGTACTAGAAGGTCGCTCATGGCCTCGCTGAGCCCCGCTGCGCGCGCTCTCTTCGCGCTTCATCACCGCGCGATTCATCTCCCGCGCGTCGAGCGCGTGACCCGCTCGCTCGCCGCGCAAATCGGGCGCGCCGCCTCGCTGCTCGACATCGGGTGCGGCGATGGCAGCGTCGCGGCGGGCATCGGCGCGGCCGTCGGCGCGCGCACCATCGCCGGCGTCGACGTGCTGGTGCGGCCCGCGACGGCGATCCCGGTCACGCCCTACGACGGCGAGCACCTCCCTTTCGCCGACGGCGCCTTCGAGGCCGTGGTGATCTCCGACGTGCTCCACCACTGCGAGCACCCCGCGATCGTGCTCCGCGAGGCCCTCCGCGTCGCCTCGCGCGTGGTAGCGATCAAAGATCACTTTCGCGTAGGTCGCTTCTCGAATGCCATCCTCCTCGCGATGGATCGGGTCGGCAACGCCGGCCCCGGCGTGCTCGTCCGCGGCACCTACTTCACCGGCGGCGACTTCGCGACGCTGGTGCACGACGCCGGCGGCCGGATCACCGGCCTCTCCTGGCCGCTCCGGATCCACGATCTCCCCTGGCGCCTGATCACCCAGGATCGCCTGCAATTCACGGCAAAAATTCAACACCTGGGGACGAGCTCATGACCACACGATCGTTCCTCGTCGGGGGCGCCGGCTTCATCGGCAGCCACCTCACGGACCGCTTGGTCGAGCGCGGTCCGGTCACCGTCTACGACAACCTCTCGGTCGGAAAGCGCGCGTTCATCGGGAGCCACCTGGTCTCGGGCCGGGCCACGCTCGTCGAGGCCGACGCGCTCGATCTCGATCGCCTCACCCACGAAATGAAGGGGCACGACGTGGTCTTCCACCTCGCGGCGAACCCCGAGGCGCGGTGGGGACTGGAGCGCACGCGGCTCGATCTCGAGCAGGGCACCATCGCCACCTACAACGTCCTGGAAGCCATGCGCCGGAGCGGCGTCCCGCGGCTGATCTTCTCGTCGTCGGGCACGGTCTACGGCGACACCGCCGAGCGCTGCGCCGAGGGCGATCTCGGCAAGCTCCCGATCTCGCTCTACGGCGCGAGCAAGCTCGCCGGCGAGGCGTTGATCAGCGCCTTCAGCTCGTGCTTTGGCCTCCACGCCACCATCTTTCGCTTCGGCAACGTGGTCGGCCCGCGCGGCACGCACGGCGCGGCGCTCGACTTCCTGAACAAGCTCAAGCGCGAGCCCACGTACCTCGAGGTCCTCGGCGACGGCCTCCAGGCAAAGCCGTATCTCTTCGTCACCGACTGCACCGAAGGCCTGGTGTTCGGCCTCGATCACGCCAGGGGCCCGCTCGACATCTGGAATCTCGCGCCGCCCGACGAGACCAGCGTCGCGAAGATCGCCGCCCTCTGCGTCGAGGCTTCGCCCTACAAAAATGCGGAGATCCGCTACACCGGGGGCGATCGAGGCTGGCCCGGCGACGTGCCGCGATCGCGGATGAGCCCGGAGCGGCTCGCGCTCCACGGCTACGTCGTGCGCTACACCAGCGACGAGGCGGTGGACCTCGCCGTCAAGGCGCTCGCGCGCGAAGTGTTTCCCGAGAGCCCCGCGGCGTGAAGCAGGTGGTGATCCTCGCCGGAGGGCTCGGCACGCGGATGCTTCCACGCACGGAGCGCGTGCCCAAGCTCTTGCTTCCGGTTGCGGGTCGGCCGTTCGCGGCGTGGTTGCTCGAGCGCCTCGCCGCCGCGGGCTTCGACGAAGCTGTGCTGTGCATCGCTCACCTCGGTGAGATGATCCGCGCTGAGATTGGCGACGGCCAAGCCCTCGCGATCGAGGTGCGCTACGCCGACGAGGGCCCGACGCTGCTCGGGACCGCCGGAGCGCTCCGCCGCGCGTTACCCCATCTCGCGCCGACGTTCCTGGTCACGTACGGTGACTCGTACTTGCCCTTTGATTACGCGGCTCCCCTCGCCGATCTCGATGCCCACGCGGATGCGCAAGGCACGATGGCGGTGTTCAAGAACGACGATCGCTGGGACCGCTCCAACGCGCAAATCCAGGGGGACAGGGTGGTTTGCTACGAAAAGCGCGCGCGCGACGCCGCGCCCGATCCGGCGATTGACCACATCGACTACGGCGCCACGGCCCTCCGCCGCGAGGTGATAGCCGCGCTCCCGGAGGGCGTCCCGCTGGGCCTCGACGCGGTGCAAAGCGATCTCGCCGCTCGTGGTCTCCTCCGCGCTCTCCCCGCCCCTCGCCGCTTCTTCGAGATTGGCTCTCCCGACGGCCTCGCCGATCTCGAGGCCGAGCTCACCCTGCAACAAGGATCCTCGCGATGATCGTCTCCCGTGCTCCGGTGCGCTTCTCCCTCGGCGGCGGAGGCACGGATTTGCCGGCATACTCCGAGCAGTTCGGCGGCTACCTCGTCTCGGCGGCCATCGACAAGTACATCTACGTCACCGCCAACAAGCGCTT
>JBDTXR010000062.1:0-29092 GCA_040006075.1 Byssovorax sp. | reverse complement strand
TCGAGGATCCGCGTCGCCAGCTCGGAGACGAACCAGCGATCGTGGGAGACGAAGAGCACCGTGCCCTCGAAGGCCTTGAGCGCGGCGACGAGCGCGGCGATCGCCTCTAAATCAAGGTGATTGGTGGGCTCGTCGAGCACCAGCACGTTGGGCTTCTCGGCCATGAGCCGGCCGAAGACCAGGCGCGCCGCCTCGCCGCCGGAGAGGGATCCGATCTTCTTCTCGACGTCGCCGCCCGAGAAGAGCACGCGGCCGAGCTGGCCGCGCACGAACGCCGTGCCCTCCTTCGGCACCGCGGCCCAGAGGAAATCCAGCGGCGTCTCGTCGCCGTCGACGAGGATCTCGCGGTGGTCCTGGGCGAAGTAGCCGGCCCGCGCCTCGTGGCCCCAGCGCGACTCGCCCGTGTCGGCGTCGAGCTTGCCCATCACGATCTTCAGCAGCGTGGATTTGCCGAGCCCGTTCGGCCCGATCACTGCGAGCTTCTCGCCGCGCCGGACCGTGAGCGAGACGTCGCGG
Organism: Byssovorax sp.; assembly: GCA_040006075.1. Lineage (GTDB taxonomy): Bacteria > Myxococcota_A > Polyangia > Polyangiales > Polyangiaceae > JANYGI01. The sequence goes on along the minus strand of JBDTXR010000062.1, from coordinate 28,576 downwards.
AGCACCTGCTTTTCGCCGTAGGCCTTGGAGACGCCCTCGAGCGTGAGCACCTCGCGGCCGCTCGGGCGCTCGGGCTCGAAGAGGAAGCGCGGCGATCGACGGTTGGAGTCGGCCAGCTCCTCGACCTCGATCTTCTCGATCTGCTTGAGCCGGCTCTGGGCCTGCGCGGCCTTCGACGCCTTGTAGCGAAAGCGATCGACGTAGGCCTGCTTGTGATCGATTTCGGCTTGCTTCTGGGCGTTCTCGGCCTCTTTGCGGGCGCGGATCGCGGCCTTCTCGATCACGAACGCGGCGTAGTTGCCGGTGTAGACGGTGATGGTCCCGTAGTCGACGTCGAGCACGTGGGTCGCCACGTTGTCGAGGAAGCGCTGATCGTGGCTGATGACGACGGCGCACCCTTTGTACTGGGCGAGGAACTTCTCGAGCCAGCGGATCGAGAGGATGTCGAGGTGGTTGGTGGGCTCGTCGAGGAGGAGCACGTCGGGTCCGCCGAGGAGCACTTGCGCGAGCAACACCCGTAATTTGAAGCCTCCCGAGAGGGTGCCCAGCGGCTGCCGGTGCACCGCGAAGGGGATGCCGAGGCCCTCGAGGATGTACGTCGCGCGGGACTCGAGCGTGTAGCCGTCGAACGCGCGGAGCACGTCTTCGATGGCGACGAGGCGCGACGGATCGCCCTTGCCGTCGAGGATCTGCTGCTGCTCGGTGAGCGCGTCCCAGACCAGGCGATCGCCCATCATCGTGAGGTCGAGGATGATCTCGGCGTCGTCGAGGAAGCGGTCCTGCCGGAGCACGCCGAGCCGCGCCTCCTTCGGGAGCGAGACGTTGCCCTCGCTCGCCGTGTCGTGCCCCGAGAGCACGTTGAGGAACGTGGTCTTGCCCGAGCCGTTGGCGCCGACGAGGCCGTAGCGCGAGCCGGGGTTGAGCTTGAGCGAGACGCCTTCGAAGAGCGTGCGCGCGCCGTACGATTTGCCGAGGTTCGAGGTGCCGAGCATTGCGGGGCGGCACCCTACTGCTGTTTTCGCGCAAGGGAAGGGCGCGCGGGCCCGAGCCCTCGCGCGCGCCCGCAGCGACGTGGCCCCGACGAGAGCGTGCTTCCGCGCGGCGAGGTCCCGGCGCGTCACGTTTGCGCCCCGGTACCGGCCCGGTTTGCTCTATACGGAGCCTGGCCCGATCCCCGCCGGCTTCCGTGAGGTTCCTCTGAGCTCCGATCCTGAAACCCCTGCGATCCCCCGGCCTCCCGCCATGCCCCGGATCGTCGGTCTCCCGCCGCCCGGCCCCGAGGAGGCTCCGCCGGCGTCGACCGTGAGCACGGCCTTCGCCTACCGGCTCGCCGATTTTCAGGTGCGAAAGCCCTGGATCCCGCTGGGGATCTCGCTCGTGCTCACCGTGGTCGCGGTGCTCTTCGCCACCCGCCTCAAGATCCTGATGGGCTTCGACGCCCTGCTCCCGCAGAACCGCCCGAGCGTCCACGAGCTCAACCGCGTCGCCGCCAAGACGGCCGGCGTGTCCACGCTCTTCGTCGTCCTGCAGGGCGGCCCGACGACCAAGGTCGAGTCGCTCCGAAAGGCCGCCGACGCCCTGGTTCCGGAGATCGGCAAGCTCGGCGCGCCGTGGGTCGGCAGCGTGGAAGACGGCGTCCACGAGGCGCTGCATTTCCTCGCGCCGCGCGCCGGCCTCTTCGCCGATCAGGCCAAGCTAGAGAAGCTCCGCGACGACGTCACCGCGCGCTTCGACTACGAGGTCGCGAAGAAGGGCGGCAACCTCCTCGACGACTCGGACCCGCCGCCGCCCATCGATCCCGCGAAGATCAAGGCTGATTTCGGCCTCAAAGACGACACGCAGAATCGCTACCCCGACGGCTACTACCAGTCGCAAGACGGCAAGGTGGTGATCGTCGCCATCCGCTCCAAGGTGCTCGGGAGCGACTTCGATCAGGGGACCGAGGCCCTGAAGCGCGTCAAGGCAGTAATCGAGCAGGTCAACCCGAAGAGCTTCGATCCCGAGATCACCTACGGCTTCGCCGGCGACTTGCAGACCGGGATCTCGGAGTACACGGCGATCAACGCCGATCTCACCGAGGTCGGCGTCTTCGGCGTGCTGATGATCACCGCGGTGATGTTCCTCTACTACCTGCGCGTCCGCACGCTGTTCGCGATGCTGATCACCATCGGCATCGGCGTCTCGTGGACCTTCGGCTTCACCCAGCTCGCCATCGGTCACCTCAACCTGGCGACCAGCTTCCTCTTCACGATCATCGCCGGCAACGGGATCAACTTCGGCATCATCTACATGTCGCGGTTCCTCGAGGCGCGCCGCCGCGGGGCCACGCTCCAGGACGGCATCCGCATCGCCCACCGCGAGACCTGGCTCCCGACGTTGACGGCCGGCGCCGCGGCGGCCGCGTCGTACGGCTCGCTCTGCGTCACCGAGTTCCGCGGCTTCCGCGACTTCGGCGTGATCGGCAGCGTGGGCATGGTCCTCTGCTGGATCGCGACGTACGCCGCGCTGCCGAGCGTGCTCGCGGTGATCGAGCGGATCTTCCCGATGGAGAAGGTCGTGCTCACCTCCGACGGCGCGCCCTCCACGCGGCGCCCGCCGGGCTTCCTCCGCCGCCTCCGCCGCTTCACCAAGGGCGGCGTCGCCTTCGGCAAGCCCTTCGCCGCGCTGGTCCCCAAGGCGCCGCGCCTGATGCTCGCGCTCGGCACCTCGCTCGCGGTCGCCGGCTTCGTCGCCACGGTGTTCTACGTGCGCGCCGATCCGATGGAATACGATCTCACCCGCCTGCGCACCGATCAGAGCAAGCGCGCCAACGAGATCCACCTGACCAAGATCAGCGAGGACATCACCGGCTACGTCGGCTCCGACGGGATGGCGATCCTCGTCGACCGCCCCGACCAGGTCGAGCCGCTGCGCAAGGAGCTCTACGCGCGCCGCGACGCCGCCCCCGAAGGGAAGAAACCCTTCAAGGACGTGCACTCGATCCAGGACTTCGTGCCGGCGGCGCAGACCACGAAGATCCCGATCCTGCTGGCGATCAAGGACAAGATCGTCCGCGCGCACAAGTTCAAGGCCATCAGCGAGGACGACTGGAAGAAGCTCCAGGACTTCCTCCCGCCCGACGATCTGAAGCCCTTCGACATGGAGGGCCTCCCGGTCGGCGTGGCGCGCGCCTTCACCGAGATCGACGGCACGCGCGGCCGCATCGTCTACATCAGCCCGATCGCCCCCGAGGCCGTCGACGACGCGCACTACCTGCTGCGCTGGGCCGACGCGTACCGCGAGACCAAGCTCCCCGATCACAGCACCATCGTCGGCTCGGGCCGCGCGGTGATCTACGCGGACATGTGGGCGGCGATCATCTCCGACGTCCCTCCCGCGGTGCTCTTCTCGTTCGCGGCCACCGTGCTGGTGGTGATCATCGCCTTCCGGGCCGGCCGCGCCTCGGTCGCGGTGCTCGCCGCGCTGCTCGTCGGCGTGGGCTGGATGGCCGGGCTCCTGGTGCTCCTCAACGTGAAGCTCCAGTTCCTGAACTTCATCGCCCTGCCGATCACCTTCGGCATCGGCGTGGACTACGCGGTCAACATCGTCCAGCGCTACACCCGCGAGGGCGCCGGCGGAGCCCTCGTCGCCGTGCGCGAGACCGGCGGCGCGGTGATCCTCTGCAGCATGACGACGACCCTGGGCTACCTGGCCCTGGTGCGCTCGATGAACTTCGCCGTCCGCAGCCTGGGGATCGCCGCCGTGCTCGGCGAGATCTCCTGCCTCCTCGCGGCCGTCCTGGTGCTGCCCGCGGGCCTCTTGCTGCTCGATCGCAACCTGCCGAAGGGCGCGCAGAGCACGCTCTCGATCCGGCCCGGCCGCCCGTCGAGCCCCTCGCTCTACTGATCGAATCGTTGGAGCACCAACGGTTGCTGCTCAAAGCGGTTGGTCGGCCCAGAACCCGCCGCGCCTCGGCTCGGCGCAGAAGTACCGCCGCACGATCAGGTAGTGATGGAGCGGCAGGACCCGCGTCCCCTCGCGCATCGAGAGGCCCATCCGGCTGACCTCGGCGCCGGGGAACGGCGTCTTCGGGTAGAGCGACGAGAGCCCCGAGAAGGCCTCGTACTCGTCGAGGAGACCCAGGACGTGGCCGACCTCGTGGGCCACGATCGGCAGCGACCAGCCGCTGCGAAACGCCGAGAAATACGGCGTACGGCCGCAGGTCGGCGAGAGCGCTACGGTGAGATCGGCGCCCCGCGCGGCGCCGCCGCCTTCGAGCACGAAGGCGAAGTCGTAGTCGACGGGGAGCCCGAAGGCGCGGGCGTCGCGGGTGTAGTAGCGCGAGGCCTCGCGCGACCAGCGGGCCAGCAGCGCGCGCACGTGGGCCGGCGAGGCGTCGATCGCGAACGATCCGGATCCGGGGCACGCCTCGGTCTTCGGCGACTCCGCGTACGGTGTGCCGGAGCAGCGTCGCTCGTCACCGCCCACCTCGCGCACCAGCCCGCAGTCGGGCAGCTCGAGCGACACGAGGCCGGCCGGGGGCGCGACGGCCACCGTGACCTTGACGCGAAAGCGGCCGCCCGCGTGGGCGATCCGGTAGTGCATCGGCCCGAAGAAGAAGCCGTAGTGCGGCAGGTCGCCGGCGATGATCCGCTCGCCGTCGGGCGCGGGCCCGAAGAACACCGCGCGCGGCGACGGGTGACACGCGTACGGATCCTTGGCGATCGTGTCGTCGAGGATCGACCGAAAGGTGTCCCGATGCGCCGACGTCACGCCCTGCGCGAGGGCGGTGAGCTCGGCGTCGATCGCGTCGAGCGCCTCCGGATCGCCGGGAGCCTCGGTGGCCCCCGGCGCCGAGGCCGGCGCGCACGCGCCCGCGGCGAGCGCCAGCGCAGCTGCGGCGCACGATCCGCGACATCGGTCAGCCGCGCTCCGGACCATGGGCGACGCGAGCTTACGCTTTCGCTTGCCCCCGGGCGAAGAGCCGCGGTACCTACCGTGAGCCAATTCGGTCGGCCCGCGCGTCACATGATTCGTAGGTTCAAACGAAACGTTTGGAGCGGGGCGACGTAGGTCCCGCCGACGGTCACTTGGCCCTCGATTCTTGTTCGGGAGAGGATTCAGCGTCCTCGGTTTCGAGAAAGTTCTGGCGATCCCGTGGCTTCTGGCCCGTGGGTCGCCTTCGTCGCGACGGCTATTCTGCCTGCGCGACGCCCAATCGGTAACGTTGGTGGAGGTTGAGATGGCGATTCAGATCGGCAAAGCGTTGGCGTTTACGGCGGTGGGCGGCATGGTTGCGGGCCTCGCGGCTTGCGGCGGCACGGCTGCGGCCGATGCCGGCGCGGCGGCGAAGAGCCCCGAGGCGGCGGGCGCTGCGGCTGCGGCCGTGGGTGCCAAGGACTGCTGCAAGGGCAAGAACGAGTGCAAGGGCAAGGGCAACTGCAAGAACGACAAGAACGATTGCAAGGGCAAGAACGAGTGCAAGGGCACCGGCGGCTGCAAGGCGGCTGATTGCAAGTGACTCGTGCTCGAACCGCTGAGCTTGCCGCGAGGTAGGCTCGGCTCGGGTTCGAGAGTCGGCTGGCCCGGGCCGCCGCTCCACACGGAGCGGTAACCCGGGCTCAGCAGTTTCTGGCGCTGGAGATTTCGCCCGGATGACGTCGAAGAAAACCCCTGCCCGCCTTGGCCTCCCCGACCTCGGGGTCGGCGTCGGCATGCGCATCCCGCACTACGAAGACTTGCTCGACCACCCCGAGCCCGCGCGGATGGACTGGCTCGAGATCATCAGCGAAAATTTCATGCTCGGCGGCGGCCTGCCTCGCTACAACCTCGGCCGCGCGCTCTCGCGCTACCCGCTCGTGCAGCACGGCGTCTCGCTCTCGATCGGCGAGACCGCGCCGCTCGACTACGAGTACCTCGGCAAGCTCAAGGCGCTGCTTCGCGAGACGAAGTCGCCCTGGGTCAGCGATCACCTCTGCTGGACCGGCGCGCACGGAGTGAACCTCCACGATCTGCTCCCGCTCCCGTACACCGAGGAGGCCGTGAAGCACGTCGCCGCGCGGGCCCGCGAGGTCCAGGATTTCCTCGGCGTGCGGCTGATCCTCGAGAACGTGTCGAGCTACCTCACGTACACCTCGAGCGCGATGAAGGAGTGGGAGTTCCTCACCGCGATCGCCGAGGAGGCCGACGTGGGCCTGTTGCTCGACTGCAACAACATCTACGTCTCGTCGTTCAACCACGGCTTCGATCCGCGGGAGTTCGTCGACGGCGTGCCGCACGCGCGCGTGGTGCAAATCCACCTCGCGGGGCACACCAACTACGGAAAATACATCATCGACACCCACAGCGCGCCGGTCATCGATCCGGTGTGGGATCTCTACCGGCAGGCGATCCAGCGCTGCGGGCCGGTGTCGACGCTGGTCGAATGGGACGACGACATCCCGCCCTTCGCCGAGCTCTGCGCCGAGGCCGAGAAGGCCCGCGTCATCCGCGACGAGGTGGCCCGTGACGCCGCCGCGTGAGCCCCTCGACGCGGTGATGGCGTTCCTCGAGCCCGCGTTTCGCCGCGTCGACGCGCTGGAAGGCGACGCGACGATCGCCGGCGAATGCGCCGCGCACGTCACCGGCAACAGCCGGCTCACGCCCGCCGAGCAGGTCGACATTTACCGGCGGCAGTACTGGCTCCGTCACGTCGACGCGCTCGCCGACGACTACCCGGGGGTCGCGTACCTGCTCGGCGAAGAGGGCTTCGACGCCTTCCTGCGCGCGTACCTGCTCGCCCACCCGCCGCGCCACAAGTCGCTCCGCGATCTCGGCGCCGACGTCGTCGCGTTCAGCCAGGGCCACGCGTTCCCCGCAGCGCTCCGCGCCGTGACCCTCGAGATGATCGCCTACGAGCACGCCTTCATCGATCTGTTCGACGGCGCCGAGCCCCCGCCGCTCGATCCGCAGAAGCTCACGTCCATGCCCGAAGACGCGTGGGAGCGCGCGCGGATCGTGATCCATCCGCTGCTGGTGCGGCGGCAGGTGCGCTTCGCGGTCCATCGCCTCCGCCTCCAGGCCAAGTCGAGCGACGTCGCGCCGCTCGCCGCGCCGCCGAGCGAGGCGCCCGCGAACCTGGTGCTCTTTCGCGACGACAACCAGATCCGCTTCGAAGAGCTCGACGGCACGGCGTTCGCGCTGCTCGACGCGCTCGCCCGCGGCGAGGCGCTCGGGCCCGCCTGCGAAGAGGTCGCGGCGACGCTCGACGCCGAGGCCGCCGATCAGCTCGGCGCCCAGGTCGGGCCGTGGTTCCAGCAATGGACCGCCCGCCGATGGATCGTCGACGTCGTGGTCTGAGCTGCTAAGACGCCCTCCAGATGGCCTCCGTTCACCAGAGCACCGTCGAGATCGCCACCCGCGGGCGCGGCCTCGTCGACGTCACCCGCGCCGTCGCCGACGTCGTCGCGGGCGCGGGGATCACCGTCGGCCTCTGCTCGATCTTCGTGCAGCACACCTCGGCGAGCCTGGTAATCCAGGAGAACGCCGATCCCTCGGTGCTCCGCGATCTCGAGCGCTGGATGGCGAAGCTCGCGCCCGAGTCCAGCGTCTACGAGCACGACGACGAGGGCCCCGACGACATGCCGGGCCACCTCCGCAGCGCGGTGACGCGGACCAGCGAGACGATCCCGATCCGCGAAGGGGCGCTCGCGCTCGGCACCTGGCAGGCGATCTACCTCTGGGAGCACCGCAGCGCGCCGCACACCCGCCGCCTCGTCGTCACCGTGCTCGGCTGAAACGCGCGTGAGCCCGCCGACGGGCGATCGGTAAAAGTCGTTTTCGTGTATCTTCCGCGCGCGAAATGAATCGGCGCCTCGTCCTGGCTGGGCTCTTCGGTGCCCTGGTGACGCCCCTCACGGCGGCCTCGGTCGCGGGCATCGTGCCGCTGGCGTCGCTGCTCGGCGGTTGCGTCGAGGGGCGGTACCCGGTGTGCCACACCGACGGCGACTGCCGCGAGCGCGACGCCGGCAAGGCGAGCACCCTCTGCATCAACCTCCGCTGCGTCGAGTGCCACTACGACGCCGACTGCGCCGCGGGCAGCATCTGCACGAGCACCGGCACCTGCGACGCGCTCGATCACCGGCCGACCGCGGCCGAGGGCGACGGCGGCGCGCCCGAGACCAAATCCTGGGATCCCACGAACTGGAACGAGTGCGCCGCCGCCTGCAAAGACCAGGACTGCGTTGGCGCCTGCGATCGACGCTTCCACGCGAAATAGCGAAGGGGTCGCGCGGCCCCGGCCCGCGACCAGGACGACATGAGCCTGATACAGACTCTCGTAGGATTGTTCGACACCGCGCGGATCAGCTTCCCCACCGTGGCCGACAGCCTCCGCGGCCCGGTCCCCGTCTCGGTGACCGAGCAGCGCCTCGCGTGGTGGACGTCCAAGCTCCTGCGCGACGCCGAGCTCGATCTCGAGGTGCGCGGCGTCGAGCACGCGGGCGACGGGCGCGAGGCCATGGTGGTGATGTCGAACCACCAGAGCCTCTACGACATCCCGGTGCTGCTCCAGGCCATCCCCGGCTCGCTGCGGATGGTGGCCAAGGCCGAGCTCTTTCGCACGCCGATCTGGGGCCGCGCCATGCTCGCCGCGGGCTTCATCCGGATCAATCGATCGAACCACGACGAGGCCGTGGAGAGCCTGCGCGAGACCGGCGGCGCGCTCCTGGCCTCGGGAACGCGGGTGTGGATCGCGCCGGAAGGCACCCGGAGCAAGACGCGAAAGCTCGGCCCGTTCAAGAGCGGCGGCTTCCGGATGGCGCTCGACTTCGGGGTGCGGATCCTCCCCGTCGCCATCGACGGCACGCACGATGTGCTTCATTCCACGAGCTGGACGGTGCACCGCGGGAAGAAGGTGACCGTCACCATCCTCCCGCCCATCGATCCGAAGCCGTTCGGGATCGACCGCCGCAAGGAGCTGATGAACGAGGTCCGCTGCTCCATCGCCGGCGGCCTCGGGATCGATCCGTAGAGCTCACCCGCGCAGGCTCCATCGAGCGAGGATCCGGCGTCCGATCCTCGCTCCCGGAGAGTGCCAGTCTCCTCTTGCCCTACGGCGAGAGGATCAGCCCGTAATTGCCAGTCGGGTTCCCGCCGCCAATCACGCTGCCGTCGATCCAGACATAGGTGTTGACGCCGCCCTGCACGTTGAGATTCAGCGATTCGGCCGCGTTTCCGCCGTTGTTCGAGCAGGCGAGCTCGTTCGCCGGGGCAGCGCTGGCGCAGATCGATCGAGCGTAGAGCGCGGCGTTGTAGTTGGTCGCGTTCGGATCGGTGTCGACGTCGAGCGGGCCATTGTCGGGGCGGATGATCTGGTACACGACGTCGTCGCCGGGCTGGCCGCCGCAGGAGCCCTGAGCGTCTTTGCCGGTGCTCGGCGTGCTCCCGAGGACGGTCATCGACGTGCCCGCCACCAGCGTGATCGGGACCGGATCGAAGCAGTCGTTCCCCTTCGCGAGGTCGAAGATGATCTGGAACGCGCCGAGATCGGCCGGGTTGAAGCCGTCGACGAAGAGGTAGTACGTCTGGCCGGCCTGGACGCGGAGCGAGACGACCTCGCCGCCGAAGAGCTGCGGCACCGGGTTCTGCGTGTCGTAGCTGTCGGCGCAGAGCAGATCGGCGTTGGCCTGCGCGTCGCTGCACGCCTTGGCGATGTAAAGCACGCTGTCGAACGAGGTCTGGCCACGCGCGAGGTTGGCCGTGAGGAAGCCATTGGCGGTGACGGTGACCTTGTAAATACGGTCGGGCCCGCTCGAGGTGCAGCTCCCGGTGTGATTGCCGCCGCCGGCCGTCGTTCCGTTCATGGTCTTGACCCCGAGGCCGAGGCTGACCGGGATGGCGTTGGCGCAGGTGGTCCCGGCGGTGGCCTCGGTGTGGCAGGTGGCGTCGCAGCCGTCGCCGGAGTTGAGGTTGCCGTCGTCGCACTGCTCGGTGGGCTCGAGCTTGCCGTCGCCGCAGAGGGGCTTGCACCCGGCGCCGTCGAGCATGCAGCCCGTGCACTTGAGCCCGTCGCCCTTGGAGTAGCCGAGATCGATGCAGGTGTGGCCGTTCAGGAACGCGCCGTCGCAGACCTCGCCGGTCTCGAGCTTCTGCCCGTCGCACGTCGGGGTGCAGCCGCTCGAGTCGAGCGCGCAGGCCGCGCACTTCATGCCCGCGGGGTTGGTGAAGCCGACCTCGGTGCAGGTGTGGTTGTTGAGCAGCGCGCCGTCGCAGACCTCGCCGGGCTCGACCTTCACGCCGTCGCAGGTGGCCTTGCAGAGGCCGAAGTTGACCTTGCACCCGGCGGTGCAGACCAGCCCCGCGGGGTTCGAGAACATGAAGCTCGTGCAGTCGAGCGTGCCGAAATCCATCTGGTCGCACTGCTCGCCCGCCTGCTTGACGCCGTCGCCGCAGACCGGGCCGCCGCTGCCGGTGCTCGACGTCGTCGGGCCCGACGAGGTGCTGCCGGTGGCGCTGCCGCCGCCCGGGCCCGCCGTGGTGGTGCCGGGATCGCCGCCCTGGCCCGAGCTGGTCGCCATCGTTGACGCCGTCGACGACGTTGACATCGTCGCCGCGGTCGAGGTCGCGCCGGCGCCGCCCGCCCCGGGCGAGCCCGACGTGGCGCCGGAGTTGAAGAGATCGTCGTTGCCGATGCCTCCACACGCCCCGGCGGAGACCACGCCCGCCGCAAGCAACGCCGCAAAGGCCCAAGGAGCACCCCGCCGCCACGATCCCTTCGACATATAAGCTCCGCGTGCTGGCCTCCCGACGAGGGCGCCTCTTCACGAGCTTATACCGGCGATTTGCGGAAGGGAATCGCCCTACGGGACCGGGAGCGCAGCCGCCGTGCGGTGCTCCTCCGGGGGCGCGGGGAGGAGGCGCCACGGGCTCACCTTGATCGCGCCGTCTTCGGCGGGCGCGCGCTGCTCGTTGAGCCAGACCCAGAAGGCCTCGGCCCAGATCGCGCCGCCGGCCTCGCTCGGGTGGATCTTGTCGCCCTGGCGCGGGATCGGGGTCTTCACGAGCACGTCGGAGTCGAAGAAGCGGCAAGGCGCGGTGTTCTGGCGCATCACCTCGGTGATGCCGGTGTCCTTGCGCCAGGACGGCGGCGAGACCCAGACGCAGGGGCGGCTCCCGATCGACTTCACGATCCGGCGGATCGCGGGCGCGTGCGCTGGCGGATCGGTGTTGGTGAACTCGTTGGCGCCGAGGTTGATGATCACCAGATCGGGCTGGGTGTTGGCCACCAGCAGATCCATCCGCGCGGCCCAGGTGGTCGTGAACGAGCTGGTCTCGGCGCGGACCTCGTAGCGAACGCCGAGGGCCGCCATGTGCGGCTTGAGCGCCTGCGCGAAGCCGGCGACGGCGAACGAGTCGCCGACGTGGAGCACCGCGGTCCCGGTGGGGATCGGCGGCGGCGCAGCGGGCCTGGCGATCGGCGCGACGGGCGCGGCCGAAGCGACGGCCGTGGGCGCGGTCGCGGCGGCGGGCGCGGCCGACGTCGTCGGCGCGGGCGCGGCCGAGGCGATCTCGGGCGGAGCGGGCAGCGTGGGGCTCGGGGGCGGCGGAGGCGCGCCGGCGCACGCGGCGAGAAGCAACGAAAGCACGGCGGGAGCGGGGCGCATGGACGATCCTCGGCGAAGACGCGGGCTCCGCACTCTAGGCGGGCGACCGGCGGCGTCGCAATCTTCTGGCGACCGAGCCCGCGCGTTGTGGCAAGGTTCGCCCGGTAAAGCGCGGGTCAGGAACGAGAAGTCCCATGAAATTTCGGCTATTCGGGATCGAGGTCGAGGTCCAGTGGATGTTCTGGCTCACCAGCGGGTTCTTCGCGTTCGAGTACCTCAAGGCCGGCCACCCCGACTTCGCCGTGACCTGGATCCTGGTGGTGTTCGTCTCGGTGCTGGTGCACGAGCTCGGGCACGGCCTCGCGGTGCGACGCCACGGAATCGAGCCTACGATCGCCCTGCACGGGATGGGCGGGACCACGAGCTGGACGTCGCGCGCGCCGCTCTCGCGCCCCGCGCACGTGGTGATCAGCCTCGCCGGCCCGTTCGCCGGCTTCGCGCTCGGCCTGCCGATCTTGCTCGTGTTCGGGGGATCGATCGGCCTCTTCAACGTCGGGTTCGCCGTGCGCCCGATGGTGGCGCTGCACCTCTCGCCACTGCTGCGCGAGGCGATTTCGCAGATGATCTGGGTCAACCTCGGGTGGGGCGCCGTCAACCTGCTCCCGGTGCTCCCGTTCGACGGCGGCCACGTGCTCGAGCAGACGCTGGGGCCGCGGCGGTTGCGGATGAGCGCGGCGATCTCGGCGCTGGTGGGCGCGTCGATCGCCATCGCCGCGCTGAAATTCGAGGACTGGTGGATCGCGATCCTCTTCGGGATGGCCGCGATGCAGAGCTTCCAGCGCTTCAACGCCGCGCCCGCGCACACGGTGATCATGCCCCAGCGCACCCCGCCGCCGCCGGGCGGCGCGGTGCCGGCCGAGCTCGCGGCGATGCTGCAAACGGCCCGCACCGCGCTCGCCGACGACGACCTCGCGCGCGCGAGGTCCATCGCCGAAGACGTGCTCCTCGCGAAGCCGCTGCCGCCGCGCGCGGCGGTGATGGCGCTGGAGATCATCGGCTGGGCGCGCCTGCTCGGCGACGATCCGGCCGAGGCCGCGAAGGCCGTGGCCTCGGCGAAGAAGCTCGGCGAGGTCGACGCGGCGCTGGTCGGCGCGACGCTCCACGCGACCGGCGATCTCGCCGCCGCGCGCCAGGTGCTCGAGGCCGCGCTCCGCGGCGGCGATCGTCGCAAGGAGGTCGTGGGCCCGCTGATCCAGGTGCTGATCCAGCAGGGCGAGGTCGAGCGCGCAGCCGCGGCGGCGCTCGACATCGTCGACACGCTCTCCGAGGACGACGCGCGCAGGATGGCGGAGATCGCGCTCGAGCACCGGGCCTTCGACGGCGCCGCGCGGCTCTTCGAGGCCTGCTTCACGCGCGCGCGCGGCGCGGAGGACGCCTACGCCGCGGCCCGCGCGCACGCGCTCGGCGGGAGCCACGATCGCGCGGTCGAGTGGCTGCGCCACGCCGTGGAGGCCGGCTTCTCCGATCGCGCCCGGGCCTGGTCCGACGCCGCGCTCGAGGCGCTCCGCGCCGGCCCCGATCTCGAAGCGGTCTTGCCGCGGCCCTGACCGAGAGCCCGATCCATGTCCCCTCGCCGCCTCCCGTTACGCGTCCACGTCGCTCGCGTCGGCGCGGGCGATGTCCCCCTGCCCGCATATCAAACGCTGGGCGCCGTGGGGATGGATCTCTGCGCGGCGATCGACGCCCCGCTCACCCTCGCGCCGGGCGACCGCGCGCTCGTCGGGACCGGCTGGGCCATCGCCGTCCCCGAGGGCTTCGAGGGGCAAGTGCGGCCGCGATCGGGCCTCGCGCTGAAGCATGGAATCACCGTGCTCAACAGCCCCGGGACCATCGATCCCGACTTCCGCGGCGAGCTGCGCGTGCTCTTGATCAACCACGGCCGCGAGCCGTTCGTGATCGCCCGCGGCGATCGGATAGCGCAGCTGGTGATCGCCCCGACCACGCGCGCCGAGCTGGTGGAGATCACCACGCTGCCCGCCACCGCGCGAGGCGGCGGAGGGTACGGATCGACGGGAATTCAAGCCCCGAAGCCCCCCGCGTCGAAGCCGTAGAGCCGACCTCGATCAGCGCTTGCTCGCGGGCGCGCGGCGCGATCGATCCGCGCTCGCGGCCGGCGCGGCGGCCTTCGGCGGAGGCGCGGCCTTCACGGTCGTCTTCGAGAGCAGATCGGCCAGCGTGCCGAAGTTGCGGGGCTCGGGCTTCGCGGGCTTCTTCGGCGCGCCCTTCTGCGGCGCGGCGGCGGCATCGGCCGCGGGCGCGTCGGCCACCTGACCGGTCTTGAAGGCCTCGAAGAGCCCGCGCTCGTCGTCGGCGCCGAGCGCGGAGATCGAGAGCCGGATCTTCCCGGTCTCGTCGATGGCGAGGATCTTCGCGTCGATGTCCTGGCCGATCGCGAAGTGCTTCTTGAGGTCGGCCCCGCGCGACGTCCCCGTCTCCTGCGACGGGACGAGGCCGCGGCCGCTGCGGCCGAACGTGCCCTCGATCTGCACGAAGACGCCGTAGCGCTCGATCCCGGTGATCTTGCCCTTCACGCGCGCGCCCTCGACGAGGACGGGGCCGGTCGATCCCGCGGGGCCCGAGGCCGTCGCGCGGGCCACGCCGATGTCGGCCTCGGCGTGGCGGATCATCGTGGGATTGAGGCGAACTTGCCCCGTCTCCTTGTCGATCGACGCCACGATCCCCGAGACGCGCCCGCCGACCTCGACCCGGATCTTCCCGTCCGCATCGCAGAGGCCGATCCGCTCGAACACGCCCTCTTGCTTGCCGCCGAGATCGGCGAAGACGGCGTCGCGCGCGATGGCGACGATGGTGACCTCGACCTGCTCGCCGACCCGGTACTCGCGGCGACCTCGCCGCGCGTCGCTGGACTGCTCGAAAAGGTTGGCGAAAGAGTCGGTAGTTCCGGAGGTCGTGGACATGGGCGGGGTTCATAGCGCGGCCGGCGCGGGCGCGAAAGGGCGCGAAACACGGGGCACCGCGCGATCTTTTGCGAAGCAGGGCCCCAAACAACGATCGGCACCACCTTCCGGGCGGATGTGCTAGGGTCCGCGCGCTTTCGCCGGGTCGATAGCTCAGTCGGTAGAGCTGCGGGCTTTTAACCCGTTGGTCCGGGGTTCGAATCCCCGTCGACCCACCGGCAATCCACGGAGAGCGCAAGAAGAGCGACGGAGCAATCCGCCGCTTTTTTTGCGTCGTTCTCCCTGGTTTTCCATCGTTCCGCGCGTCCGCACCGGGGCGTCAGAAGATTTCCGGGCACCACGGCGCGCGCGCGGCGCGGAAGAGCGCGTCGGCGCGGAGCAGCGCGCCGCGGGTGTGCTCGACCGCGCGTCCGGCGTCGGCGAGCTGCGTGAACCCGCAGCCGCCGAGGTACGTCGCGCCGAGCGCCCCGACGTCGAGCGAGAGCTCCGGCGCCTCGGCGGTGCGCTCCGCCTTGCCGCCCGCGAGGCGAAACGAGCCTTGATTCCACGGGCAGAACGCGTCGCTCACGCCGAGGATCAAGGGAGGTCCCTCCGCCTCCCAGCCGCGCTGCGAGAGCGCGGCGGCGACGTCGACGAGGCGGATCCACAGCCCGTCGTGGAGGCGCATCGCGACGCGGCCCGGCTCGGCGACCAGGTGGTGGAGCGGGTGATCGATCGGCAGCTGCGAGGCGCGGACGGTGCGCACCAGATCGGTGTCGCAGAGGTAGCGCCAGATCGCGCGCGTCGCCGCGGGCGAGTCGCCGACGGCCTCGACGACGTCGAGCGAGCCAACGAGGATGTCGCTGAACACCGTCGTCCCCAGGCGGTAAATCGCGTAGCCCGCGGGCCTCCCGTCGATCTCGCAGAGCACGCGGAGGTGCGGCGGGCGGCCGGCGCGCGCCCAGTCGGGATCGGAGAGGCGACGCGAGGTCCACCACCCGGCGGTGCGCGAGAGCAGGCCCGGCGTCGTGAGCCGCACCCGATCCCAGATCGGCGGAAACTCGCGCGCGGCGACGGCGGGATCGACGAGCCGGAAGCGCGCGCCCGCGGCGGCGCCCGGCGATCCAGCGAAGGCCGAGCGATCGCGATCGAGCTCGATCGCCCCGCAGAGCGAGGCCATCCCGTAGCCGAAGCGGCCGTAGATCGAGCCCTCGGACGCGAAGAGCGTCGCGACCGATTTGCCGCGCGCGCGGGTGGCGTCGAGGTGGCTCCGCATCATCTCGCGGAGGATCCCGCGGCGACGATGCGTCGGCAGCACCGCGACGATGGTCAGCCCCTCGACGTCGACGGCGACCCCGCCCGGCGTCGTCATCGCGAACGACCACGAGCCCGCCGAGCCGACGAGCGCGTCGTCGTCGAAGGCCCCGAGCCGCATCTGGAACTCGGGGATCGCGCGGAGGCGATCGACGCGCGCCGGGACGGCGTCGAGGCCGAACGCCACGCCGATCGGGAGCAGGAGCGCCGGGTCTTCGTCGGGCGTGGTCGGGCGGATGAGCAGGGTCACGACGCGAGCATACGCGCGGCGACGGGCCCGACCCAATCAGGAAAATTCAGCTCTTTCGCAGCTTGAAACGCTGAATTTTCCCGGTCGCGGTCTTCGGGAGCTCGGCCACGATCTCCACCCAGCGCGGGTATTTGTACGGCGCGAGCGTGGCCTTCACGTGGAGCTTGAGCGCGTCGATCAGCGCCTCGGAGGCGATCGCGCCCGCGGTCAGGACCACGATCGCTCGCGGCTTGATCAGGCCGTTCTCGTCGGCGTGGCCGACCACCGCGGCCTCGAGCACGTCGGGGTGGGCGACGAGCGCGGCCTCGACCTCGAACGGCGAGACGTAGATCCCGCCGACCTTGAGCATGTCGTCGGAGCGGCCCTGGTACACGTAGCGCCCGTCTTCATCGCAGCGGTAGTGATCGCCGGTGCGCGTCCAGCGGCCGTGAAACGTGGCGCGGCTCTGCTCGCGCTTGTTCCAGTAGAGGCTCGCCGACGAGGGGCCGCTCACCCAGAGATCGCCGACGCCGCCGGGCGCGACGTCGTTCCCGCGCTCGTCGCGGATGGCGATCTCGTAGCCGGGTACCGGGCGGCCCGTGGTCCCGTAGCGCACGTCGCCCGGCACGTTCGAGAGGTAGATGTGCAGCATCTCGGTCGAGCCGATGCCGTCGAGGATGTCGACGCCGGTGCGCGCGAAAAAGCGCTCGCCCACGTCGCGCGGGAGGGCCTCGCCGGCCGAGGTGCAGACGCGGAGCGCGCTCGACGCGAGGTCGCCGGGCTCGGCCAGGAGCGAGGCGTAGAGCGTGGGGACGCCGTAGAAAATCGTCGGGCGCTTCTCGACCAGGCGACGGCGCACCGCGGCGGGCGTGGGCCGCTCGGCCATGAGGATCGCCGTCGCGCCGACCCGTAAAGGAAAGGTGATCGAGTTGCCGAGGCCGTAGGCGAAGAAGAGCTTGGCGGCGGAGAAGACCACGTCGTCTTCGCGGATCCCGAGCACGCTCGTGCCGTAGTACTCGGCCGTGTAGACCAGATCGGCGTGGGAGTGCACCGCGCCCTTGAGCTGCCCGGTCGAGCCCGAGGTGTAGAGCCAGAACGCGAAATCGTCGGCGCAGGTGGGCGCGGCCTCGAGCTCGGGCTCCGCCGCCGCGAGGGTCGCGTCGAGCGATCGCGCGTCGTCCGCACCGTCGATGATCACCTGCTCGAGGTAGGGCTGGCCGGGGAGGATCGCCGCGATCCTGTCGAAGAGCGGCGCCGAGACCACGAGCACGCGGGCGCGCGTATCGCGCAGGAGATCGTCGTAGTCCTTCGCGGTGAGCAGGGTGTTCACCGGGACCGGGACGGCGCCGATCTTGATCGCGCCGAAGAACATCGCGGGGAAGCGCACGGTGTCGAGCAGCACCAGCAGCACGCGCTCTTCCATCCGAACGCCCAGGCCACGGAGCGCGTTGCCGGCGCGGTTGACCTGCTCGGCGAGGCCGGCGTAGGTGAGCTCGGTGGTGTCGTCGACGAACGCGACCTTGGCGCCCCTCCCCTCGGCCAGGTGGCGATCGACGAAGTCGACAGCGGCGTTGTAGGTCCGCGGGACGTCGATCGCGGGCGGGCAGGTCGAGCGGTCAGCCTTCGCGTAGCCGGACATCGGACGAAGCTAGCACCGCGACGCGATCAGGGAATCACGATCCCGATCTCGCCGAGCATCGCGGTGAGCGCGAGGAGCGGGAGCCCGACGATGGCGGTGTGATCGGCCGATTCTATTCGAGAGAACAAGGCGATCCCGAGGCTCTCGAGGCGGTACGAGCCGCCGCAGTCGAGGGGCTGATCGGCGGCGACGTAGCGCGCGATCTGCTCGGGCGAGAGGGGCCGCATCGTCAATCGTGTCACGTCGGTATGACGCAGAATGCGCTCGCCCCGGAGCAGCGCCACCGCGGTGATCAGCGTGTGGGTGCGCCCCGCGAGCCGCGCGAGCTGCGCGCACGCGGCGGCCTCGGTCCCGGGCTTGCTCAGGATGGTGTCGTCGATCGAGGCGACCTGATCCCCGCCGAGGATCGCCGCGTCGGGGTGGGCCGCGCGCAGGCTCTGGGCCTTGAGGAGCGCCAGCGTCTCGGCCAGCTCTCGCGGGGCGATCCCCGCGGCCTTGTAGGCGTCCTCGTCGCAGTCGGGCGCGGCGGCGACGAAGGGGACGCCGAGGCGCGCGAGGAGCTCGGCGCGGTAGCGCGAGGTGCTCGCGAGGACCAGCGCGGGCGGGCGCTCGCGGCTCATCGCGACGGCGTCTTCGCGGGCTCCGCGGCGCCCGCGAGCGCCGCCTCGCGATCGATCTTCGCGTGGGCCTTGCTCAGCGCGACGCCGAGCTCGCGCGCGAGCACCGTCACGTGCGGCGGCCGCATGAAGTCGGTGTGCACGCCGCCGACGTAGTGCAGATCGATCGTGCCGCGCGTGCGCGTGCTCCAGCCGAGCCCCTCGTCCTTGATCCGCCAGACCGGCTGATCTTTCACGCGGAACACGGTGATCGACGCGTCGACCTGCGGCGCGACGAAGCTCGGCCCCGGGAAGATGCGCTCCTGCCAGAGGGCCTCCGTGGTGGCGTTGAACTCCGCCGTGCGGACCGGCGCTCCGCCGGCCTTCGGCGATGGCGCGACGCTGCGGTTGGGCCGCACGCGGCCCGTCAGCCTGGTGATGTTCCGGCGGATGAACTGCTGCTTGTTCGGCCAGCTCATGTTCAGAACATTGGTGACCTTGCAGTAGTACTTGTACGCCCAGTTCAGCAGGGGACGACGCGTGTTCTCCTCCGGCCAGGCGTCCATGATCCCGAGGAACGCGACCTCCTGGCCGGCGGCCTCGAGCTGACGCGTCATCACGAACGCGATCTGCGCGCCCTCGCACATCCCGCCGAGCAGGTACGGCCCCTCCGGCTGGAAGGCGCGCAAGATCTCGATGTACGAGCGCCCGCGCTCTTCGTACTCGGCGCGCGTGTACGGGCGACCGAGGTACGACTCTTCGGGGTACTGAAACTGGAGCCCGTACACCGGCTGCTCGGCGTCGAGCCGCTTGGCGAGCGCGATGTAGCCGAGCGAGTTGGCGTTGGGCCGCGTCACCAGGAAGAAGGGCCGCCGCGAGCCGGTGACCTTCATGGGCACCAGCGTCTTCCACTCGAGCTTGGCGGCGCCGTCGCGGAGCAGATCGGCGATCTGCTCGATGGTCTGCGCCTCGAACAGCGATATCAGCGGGATGGTCCGGCCGATGGCCTTCTTGAGCTCGGCCGTCATCTTCACGGCGAGCATCGAGTGGCCGCCGAGATCGAAGAAGCTGTCCTTGATGCCGATGCGCGACACGCCGAGGACGCGGCGCCACACGTTGATGATCTGCGCCTCGAGCTCGTCGCGCGGGGCCACGGTGCCCTGGAGGTTGCGGTTCCCGCCCTCGTCCGGCGCGGGGAGCGCGGCGCGATCGATCTTGCTGTGCGCGGTGCGCGGCATCTCGGCGAGGACCACGAACGCCGTGGGGATCAGGTGATCGGGCAGCGTCTCCTTGAGAAAGGCGCGCGCCTCGGAGGTGGTCGGCGCCGTGGTGCTCGGCAGCGGCACCAGGTACGCGACGAGGCGTTTGTCGCCGGGCGTGTCCTCGCGCGCGATCACCGTGCACTCGCGCAGCGCCGGGTGCTTGCCGAGGACCGCCTCGATCTCGCCGAGCTCGACGCGGAAGCCGCGGATCTTCACCTGGAAATCGCGGCGGCCGCCGAAGGCGATGTTCCCGTCGGGGAGCCAGCGCGCGAGATCGCCGGTGCGGTAGAGGCGCTCGTTCGCCGCGAACGGGCTCGGGACGAAGCGCTCCGCGGTGAGCTCGGGCCGGTTCAGGTAGCCGCGCCCGACGCCGTCGCCGCCGACGTGGAGCTCGCCGAAGACGCCGATGGGTACCGGCCCGCCGGCCTCGTCGAGGATGTAGACCTGCGTGTTGGCGACCGGCCGACCGATGGGCATCGCGCCGCTCGCGGGCCCGCGCGGGACCGAGTAGCTGGTCGCGAAGACGGTGCCCTCGGTCGGTCCGTAGGCGTTGACGATCTCCACGTTCGGCAGCGCGGCGAGCGCGGTTTGCACGTGCGAGACCGAGAGCGCGTCGCCGCCGGTGAACACCCGCCGCAGCGACGCGAGCGCCTCGACCTGGCTCTCGACCATGGCGTTGAAGAGGCCCGACGTGAGGAAGAGCGTGGTGATCGCCTCGGCGCGGATCGCCTCGGCGAGATCGGCGAGCGAGGGGATCCCCGGCGCGAAGATCGCGAGGCGGCCCCCGTTCAACAGCGGCGCCCACATCTCGAACGTCGCGGCGTCGAAGGTCATCGGCGCGAGCTGGAGGAAGACCTCGTCGGCGCCGAAATCGGCGTAGTTCGTCCACTTCACCAGGTGCACGACCGACCGATGCTCGATGCCCACCGCCTTCGGGGTCCCGGTCGAGCCCGAGGTGAACATCACGTACGCGAGCGTCGATCCCGAGGCGCCCACGTCGTCGAGGGGCGCGTCGCTCGCGCGGGCGATCTCGTCCTGGTCGGCGTCGAGCCGCACCAGCGGCGTGGCCTCGAGCGCCGCCGGGATGCGCCCCGTGCCGACGACGAGCCGCGCGCCCGCGGCCTCGAGCATGAACGCGAGGCGAGGCGCGGGGTACTCGGGATCGAGCGGCAGGTACGCGCCGCCGGCCTTGAGGATGCCGAGCACCGCGACGATCATCTCGATCGATCGCACCGCGAGCAAGCCGACCGGCTCGTCGAGCTGGACGCCGCGCGCGCGGAGGTGGCGCGCGAGCTGGTTGCTGCGGCGATCGAGCTCGCGGTAGGTGACGCGCTCGGCGCCGAAGCTGAGCGCGATCGCCTCGGGTCGCGCGGTCGCGTGGCCCTCGACCAGCGAGTGCAGCGTCGCCTCGCGCGGGTACGGGATCCGGGTGTCGTTCCAGCCGACGAGGATCTGCCGGCGCTCGTCGTCGGAGAGCATCGCCGCGCCGCGGATCGTCCGCTCGGCGTCGGCGCTGAACGACTCGAGCAGCGCCCGCAGGTGCCGCAGCATCCGGTCGATGGTCGCGCCGTCGAAGAGATCGACGTTGTACTCGACGTTCACCCCGAGGCCGGACGGCGCCTCGACCATGCCGATCATCAGATCGAACTTGGCCGTGGTGGTGGGCGCGCTCATCCCGCGCATCCGGAGGCCGGAGCCGCCGCCCCCGCCCTCGCCCGAGATCGTTTCGAGCGTGAACATCACCTGGAACAGCGGCGATCGGCTGAGATCGCGATCCGGCGCCAGCTCTTGCACCAGCCGCTCGAACGGGATGTCCTGGTGCGCGTAGCCGCCGAGGCAGGCCTCGCGCACCTGCTGGAGCAGCTCGCGGAACGGGAGCTCGCCCGCCGGCCGCGCGCGCAGCACCAGCGTGTTGACGAAGAAGCCGATCAGCCCCTCGGTCTCGCGGCGCGAGCGGTTGAGGATCGGCGTGCCGACGAGGATGTCGTCCTGCCCGCTGTAGCGGTGCAGCAGCGCGTACGCCGCGCCGAGCAGGGTCATGAACAGGGTCATCCCCTCGCGGCGCGAGAGCTCTTTCAGCGCGCCGAGGAGCGACGCCGGGAGCGTGACCGACCGCCGCTCGCCGCGGTGCGTTTGCACCGGCGGGCGCCCGCGATCGGTCGGCATCACCAGCGCGGTCGGCGCGCCTCGCAGGTGGGTCTTCCAGTAGGCGAGCTGCTTCTCCAGCACCTCGCCGTCGAGCCAGCTGCGCTGCCAGTGGGCGTAGTCCGCGTACTGGATCGGCAGCTCGGCGAGCGGCGAGGCCTGACCCTTCGCGAAGGCCGTGTAGAGCGCCATCAGCTCGCGCTGGAAGATCACCCGCGTCGACGCGTCGGACACGATGTGGTGCAACGTCAACAGGAGGACATGGTCGCTCTCGCCGAGGCGGAGGATCTGCCCGCGGACCATCGGGCCGGCCTCGAGGTTGAACGGGGCCGCGGCCTCGTCGCGCATCGCCGCGCGGGCCGCCTCCTCGCGGGCCGCGGGGGCGAGGGCGCCGAGATCGACGACGGGCAGCTCGGCCGTGACGACGTCGTGGATCACCTGCATCGGCTGCCCGTTGTCGAGCGTGAACGTGGTGCGCAGGACCTCGTGGCGACGGACGACCTCGCGGAAGGCGCGGGTCATCGCGGACGCGTCGAACGGCCCCGCGAGGTGCGTCGCCGAGGGCACGTTGTAGAACGAGCTGCCGGGCTCGAGCTGATCGAGGAACCAGAGCCGCTCCTGCGCGAACGAGAGCCGGAGCGCAGCCGAGCGCGGCATCCGCGTGATCGGCGGCGCCTCCAGCCCCTCGCCCTCGCGCACCAGGGCGTCGACGGTCGCGGCGAGGGCGCCGATGGTGGGGTGCTCGAAGATGGTTCGAAGCGGGATCTCGGCCTGGAACGCCTCGCGGGCGCGGGCGACGATCTGGATCGCCAGGAGCGAGTGGCCGCCGAGATCGGCGAAGCGCTCGTCCATCCCCACGCGCGGCCGCGCGAACACGTCGGCCCAGATGCTCGCGAGCACCTCCTCGGTCGGCGTGCGCGGCGCGACGTACTCTTCGAGCGGCTCGCGCGGCGTCTCGCTCTCGATCGCGGCCAGCGCGCGGCGATCGATCTTGCCGTTCGACGAGAGCGGGAGCGCGGCCAGGAGCGTGAACGACGCCGGCACCATGGCCTCGGGCAGCCGCTCGGCGACGTGCGCCGCGAGCGCTTCGACGGACGGCGCCTCGGCCCCGCCGGCCTTGACCACGAACGCCGCGAGCCGCTTCGTGTCGCCGTCGTCGAGGGCGAGGACCACGGCCGCCTCGACCCCGGGGTGGGCGACGATCGCCGCCTCGACCTCGCCGAGCTCGATCCGGAAACCCCGGATTTTCACCTGGAAATCGATCCGACCGAGGAACACCAGGTCGCCGTCGGGCAAGTAGCGAGCGCGGTCCCCCGTCTTGTAGAGGCGCGCGCCGGGCGTGAACGGATCGACGACGAAGCGCTCGCGCGTGAGCTCCGGCTGATCGAGGTAGCCGCGCGCGACCTGCGCGCCGCCGATGTAGACCTCGCCGGGGACGCCGGTGGGCGTGGGCTCCATCCGCGCGTCGAGCACGTGGACGCGGTTGCCGGGGAGCGGCTTGCCGAGCGGGACGATCGCCGTCGCGGGCCGATCGCCGCCGGTCACGTCGTAGGTGAGCACGCCGACCGTGGTCTCGGTGGGGCCGTAGTGGTTGAGCACCCGCAGGCCCGGCGCGAGGCGCGCGAGACGATCGACCAGCTCCCAGCGGGAAGCCTCGCCGCCGAGCACCAGGAGCCGCCGCGGGAGCACGCGCGCCGGCTGCCCGGCCGCGAGTAACGCGGCCAGGTGCGAGGGGACGATCTTGAGGCAGTCGATCTCCTCGCGCGCGAAGTAGGCGCCGAGCGCGTCGGGATCGGTGGTGAGCTCCTCGGCGACGACGTGGAGCACGCCGCCGGTGACGAGCGGCGGGAACAGCACCGTGTTGCCGAGATCGGCCGCGAAGGTCGACACGTGCGCGTAGCGCGCGCCCGCGGGGAGCGCGAGCCGCTCGCCCACGCCGAGCGTGTAATTGACGAGCTGCCGGTGCTCGATGGCCACGCCCTTCGGCTTACCGGTCGAGCCCGAGGTGAAGAGCACGTAGGCGAGGTTGCTCGACGTCGTCTCGGTTTCGAGGCGATCTGAAGGCTCTTTCGCGAGATCCGCGGCGCCCGCGTCGACGAGGATCGCCTTCACCGACGCCGGCATCGACGCGGCGAGCGAGGCCTGGGTCACCACGATCGTCGCGCTGGCTTCGCCGAGGATCTGCGCGACGCGCGCCGCCGGGTAGGCGGGCTCGAGCGGCAGGTACGCGCCGCCCGATTTGAGAATGCCGAGCAGCCCGACGACGATCTCGGCGCCGCGGCCGAGGCAGAGCCCGACGACCGACTCGGGCCCGACGCCGAGGCCGCGGAGGTGATGCGCGAGCTGGTTGGCGCGGCGATCGAGCTCGGCGTAGGTGAGCCGCGCCTCGCCGGCGACGAGCGCGGGCGCGTCGGGCGCGCGATCGACCTGGGCCTCGAAGAGATCGTGCAGGCAGGCGTCTTCGCGGGGCGCGGACGCGGTCGGGTTCCACGCCGTGAGCAGCCGCGCGCGCTCGTCGTCGGGGAGGATCCCGATCTCGCGGACCTTCTTTTCCAGGGACTTCGGCATCGCCACCAGCAGCGTGCTCAGCTGCCGGAGCATCCGATCGACGGTGGTCGCGTCGAAGAGATCGGTGTTGAACTCGATCGAGAAATGCAGCCGCCCCTCGATGTCGCCCATCAGGAAGGTGAGGTCGTACTTCGCGGTGGCGCTGCCGCTCCCGCCCAGGCTGCGGATCTCGAGCCCCGGGAGCGCGAGCCCCGCGCGGGGCGCGTTCTGCATGGTGAAGATCACCTGGAACAGCGGCGCGCGGCTGCGATCCGGCTCGGGCGCGAGCTCGTGCACCAGGCGCTCGAAGGGCATGTCCTGGTGGGCGTAGGCGCCGAGGCAGGTGGCGCGCACCTCTTGCAACAGGGCCTTCAGCGTCGCCTCTTCGTCGATGGTCGTGCGGAGCACGAGGGCGTTGATGAAGAAGCCGACCAGCTTCTCGGTCTCGGCGTGGGTGCGCCCGGCGATCGACGTCCCGACCAGCACGTCGGGCTGCCCGGTGTACCGGTAGAGCAGCAGGGAGAGCGCCGTGAGCAGCGTCATGTAGAGGGTGAGGCCCTCCTTGCGCGCGAGATCGTGGAGGGCCTTCGTGGCCTCGGGCGCGAGCACCCTGCCGCGGAGCGCGCCGCGGAAGGTCTGCACCGCGGGGCGCGGCCGATCGGTCGGGAGATCGAGCGCGAGGGGCGCGCCGTCGAGCTTCTGCTTCCAGTAGCCGAGCTGCGCGGAGAGCACGTCGCCCGCGAGCCAGGCGCGCTGCCACTCGGCGAAGTCGGCGTACTGGACGGCGAGCTCGGGCAGCGGCGAGGGCTCCGACGCGCGAAACGCCTCGTAGAGCGCGCGGATCTCGCGGCTCATGATCCCGCGCGTCCAGGCGTCGGACACGATGTGGTGCATCGTCAACGAGAGGATGTGCTGCTCGGGATCGAGGCGGATCAGGCGGGCGCGGAGGAGCGGGCCGCGCGCGAGATCGAACGCGAGGCGGGCGTCCTCGGCGACCAGCGCGCGGGCGGCGGGCTCGCGCTCGGCCGCGGGCAGCGCGCTGACGTCGACGACGCCGCCCCAGAACGGGACCTCGGCGTGGATGATCTGCACCGGGCGCCCCTCGGCCGTGGCGAACGTGGTGCGCAGGACCTCGTGGCGGCGCACGACCTCGCGGAGCGCCCCCTCGAACGCCGGCACGTCGAGCGGCCCGACGAGGCGCAGCGGATCGGGCACGTTGTAGGCGGGGTTTCCAGGATCGATCTGATCGACGAGCCAGAGCCGCTCCTGCGCGAACGAGAGGCGGAGCTTCTGATCGCGCGGCACCGCGACCAGCGGCGGGAGCGCGGCGCCGCGGAGCGAGCCCGAGACCCGCGCCGCGAGCTCGGCCGGCGTCGGCGCGTCGAACAGCGCCCGCAGCGGCAGCTCGACGCCGAACGCGCCGCGGATCCGCGTGACGGCCTGGGTGGCCAGGAGCGAGTGGCCGCCGAGCTCGAAGAAGCCGTCGTGCGCGCCGACCGAGCCGACCTCGACCTTGAGCACCTCGGCGAAGATCCCGGCCAGCGTCTCTTCGACCGGGCCGCGCGGGGCGACGTAGGCGCGCTCGCCCGGATCGGCGGCCTCGGGCGCCGGGAGCGCGCGTCGATCCGTCTTCCCGTTGGCGGTGATCGGCAGCGCCGCGAGGGCCACGAAGGCCTGCGGGATCATGTAGTCGGGGAGCTTCTGCTGGAGGAAGCTCCGCAGCTCGGCCGCGCCCGGCGTCACCCCGTCGCGCGGCACGAAGTAGGCGACGAGGCGCCGATCGCCGGGCGTGTCTTCGCGCGCCAGGACCGTGGCCTCGCGGATCGCCGGGTGCGCGTCGAGCACCGCCTCGATCTCGCCCAGCTCGATCCGGAAGCCGCGGATCTTCACCTGGTGATCGATGCGGCCGAGGTACTCGAGATCGCCGTCGGGGAGGAAGCGCGCCAGATCGCCTGTTTTGTAGAGGCGTTGCCCCGCGGCGAAGGGGCTGTCGAGGAAGCGCTCGGCGGTGAGCTCGGGCCGCGCGAGGTAGCCGCGCGCGACGCCGGCGCCGCCGACGTAGAGCTCGCCGGGGACGCCGATCGGCGCGAGCCGGCGGCCTTCGTCGAGGATGTAGATCTGGAGATCGGGGATGGCCCGGCCGATCACGCTGGACCACGGACGATCGAGATCGGCTCGATTCACCGGGCGATAGGTGACGTGCACCGTGGTCTCGGTGATCCCGTACATGTTGACGAGCTGCGGCACGGTGTCGCCGTGGCGGTCCCACCACCCGCGCAGATCGCCGATGTCGAGGGCCTCGCCGCCGAAGATCACGTAGCGGAGGCGGAGCGCCGCCGACTCGGCGATCGAAGCCGATCCGTCGATGTGGCTGAGCTGGCGGAAGGCCGACGGGGTCTGGTTCAGCACGGTCACGCCCTCGTCGCCGAGGAGCTTGTAGAAGGCCGCGGGCTCGCGCGAGATCCAGTACGGGACGACCACGACCCGGCCGCCGTACAGCAGCGCGCCCCAGATTTCCCAGACCGAGAAATCGAACGCGTAGGAGTGGAACATCGTCCACACGTCGCTCGCGTCGAAGCCGTACCACGCGTCCGTGGCCGTGAAGAGGCGCGCGACGTTGGCGTGCGTCACCATCGCGCCCTTGGGCTTGCCGGTGGAGCCCGAGGTGTAAATCACGTAGGCGAGCGCGTCGGGGGAGACGACGATCGCCGGGGCCGATGCCGGCTCGGCCGCGATCGCCGCGGCGTGCTCGTCGAGGAGCACCACCGTCGCGCCGGGCGCGGGGATCGCCGCGGCGGTCTCGGTCTCGGCCACGAGGACGGCGATCTTCGCGTCGTCGACGAGGAACGCCAGGCGATCTCGCGGGTACTCGGGATCGAGCGGGAGGTACGCGGCGCCGGCCTTGAGGATGCCGAGGATGCCGGTGAGCAGATCGAGCGAGCGCCGCAGGGCGAGGCCGACGAGCGATCCCGCGCCGACGCCGCGCGCGACGAGGTGATGCGCGAGCCGATTCGAGCGCTCGTCGAGCTCGCGGTAGGTGAGCCGTCGGCCTTCGCACGAGGCCGCCACCGCGTCGGGCGACGCCGCCGCCCGCTCCGCGAAGAGGGCGTGGAGCGGCGCGGTGACCGGAAAGGTCCGCGTCGGATCGTTCCAGACCGCGAGCAGCGTGTGGCGCTCGGCTGCGGTGATCGGCGACAGCTCGCCTAGCCTCTGCTGCGGATCGGCCGCGAGCTGCGCCAGCAGCGCCTCGAGGTGGCTCAGGATCCGGTCGACCGTCGCCGCGTCGAACCGCCGCTCGTCGTGGCCGATGCTGAGAGTCAATGTCTTGCGCAGGGCGCCGACCAGCGTGAGCGGGTACGGCGGGGTCTCGCTGCTCGCGGCCTCGGTGATCGCGGTGCGCTTCTGCGGCGCCGACGTCCCCGCGGCCGGCGGCGGCGCCGCGAGCGGATCGACCGGGTAGTTCTCGAAGACGACGAGGCTCTCGAACAGCGGTGTTCCCCGCGGGATCGCGCTCCAGCCCTGCACGTCGACGAGCGGGCTGTGCTCGAACTCCGAGAGCTCGCCCTGGGCCTGATGAAGCGCGGTGAGCCACGCGAGAGCCGTTTGGTCGCGGGGCACGCGCACCCGCACCGGGACGGTGTTGATGAACAGGCCCACCATCCGGTCGATGCCCGGGACCGGCGCCGAGCGCCCGGACACGGTGGCGCCGAAGAGCACGTCGTCTTCCCCGCTGTAGCGCGCGAGGAGCAGCGCCCAGGCGCCCTGGAGCAGCGTGCTCAACGTGAGGTTGTGGCGGCGGACCAGCTCCTGGATCGCCGCGAGCGGCGCGCCGCTGATCTCGCGGTGGCGCTGGCTGAAGCGCGCCGGGCCGGGCCCCGCGACGTGGCCGAGAGGGATGGGCGTCGGCGCGGTGAGCCCGGCGAGGCGACCCCGCCAGAAGGCCTCGGCGCGGGTCGGATCCTGCTTTTGCAGCCAGGCGATGTAGTCGCCGTAGCGGCGGGCGCCTTCGAGGCGGAGCTCGCGCCCGTTGAGGCGCGCGGCGTAGAGCCCGAAGATCTCGAAGAGCAGGATGGGTGTCGACCAGCCGTCGAGGATCAGGTGATGGCTGCTCCAGAAGAAGCGATAGGCGTCGTCCTCGATCCGCAGGAAGGCCAGGCGCTGGAGCGGAGCGCGGGTGAGATCGAAGCCTCGGCGCCGATCTTCGGCCGCGAACGCCGCGAGGCGGGCGGCCCGCTCGGCCGGATCGAGCCCCCGGAGATCGACCTCGGTCACGGGGATTTTCACCCGCTTCCAGACCACCTGCATCGGCTGCTCGAGCTTCTCCCA
>JBDTXR010000061.1:0-29134 GCA_040006075.1 Byssovorax sp. | reverse complement strand
CTTGAACTGGCCGGCGAACGGCGAGCCGTCGGCCTTCATCCCGGGCGCGTCGGTGCTGGCCATGCCCGCGAGCACCGGCGTGACGGCGGCGGCGGCGAGCGGCGGGAGCGGCGTCGCGGCGGAGGTGGTCGCGGTCGCGGTGGGCGCGGGCGCCGTGGTGGTGGGCGCGGGCGCCGTCATGGTCGGCGCCGGCGGGGCGCAGAGCTGGCCGGGCGGGCACGCGTTGGGATCGACCGGGCCCACGGGAGCGGGGGTGGACGAGCTGCACGCGGACGTGCCGAGACAGGCGAGCGAGAGCGAGAGGATTGCGAAGAGGCGCGTGCGCATCGGAACGGGTTCCTTCCAGGATTGAATGACCAGGCCGGCCCCCCATACACCATCGCGGCAATCGAGTCGACCGACCGAGCAGCATCTCCGTCGCCCCTCCGCGCCGTGTCCGCGCGCGCTCCCGCGCGCTCGGACGACGGGCGGCGGAGGGGCTCCTCCGATGCTGCTCGGTCGGTCGACTGGGTGCGCTCCGAATTTTCCCCCACGTTTTGCGGAGGGGTGGGGGTGGCGGGGGTAGGATCGGGGCGGATGCCGGATGGGGTTTATTCGCATGTGATCGGGGTTGACGATGCTCCGTTTGCTCGGGAGCATCGGGGGGACGTGAGGGTGGTTGGGACCGCTTATGCCGGGCTGCGGCTCGAAGGGATTTTGAGCGCGCGGGTGCGGCGGGACGGGGCCAACTCGGCTCGCGTGGTCGCGGCGATGATCGGGGGGTCGCGGTTTGCTTCGCACACCAAGCTGGTGATGTTTCAGGGGATCGCGCTCGCCGGGTTCAATGTGATCGATTTGCGGGCGCTGCGGGAGATGCTCGGGATACCGGTGCTCGTGGTGGCGAGGAAGCCGCCTCGGCTCGCGGCGATCCAGGCGGCGCTGCTGGATCGGGTGCCCGGTGGGGCGAAGAAATGGGCGTTGATCGAGCAGGCCGGGCCCATGGAGCCAGTCGCTGGGCTGATGGTGCAGCGGGAGGGGATCACGCTCGCTGCCGCGGGAGAGGTGGTGAGACGGCTGGCGATTCATGGGGTGATCCCCGAGCCCCTACGGGTGGCGCACTTGATTGCAGGTGGGGTGACGACGGGGCAGAGTCGCGGGCGAGCGTGAGAGTCCATGTCCGCGACGCGGGGGCGCTCGGCCTGGTTGCTCCGTTCGGCCCCTCGGCGTGATCGGGCGATGGCCTCGCGCCGCGGCGACTCTGCTAACGCCATCGCCGGAGGCGTCGTGGCGCTCTCGGCCGGTCGCTCCTCGCTGCCGACGACCTGGCTCGCCGCGAGAGAGCCCCTGTCGGTCATGGGAGGTTGAGCGCCGCTCCGTAGCGTGGGCTCCGCCAGTGCGGCCACCGAACAAGCCGCTCCAGATCAGGAGAGCACGTCGGCGGCGGTCTTCGCGCCAAGGACGTTGTCGACCCATCGGTCGAGGGTCGCGAGGTCCGCGCACGCGAGGAGCAGTACGTCGCGCGTGGCCTCGAGCTTGCCCTTGATCTTACCCTCGAGCTTGCCGCGATCGATCAGCGCCTGCGCGAAGGGGGGAAATGTTGCTTTTGCCTGGGCCTGCCGTTCCATGACCCACGCCTTCCGCATGGGCTCGCGCAGCCCAGTGTAAACGATCTGAAAGTACACCGCCGCATGTTCCTCGTCGAAGCGCGCTAGCGCACTGAGCACGGCCTGGACGACGTCGAGCCCCCTCGGTCCGTTGCCGTGCGCGACAGCCGACAGGATCGCCAGCTCCGTCTCCTGCTTCGCGAGGTCGACGTCGGTCACCAGAGGCACGCTCGTCGGGCCCAGCACCCGCGGCGAGAGCGAGCCGCAACCGAGGCCGATGTCGATTGGCTCCATGGCCCAGGCGGCCACGTCGGCGTCGGGGGCCACCACGAGCACGATGGTCGGGCATTGCTTTTCGCGTCGCGACGGCTCGCCTCTCTCAATTGCTTTCTCGAACTCGTGACGCTCTGAATTCCGCGCTCCGGCGGCGCCCCCCGACAGGCTACTTCGCGCCGTGCTCGCGGAGGATGGCCGCCGTCGAAGGGTGCCTGCCCTCCGTCGCTCGCTGGAGCGCGCCAATCCCGTCCTCGTCTCTGGCGTTGACGTCCACCCCCCGGGCGAGGAGCTGACGGACGATGTCGTCGTGGCCCTTTGCGGCCGCGACCATCAGCGGGGATTTCCGGGACTTTCCCGTGGTGAGCGCCAGATCGATCGCCGGCTGCGCGAGGAGCAGCTCGACGGCGCGGGCGTGCCCACCGCTGCAGGCGATCCCCAGCGGCGTCCACTGGAGGGCGTCGGCGTCGTTGATTGGAGCGCCCTTGTCGAGGAGCATCTTCAGGATCTCCACGTGGCCTCCCTCGGCCGCTTTGTAGATCCAGGTCTGTCCGATCCGCGTCTTCGAGCGAACGTCGGCGCCGTGGGCCAGGAGCAGCTCCACCATCTTGCCATGATCGCGCTCGATGGTGGGCCACATCGGGGTCAACCCTCCGACGTCGGCGGCGTTGACGTCGGCGCCGTGATCGAGGAGATACGTCGCGACGTCGAGGTGATCGTTCTTGGCGGCGTTGTAGAGCGGAGTCCGCTTCTTCGCGTTGCGCACGTCGATCGAGGTGCCTTTGCCGAGGAGCGCTGTCACCGCCGCGAGATCGCCGTCCCAGGCGGCGATGTGGAGCGGGTCCCAGCCGGCGCGCTGCGCGACGTCTTCGTCGACGGCCGCCCCGTCGGCGCCGAGCGACCAGAGCTTCACGGCTCCGCCTCCGCCGCCGGTGGCGAGCAGCGTGCCGTCGGGGCTGGTCGCGAGGGAGAGCACGCCCTTGGGATCGGCCATGAAGGAGCGGAGCGTCTTGCCCGAATAGACGTCCCAGAGGCGAATCGTGCCGTCCTTGCCGCCGGTGGCCACGGTGCGTCCGTCGGGCTGAATCGACACACACCACACCTCGTCGGTGTGGCCGGCGAGGGTCGACATGCGCTGTCCAGAGGCGATGAGCCAGACCTTGGCGGTGTGGTCGTCGCCCGCGCTGATCAGCGTCTGTCCGTCGGGCGCGATGGCGACGGCGTCGACGACGGCGCCGTGGGTGAGCGACCGCAGCTCGGCGCCGGTGGCGAGGTCCCAGAGCTTGACCAGCCCGTCGTCGGCGCCGGTGGCGAGCTGCTGGCCATTGGGGCTGACAGCGACGGTGAAGGCCCGATTGCCGTGCTTCAGGTGCCGGCCCGGCTCTCCCGTGCTCCGGCTCCAGGAGCGGATGGTGCCGTCGAGGCCCGCGCTCCAGATGGTCTGGTCGGCGGGATCGAAGGCGAGGGCGGTGATCCTCGCCGAGGCGCCGGCGAGGGTGCGCACCTGCGCTCCGGTGGCCGCGTCCCAGAGGGTGATCGCCGCGTCGTTGCTGCTGACGAGGGTCGACCCGTCGTGCGAGAACGCCACCGCGCCCACCCGCCCTGCGGAGGTGGGGAGAGTCCGCGCGATTTGCCCGGTGTCGGGGCTCCAGAGCTTGAGGGTGCTGTCGTTGCTCCCGCTCGCGAGCGCGCGGCCGTCAGGGCTCCACGAGAGCGAGAACACCGCGCTCCAGTGCGCGGCCATCACCCGGACAGGCCGGGTCGGCGCCTCGGCTTCACTCGACGTGTCCGCGGCCCTGGTGACCCCGACCGGGTGCCGCGGCCCGATCCTCGCGAGGGCGCCCACCGCGACCCCGCTCAACGCCACCACGAGCACGGATCCGCCGATCAGCGCCCCTCGGCGCGAGCCTGCGCCGGGGGCCGGCCCCATCCCGCGGTCGAGCGCGAGCAGCGCGTCGCGCGCGGTGGCGAACCGATCTTCCGGGGCGGGCGCGAGGAGCTTGTCGAGCCACGCGGCAAAATCCGAAGAGATCGTGGCGTGGGCGCGGACGTCGATCCGGAGCTTCTTTTGCGGGAGGTCGGCTGGCGACCTTCGCGTCAGGAGAAAGACCAGAGTCGCTCCGAGGCCGTAGAGGTCTGTCGCCGTGGTGGCGTGACCATGAAGCTGCTCCGGCGCCATGTACCCAAACGTACCTGCGACGGTGCTCCCGCCGCCCGGCGCCTCGCTGAACGTGGTCTTCACGGCGCCGAAATCCACCAGCGCGATCTCCCCGTCGTCGCTGCGCAGGAGGTTTTGGGGCTTGACGTCGCGGTGGACGATCGGGGGCGAGAGGCTCTGCAAATAGCTCAGGATCCGCAGCACTTTTACCGCGATCTGGCGCACCTCTCGCTCGTCGGGATGCCATCCGGCGGCGACGAGATCGGCCAGCGTCTTGCCCGGCGCGAGCTCCTG
The DNA here is from genome assembly GCA_040006075.1 of Byssovorax sp. Taxonomy (GTDB): domain Bacteria; phylum Myxococcota_A; class Polyangia; order Polyangiales; family Polyangiaceae; genus JANYGI01. The sequence goes on along the minus strand of JBDTXR010000061.1, from coordinate 24,826 downwards.
AACGATGTAGAGCCGGGGCCCGTCTTCGTCGGTCTGGAACGAGTCGAGATACCGTGGGATGGCCGGGTGGACGAGCTGAGCCAGCGTCCGCGCCTCGCGCTCGAAGAGCTCGAACCGCTTCCAGTCGCCGAGGTTGCGCACGTTGAGCTGCTTGAGCGCGACCCGCTTGCCCGGGCTCTCCAGATCTTCGGCCTCGTACGTGGTGCCGACGCCGCCTTGCCCGAGTGTTCCGACGACGCGATAGCGTCCGCGAATGATGTCCTCGGCCTGATGATGTGTTTCCAGAGCGTCCTCACTCTCGTCGGGTGCGGGGCCACGATAGTCTCCTCGCGGCGATCCGCGAGGAGAATGATCGATCGAGGCCTCGGATCCGATCGACAGGGCCCCACACCGGATAGGTGTCAGCCAAGGAGCAGGCGGTCTCTTCGCATATCGAGCAGTCAGTGAAGCGTGACGACGACCGAGGCCCTGTGTGCCAACGTGAGACAGGCTTTTTGGAATTCTGGGAGCGGGAATATCTCCGCCGAGGTTTCTCGCCACGATGATCGTGGGGCTCGGCTCGGGTGGACCGCCCGACGCCATGGCCCTGCACCGCGAACTCCCACGGATCCCCGGGCCGCGCTGGGTGCTGGAACGAAGCTCTCCGGCGAGAGAGTGGCAGACGTCGCTCGGCAAATTGGCTGCGAGATCCCCCCGATGGTGAGCGCCCCGCGGGGGAGAGGGGCCCCGGGGGATAGGGGGCGAGCGACCTCGACGACCCACACCAGCTCGGCCCGAAGACTCGCCCGCTTTTGTGACCGATCTTCAGGCGGAGCTGGTGTTTGGCGGCGAGGGCGGTGGCACCTGGTGGCGCGCGACGTTTCGTCTCTCGCAAAGCGAGCTCGCCGGGCTGCAGCGCGAGCTCGCGGCGATTGACGTCTTCGCCTTGAAGCGGGGCTATTGCGCGGCCGCGGAGGATGGGACGCAGTGGTTTCTGCGCGTGCAGGCCGCACGGCAGCGAAAGACCGTGGTGCTCGACAACCACTCTCCGGACGCCATCGCCCGCGTCGCCGACCCCGTGCGCCGGCAGATCGTCGCCGTCCACCGCGACGACCTCGCCGCCGCAGCCCCGATGCTCGCCCACGACAAGCTCCGCGAGCCGATGAGCTGGGCCGAGGACGAGCCCACCGCTCCGCCCACGCCCGGACGGCGATCGATCCCTCCTGAAGGCGCCCGGCGCGGCCCTCGCCCCGATCGATCCCCGGGCGCGGGCAATGTCCCTCCCCTGCCCGTCATCCTTGCCCACCCGGGCCCCGCGACGCTATGACCGGGACCATGTCGAAGGTCATCGCCGTTGTCGGAGCCACGGGCGTGGTCGGTCGGGAGATGCTGCGGACGCTGGAGCAGCGGCGCTTCCCGGCGAAGCGGGTGCTGGCGCTGGCGTCGCCGCGCTCGGCGGGGCTGAAGATCCCCTTCAACGGGGGCGAGATCGAGGTCCAGACCGCGACGCCCGAGGCCTTCGCCGGGGTGAGCATCGCGCTGTTCAGCGCGGGGGCGGCGGCCTCGCGCGAGCTCGGCCCGGCGGCGGCGGCGCGGGGCGCGGTGGTGATCGACAACTCCAGCGCCTGGCGGATGGATCCCGAGGTGCCGCTGGTGGTGCCCGAGGTGAACCTGGAGGCGGCGTCGCAGCGGCCGAAGGGGATCATCGCCAACCCCAACTGCAGCACGATCCAGCTCGTGGTGGCGCTGAAGCCGCTCCACGACGCGGCGGGGATCAAGCACATCGTGGTGTCGACCTACCAGGCGGCGAGCGGCAAGGGGCACGCGGCCGTGGAAGAGCTGCTGGAGCAGGTGAAGGCCGCGGCCGAGGGCCGGAAGCCGCCGACCAAGGTGTTCCCGGCGTCGCTGGCGATGAACGTGCTGATGGACTGGAAGGCCGGCGAGCACGACTACTCGGAAGAAGAGCTGAAGATGGTGAACGAGACGCGCAAGATCCTGGAAGACCAGTCGATCGGCGTCTCGCCGACCACGGTGCGCGTGCCGGTGGTGACCGGCCACAGCGAGTCGGTCCACGTGCAGTTCCACCGGCCGATGAGCGCCGCCGAGGCCAAGCAGCTCCTGCGCGACGCGCCGGGGATCAAGCTCTACGACGAGCCCTACGCGCCGGGCGCGCGCCCGCAGCCGATCGACTGCGCCGGGACCGACGCGGTGTTCGTGGGCCGCGTGCGCGACGATCTGGCGGTGAAGGGCGCGATCAACCTCTGGATCGTGGCCGACAACCTCCGGAAGGGCGCCGCGCTCAACGCGGTGCAGATCGCCGAGCGGCTCTAGATAAAGCGTCGCCGACCCCGTGATATACGGGGATCATGGCCGGTGAGCGTCGACCGCAGGAGCATCTCGATTTCCTCGACGGAGTCCGCGCGCTGCTCGCGCTCTACGTGGTGCAGCGCCACGCCGAGGTCTTCTTCTGGAAGGTGACCGAGTCGCACGTCACCAAGGGCCTGAGCCCGTGGACGGTGCTCCGCTACGCGCACTTCGCCGTCGACATCTTCATCGTGATCTCCGGCTTTTGCCTGTTCTTGCCGGTGGTGCGCGCGGCGGGCGAGCTCCGCGGCGGCGCGAGCCGGTTCTTCTCCCGGCGCGCGCTGCGGATCTTGCCGCCCTACTACGCGGCCGTCGTGGCCTCGATCGTCGGGCTGTGGATCCGCGGGCAAGCGCGGCAGTTCACTGGCCAGAATTTCGCGACGGTGTGGCACCACGCGCTGCTGGTGCACGACGCGCTCTCGCCGTTCGCGCTCAACAGCGCGCTCTGGAGCGTGGCCGTCGAGTGCCACGTCTACCTGCTCTTCCCGCTGCTCGTGCTGAGCTGGAAGCGCACCGGCCCCGTCGCCACCTTCGCCTGGGCCTCGCTGCTCGCGGGCGGGATCTACGCGCTCCTGCTGCGGCACCCGTCGCTGCGGGTGATCACCCCGCAGTACCTGGTGCTGTTCCTGATCGGGATGCTGGGCGCGGCGATCTTCACCTCGCCGCGCTGGGAAGAGACGAAGAAGCTCCCGTGGGGCGTGTTCGCCGCGGTCCTGATCCCGGGGATGATGGCCGTCCACCACTTCGCGCCGCCGCGCCTCGTCGACACGTACCTCGGCGTGGAAGACGTGCTCGTGGGCCTCGGCGCGATGTCGCTGCTGCTGGCGGGCTCGCGGCCCGGGATCGTGGCGCGCGCGCTCTCGGTGAGGCCGCTGGTGTTCCTCGGCTCGTTTTCCTACAGCATCTACCTGATCCACATCCCGATCCTGGAGCTGCTGGCGCGCTTCGCGTCGTCGCGCCTGGACCTGTCGGGGACGAGCGGCGTCGTGAAGCTCCTGATCATGGGCGTGCTCGTCGCGATCGCGACGGCGGGGGCGTACGTGTTCTACCTGGCCTTCGAGCGGCCCGTGGTGCGGATGCTCGGCGCGAAGCGGGCAAAGACGGCGGAGACCCCGGAGGCGAAGGCGGCGTAGCGCGGCGCGATGGCGGTCGCCAAGCCCTATGGCTTGTTGCCCGTCTCCTTGAGGCGATCGCAGCCCCAGGTGTTGCCGCCGAGGCAGCCGGTGCGGAGGAGGGCGACGCCGCGGACCTTGTCCTGAGGGACGACGCGGCCCTGGAAGAGGAACCAGCCGAGGCTGGAGCAGGCGTTGTTGCTGCCGCCGTCGCACGCGGTCTCGTAGAGCTTGGCGGCGTGCTTCTCGTCCTTGACGAGGCCGCCGCGCGCGCTCTCGAGCATGACGCCGTAGTTGTTGCAGCCGACGGCGTCGCCGCCCTCGCAGCCTTGCTTGTAGAGCTCGCCGGCGCGGCGATCGTCTTTCGCCAGGCCGCCGTGGCCCATCTCGTACATCCACCCGAGGCTGACGCAGGCGCGCATGTCGACCTGGTCGCAGGCCTTCTTGTAGAGCGCGACGGCGCGGAGCTCGTCCTTGGCGACGCCGCGGCCCGCTTCGTAGAGGCCGCCGAGGTTGCGGCAGCCGTGCGCGTCGCCGCCGTCGCAGGCCTGCTGGTAGAGCGCCGCGGCGCCGGCTTCGTCCTTGGCGCCGCCGCCGCGGCCGGTCTCGGCCATGACGCCGAGGTTGTTGCAGCCGAGCATGTCGCCCGCGGCGCAGGCTTTTTTGTAGAGCTCGGCCGACTTCACGGTGTCCTTCGGGAGCCCGCCGCGGCCGTTCTCGTACATCACGCCGAGGTTGTTGCAGGCCAGGAGATCGTCGTCGTCGCAGCCGGTGCGGTAGAGCGCGGCGGCGTGCTTCTCGTCCTTCGTGGTGCCCTTGCCCGATTCGTACATCCAGCCGAGGAAGCGGCAGGCGCGCTTCTCGTGGCCGTCGCAGCCTTGCTGGTAGAGCGCGACTGAGCGGGTCTCGTCCTTCGGGAGGCCGCCGCGACCGGTCTCGTACATCACGCCGAGGCTGGTGCAGCCGGTGACGTCGTGGCCGTCGCAGACGCGCTTGTAGAGCGCCGCGGCGCGCGCTTCGTCCTTGGTGACGGGCGAAGTCCCCAGCTCGTAGAGCGATCCGAGGTCTTTGCAGCCCGAGAGCTCGCCGCCGTTGCAGGCCTGATCGTAGAGCTTGTAGGCGCGGTCGGGATCCTTCGGGAGGCCGCCCTCGCCCGCTTCGTACATGCCGCCGAGGAGATCGCAGCCGAAGAGGCCGCCGGCGTCGCAGGCTTGCTGGTAGAGCGCGACCGCGCCGAGCTTGTCGACGGGCCCGCCGCGACCGTTGGCGCGGAGCAAGCCGAGGTCGGCGCAGCCGAGCGTGTCCTCGGCGTCGCACGCCTTCTTGTAGAACTCGCCGGCGCGCGCGAGATCCCTGGGGATGCCGTCGCCGCGCTCGAGCTTGAGGCCGTAGCGCACGCAGCTCGACGAGTCGCCGCTGTCGCAGGCCTCGTCGCAGCGCTGGGTCTTCGTGGTGCAGGCGGTGCGCGCGGCGGCGTGATCGCCGACGCGGTAGAGGGCGAAGCCGCCGGCGCCGAGGAAGCCCATGACCAGGATCACGACCACGCCGATGATCACCCCGGCGCGGGCGCCGCTCGACGCCGGAGCCTGCGGCCGCGGCATCAAGTACGGTTGCTGCGGCGGGGGCTGCGGATACCCGTACTGCGGCGGCTGGGGCGTCGCGACCCCCCACATCGGCACGGACGAGGGCGGAGGCTGCCCGTAGCCGCCCGGCGGTGGACCGTACTGCGGCCCTGACGGAGGCGTGTACTGCGGTCCCGACGGCGGCGTGTAGTGCGGCGCCGACGGCACGCCCTCGTAGCCGGCGACGTGGGTGGCGCCGGGTCCATAGGACGGCGGAGGCGTGGAGCCGCCGCCGATCGGCGCGCCGTACGCCGTGGGCTGCACCGCGGGCCCCGCGGCGTCGAGGAGATGGAGCAGCTCGGAGGCCGCGAGCCCGGCGGTGGCCCAGCGCTCGGCCGCGTTGCGCCGCATGCAGCGCGCGAACCACGCGTCGAAGCCCGGCGGGAGGTTGGGCGCGCGATCGCCGGCGCGGACGCTGGCCGGCTCGGCCGGCTCGAGGACGATCTTCGCGGGCAGCTCGGCGAGCGAGTCGACGCCCCAGAAATGCCCGGTGGGGAGCCCCGTGCAGAGCTCGAAGACGATGAGGCCGAGCGCCCACACGTCGGTCGACGGCGACACCTGCGCGGCGATGGTGACGCCCTGCTGCTCGGCGACCCGCCGCAGCGTGGGCCCCATCTGCTCGGGCGCGGCGTAGGCCGGCGTGCCGATCTGCGTGGCGGTGCGCGCGGCCTCCTGCTCCAGCACCTTGGCGATGCCGAAGTCGAGGACCTTGAGCAGCGGCTCGCCGCGGCGATCGGTGGTGAGGAAGAGGTTCGACGGCTTGAGATCGCGGTGGATCACGCCGGCGCGGTGCGCTTGATCGAGGGCGTCGGCGAGCTGGAGCACGACGGCGCGGAGCAGCGAGGGCGCGAGGCCGCCGCGGGTCTCGAGGATCTGCGCGAGCGTCTCGCCCGAGAGCAGCTCCATGGCGATGAACGGGACGCCGGTGCGCTCGTCGGCCCCCGCGTCGAAGACGTCGACGATGTGCGGGTTGTTGCCGATGCGCCCGGTGATCTGCGCCTCGCGGACGAACAGATCGACGAGCTCGCGCCGCGTGACGAGCTGCGGGTGCACGAGCTTGAGCGCGCAGGGCTTGCCCGTGCCGGTGTGCGTGGCCCGGTAGACCACCGCCATCCCGCCCCGCCCGAGCTCTCCTTCGACGCGATAGCGGCCACCGACCACCTCGCCCACCGCCAGCTGCATCGTGTTCATGCGTGGCGCGCAGCATACGAGCGCGCCCCCCGAGGCTCCACGTCGATTTCGCGGATCAGGCGCGCGCGAGGCCGCTCGTCACCAGGGGAACCACTCGTTCGGCACCTTCTGCCACGCCGTGGGGCGGCGCGGATCGCCCTCGGGGAGCACCAGGGAGCCGACGAAATCGGCGTGCTCGTAGACGCTGCCGATCGATCGGGCGATCCCGTCGAGGTCGGCCTCGCTGACGACGCCGTTGCTGGTCGCCTTGTAGAACTGCACGGTGATCCGCACGGGAAACTTCGGATCGCGCACCAAGCGCAGGTTGTGGCCTTCGTTGAAGGGCCCGAGGTTGGGTCCGTGGCCGAGCACGGCCTGCTCGACGTCGCTCCGCCCTTCGTCCTTCATCGGCGCCGCCGCCGACTTGGGCTTGGCGCCGCCCTTCTTGTCGAAGCTGCCGCCCCCGCTGAAGTCGAGATCCGGGAGCGATCCGCCGAGCGGCCCGCGCTGCGCGTGGATGAGCGGGACCTGGACGAGGAACAGCACGTCGGCGCCCTTGGCCAGCGCGCTGCGATCGGCCTCGTTCTTCGGGCCGCCCTGCGCGGCGATGCGCGCCTCGACGTCGCTCTTGCGCTCGGCGGTGAACGCCGACTTCTGCCCCTTGTTGTTGAAGTAGATCTCTTGTCCCATCCCCTGCGTGGTGCGCTCGTCGGGGCGGTTCTCGATCACGCTGACGCTGGTGCCTTCGCGGGTGATCAGGATCGAGAGCACCGCGGGCGATCCGGGCGCCGATTGGTAGCTGAAGAGCACCGGGTTGAACTCGGCCTTGCCCTCCTTCGGGATCGGCAAGAACACCGCCTGGGCGCTGACGAGGAAGTGCGAGTCGCGCGGCGCGAGGAGGTTGCCGCTGCCGGCGATGCTGCTCGGGAGCGTGGCGAACGACTTGAGATCGCGGAGCACGTCGGTGAGCGGGACGCTGCGGAGCGCGCCGTCCGTCGTGTGGTTGCCGACGCGGACGAAGAACCTGTCGGCGGCGACGTCGCCGGTGCGATCGTTGAAGTTGGGAAACCGGATCACCGGCATCAGCGATTGGATGAAGGCACCGCGCTCGTCGCGTCGCCGCACCTGGAGCGTGAGATCGGAGATGTTGGGACCGAGCGCCGAGCCCTCGGCGCGCCCCGTGTCTTCCCACATGACGTTGAGCACCGCGAGGCCGCGCCGCTGCGCGCCCTGCGCGACACGGCTGTCGCCGACCATGCCAGCGACCTTGTCGACGACGCGCGCGTAGCTCTGATCGTGGGTCTCGCCGCGGATGCCCCAGGCCTCGTCTTCCCCCGCGATTTGCTGGGTGGGCGCGGTCGTGGGCACCGGCGCCGTCGCGGTGCTCGGAGGCTCCGCCGTCGTGGCCGTGGTCGCCGTCGGCAAGGGCGTCATCACCACCACCACGCGCTCCGAGCTGCACCCGAAGGCCAGGGCCACAACGGACGCCAACGCCATGCTTCGCACCATCGTCTCCTCCACGTCCACGTCTCCCAACGACGCTCGCCGGGCAATCTTTCAGAGTCGATCGCGCCGTCGGAGCTGGTGTCGACGATCGATCGCGCGCGAAGGCTCAGGCTACTCGCCCGCGGCGTCGCGGAGGAGGCTGACGAGCGCGTCGGCCGAACGAGCGCCGGCGCTCCGCGCCACGGTGCGGCCCAGCGGATCGATGACGAGGATCTCGGGGACGCCGTTCACGCCGTAGCGCTGGGCGTAGAGCTCGGCGTCGCCCTCGGCCTCGGTGACGTCGAGGCGGAGCGCGACGAAGGGCCGCGTCGCCGCGCCGACGCGCGGATCGAGCCACGCGGTCCGCTCCATTTCGAGGCACGCCGCGGCCCAGTCGGCGCGCACATAGATCAGGAGCGAGAGGTTCTGCCGGCGCGCGCGATCACGCGCGTCGCGCTCGGAGCTCATCCAGGCGATCGGCGCGCCGGTCGGCTGCGCTGAGCGCGCGATCGCCGCGCGACCCTCGGTCGGAGCGAGGGCGGGCGCTTGATCTTCGGTGGGAATGGAGACGACGGGAGGCGACGCGGAGGAGAGCGAAGCGCCGGATCCGCGAGCCGATCCGCAGGCGATCCCGGCCGCGCTGAGGGCGGCGAGGAACAGGATGCGGGGCGGAAAACCAGCTACTTCGCCGAGCACTTCATGGCGCAGAGGAGATCGCCGGCCGCGCAGCCGCAGTTGCCCTTCTTCGGGCCTGCCGGAACCGCGGGAACCGCAGGGGCCGCGACAGCGCCGGTGCCGCCGCCGGTCTTCGCGCCGGCCGGCGCAGTCGCCGCGCCCTTGCCTCCAGTGCTGCCCTTGCCGCCCTTGGTCGACGCGACCACGGCGCTGGCCGAGGTGGCCGGCGCGGCGCTCGCGACGGCGGACGCCGTGGGCGGGGGCTCGACCACCGGCGGGGGCGCCGCGGAAGCGGCCGTCGGCGCGGTGTTCTCGGTGGCGACGGGCTGCGGCTTGTCGCCGCCCTTCATCACGAAGAAGGTGCCGACGATCGCCAGCGCGGCGATCGCGATGCCGACGCCGATGAAGATCGGCGCCTTGCTCGCGGCGGGGGGCGCGATGCTGGGCGCGGCCATCATCGGCGCGGCGATCGGCGCGGCGACAGCCGGTGCGCCGAGCGGGAACAGGCCCGCATGATCGGGGACGAGGTTGGTGGGCCCGCTCGCGCCGGCGCTCTCCGCGAGGGCGCGGAGATCGATCAGGCCGGAGTCTTCGCGCGAGGCGCTGGTCTTCGAGGCCGCGGACGAGGTGGGCGCCGATGGGGCCGCCTTCGCCGTCAGCGCGCTGAGCGAGAACAGCATCGAGTTTTCTTCGCGCTGGCCCGGTGCGGCCATGGGCGCGGGAGCGCGGCCGTTGAACGCGGGCGTGCTCGTGGCCACCTCTTCGGTGCCCATTCCGCCGCCGAAGAGATCCGGCCCACGCCGGCCCGAGTCGCGACGCGCCGCCGCGCGAGGCGCCGGCTCCGCGGCCGGCGGAGGCGCCGCGACGGCAGCGTACTGCGGCGCGTACGGCGTCGGATCGGGGGCCGGCTCGGGCGTCGCGACCGGCGCAGCGCCGCTGTTGAGCGCCGCGACGATGCTCTCGACCTGCCCGAGCGGCTGCCAGTCCCCCATGCCGTCGGACCACACGTACGTGTCGGCCGTGATCACCGACGCGTTGTACGCGTCGACCACCTCGACCAGCGACATCGTCCGCTGATCGCCCTCGGCGACGTTGACGAGGAACGAGACCCCGAGCTCGCCCGCGGTCGTCGAGATCGAGACCGCGTCCGCGACGCCGGCGGCGCTCGTCGTCGCTCCGCTGCTGTTGACCAGGATCGTCGCGCCGCACTTGCGGCACTTGATCTTGACGGTCTTCCCTTGGACCTTCTCGTCAGAGACGGTGTACTTCGATTGACAGGTCTGGCAGGTGATCTTCATGGGGTCCTGGCTCGCTGGGTCGGGCGCGGGCGGGCGCCTGCGAGTGGGCCCGATCAGTTTACTCCGAACTCGCCTTTCCGCGCGCCCTTCCTGACGTTCGATCGTGCTGCCCGATTTTCTTTTCGCACGATTTGTGCGGCAACCAGAGCCCCGTCGGTGATTTCGGGGCCGCAATTTCTCGGGGTGGAGCCGGGCCAGGAGGCTTCGACCGGGGGCGCAGCCCGGCCTTGGGTCGAGGTCGGGCGCTTGCCGAAGTGCGCCGCGCGAGCCGCTACTTCTTCGTCGGATCGAGCGGATCGGGATCGGTCGCGTCGTCGGTCCCGTCGTCGTCGAAATCGCGGCGCGGCGGCGGGATGTTCTTCACCTGGGGCACGGCGCCCGCGAACGCGCTGCTGAAGAACGAGACCGCCATCGCCTGCAGGCCGAGGTACGGCTCGCGGATCGGGACGTCGTTCGCGAGGATCGGGAACGGCGTCGGCGCCGGCTGACCGAAGGGGATCGCGTAGTGGCGCTTCCCGTGCGCCTCGTAGAGATCGGCGCCGTGGCTCGCGGGGCTCGCCTGCACCAGCACGGCCGTGGCGCCGCTCACGGGCGTGTCGTGGATCGCGCCGTCGACGGGCGCGACGGCGTCGAGCGGCACGCCGGTCCGCGGGCCGAGGCTCGGCGACGCGAGCTTCATTCCCGCCGCGCGCGCCAGCGCCTCGGAGCCTTCGTTGGCGACGATCTCGTCCCAGAACGCCTCGATCAGGATCACGCTCTTCGGTGGGTTCGGCTTGCCCGCGAACACCGCGGGGCTCTTCACGATCGCGCGCGCGTGGGTGAGCGGATCGGCGGGATCGAGGATCGATTGAAGCAGCCCGCCGAGCGGGTGCGTGCCGTCGAGCTGATCGCGCGGGACGCCGAAGTTGAGGCCGCCCGCGGTGCTCACCAGCGTCGCGAGCGCGGGCGCGTTGGAGAGGATCTCGGTGACGATGCCGCCGCCGCCGACGTTGAGCACGAAGTTACGGATCGTGGGATCGACGGCCGCGACCATCGCGCCGAGGATGCCGCCGAACGAGTCGCCGACGTAGCCGATGCGGCTCGGGTCGAAGCGCGCGCCCGGCACCGCTTGCAGCAGCGGGCCGAGATCGAGCGCGGGGCCGGCGACGATTGCGCCGAGCGTGCCGAGATCGACCACGCTCTGACGAAGCTGATCGCGCGTGGCGCCGAAGCTGAGGAACTCGCCGAAGAGCGCCGTCGCGGTCGCGGGCGCGTCGACGAAGCCGTCCGGCCCGGCGTACGCCGCCGATTTGCTCCAAGCGAACGTCGACGCGGCGTCGATCGTGCTCGACGCCAGCGCCGCGCGCGCGCCGAACGTGGTCGCCTCGATCGCGACCGAGGCCCAGCCTTGCTTCGCGAACGTGTCGGCGAGGGCGAGCAGGAAGCTGCGATCGCCGCCGAGGCCGTGCTGGAGGAGGACCACCGGGAAGCCCGCAGCAGGCATCTTTCCCTGCGGGAGCGCGATGGTGATCCACACCTTCGCGGTCGGCCGCGCGGGATCGATCTCGGGCTGGCCGAGCGCGTCGCGCGCGACGGTGGCGTGCTCGGGATCGGCGTAGCCACCCGATCTCACGCGGAGAAAATTCGGAGCGTCGAAGACCGCGGTGCCGATCGCCGCGAGCGCGTGGTGGGCCGCGCCGCCGGGCTGATCGCTCGCGGGATCGTCGGTGCCGTCGGCCAGCTTCGCGGGGGCGCCGAGCCAGTCGTCGAGCGTCGCGGTGTAGCCCGCGAGGGGTGTCGTCGCGAAGAGCGCGGCGTGCATCGGCGCGATCGTCGCGGGGTCCCAGCGCAGCGCGGGCGGCGGCAGCGCGGCGGTGAGCTCGCGCATGGCGACGAGCTCGTGCGAGGCCGACTCCGTCGTGAAGACGGTGAGCCCGGCGATCTTCGATCGATCGGCGAGCGGCGCGACGAGATCGCCCACGCGCTTCGCCGCGTCCGCGTAGAGCTTGGTCGAGGCGCCGGCGCCGGGGCCCGCCGCGAGGATCTTCTGGAGCGCGGCGCTCGCACCGACGGGCTGGCCTCCATCCGCCGTGAGCCGCGTGGTGAGCACCACCGCGTGACGATGGCCTTCGGCGAGCACGACGCCGCGCGCGGGCAGCACGGCGAGCACCGGCGGGGTGTCCGATCCGGCCTGGCGATCATCGTGGAACGAAACCCGGCACGGCACGCGCGCGGCCTCGGGGGAGGCGGCGTCGAGATCGATCAGGAACGCAGCCGAATCGTCGGCGATCGATGCGGCCTCGCTCGCGGGGAGCGACGCGGGATCCACCGTGGCGGAGCCGCCTCGATCCGGCGGCTCGTCGACGCGAAACACGGCGCCCGCGTTGATCGAGAAGCCGCGCTGGCTCGCGAGCGCCGCCTCCACCGAGGCTGCGTTCTGCGGGATCACCGCGTCGAGGCCGGGGATCGTGTCGACGATCGTCCCGTCCGCGTCGAGGTAGAGATCGCTCGGGAAAGGGACGTCGAGGAAGCGCGGGAGCGTGGCCTCGTCGAGAAGGAAGCGCACCTCGATCGACGGGGCCGACGGCGTGGGCAAAGGCGGATCGCTCGCGCACGCCGGGAGCGAGGACACCGCGAGGAGAGCGACCGCGAGGCGCAGCGAAGAGGGAGAGGCCATCGCCGCGAGTTTGCCCGAGGCCGACGCGCGCCGCGACGCAATCGTCGAGCGCGCGCGCGACGGGCGAGATCCTTTCGAAACGCGGCGCGTACGTAGGCCCCACCCCGCGGACCTTGCCGCCACGCCCCCGACAGAGAGGGCGCGGTGCCGCCGTCCGCTCCCATTTCCGGAGGACTCCATGTCGATTCGAACGTGGTTGCGGGTGCCCCGCATCCGCCGCGGCCTCGCCGCGAGCGCCGTCATCCTCGCCGCCGGCGGGCTCATCCTCGCGCGCACCCCCGCCGGCGCAGCGCAGCCCCTCCGGCCCACGCCGATCGCGCCGATCGGCGCCGTCGCCACCGGATCGAACTCCGCGACGTTCTCGGCCGCGGGCGCGCACGGGACCTTCGCGCTCAGTCACACGCACGTCCTCGCGGGGAGCGAGCGGCGCTTCTTCGCCGAGCTCGATCTCACCGCCGACGCCTCGGCCCGCGCGCAGGAGCGCGCCCCGCTCTCGATCGCCGTCGTCCTCGACACGTCGGGCTCGATGGATGGCGAGAAGATCGAGCAGGCCAAGCAAGCGGTGGTGCGCTTGATCCGCGATCTCCGCGACGACGACGAGATCGCCTTCGTCCGCTACTCCACCGACAGCGAGCTGGTGCAGCCGCTCGCGCGCGCCGGTGCGGTCCGAAATCAGCTCATTTCAAAGGTCCAGAACCTCACCGCGGCGGGCGGCACCAACATCGCGCCGGCGCTGCGGCAGGGGCTGCGCGCGCTGGCCGAGGCCGCGAAGGGGCGCGTGCTCCGCGTGGTCCTCGCGAGCGACGGGCTCGACAGCACCCGCGCTGCGTCGGAGCAGATCGCCCGCGAGAGCGCGGGCCGCGGCGTCACGATCTCGTCGATGGGGATCGGCCTCGACTTCGACGCCAGCTACATGGCCGGCGTCGCGCGCTCGGGGCGCGGCAACTTCGCCTTCGTCAACGACGGCCCGGCGCTCGCCAGCTTCCTCCACCGCGAGCTCGAGGAGACGGCGGCGACGACGATCGAGGGCGCCACCGCGCGGATCAAGCTCCCGGCCGGCGTGCGCCTGGTGCGTGCGGTCGGCGCCGAGGCCAGGACCCTCGACGGCGGCGAGATCGAGCTCGCGCTGGGATCGATGTTCGCGAACGACGAGCGCCGCGTGGTGATCGAGCTGACGACGAACATCGAGGCCGGCGACGCGCGCTCGTTCGAGGGCCGCGTGACCTGGAGCAACGTCGGCGGCGACGGCGCCCAGGCGCGCTTCGGCGACGTCGCCGTCCGCGGCTCGACCGACGAGGCCCTCGTCGCGAGTGGACGCGACGGCGGGGTCCTCGCGCGGGCGATGAGCGCCACCGCGTCGCTCCGGCAGATCGAGGCGACGGAGGCCTACAACGAGGGCGACGTCCAGCGCGCGCAGGGGCTCATCGATCAGAACCTCGTCGATCTCCGCGCCGCCGCGACTGCCGCGCCCGCTGCGGCCGCGACGGCGCTGCAAGCGCAGGCGCGATCGTACGACGAGACCAGGCGGACCTTCGCGAGCGCCGCGCCCCGGAGCGCCGCGGGGAGCATCGCGGCGAAGCAGGCCGTCGAGAAGAACACCTCCAACATCGGCCGCGAAGCGGCGTTCTGAGGTCACGATGCGCCGGATCATTCTCCTCGTCGCCGCCGCGCTGCTCTTCGGCCTCGCGCCGCTGGCGCCTCGTCTCGACGCCGTCCCCGGCGCGCTGCTCCTCGTGGGCCTCGCGGTGATCCTCGCGCTCGCCGCGTCGGCCACCACGAGCGCCCTCGCGATCGCCGGCGGGGCGCTCGGCGCGTTCGCGTTCGGCGTCCTCGCGCCGCACTCCGCCGCGTTCGCCGGCGCCGCGCTGGTCGGGCTCTGCTTCGCCGAGCGCACCAGCCGCGTGCGATCGAAGGGCGCGCGGCGCCTCCATCTGCTCGCGGCGATCGGCGCGGGCGCGGTCGCCGCTTCGCTCGCGGGCAGCTTCGCCGCCGCGGCGCCGGCGCTGCGCGCGGTGGCGGTGATCGTCGCTGCCGTGCTCGTCGCGCTGCCGCTCCTGATCGACGCCGACGATCCGGTCGCGCACGCGCTCGAAGCGTCCGCGAGCGAGCTCACCGGCCCCGTCGCTCGCGAGCGGGGCCGAGCTCCGGCGCACGGTCGACGAAGATCTCCTCGAGCACGCGATGACGGCGCCGGTGCGGCAGACCTGGATCTCGCTGGTCAAGCTCGCCGACGCGCGGACGCGGCTCGCGCGATCCCGCCCCGCGCCGCGCCCGAATGGAGCCGGCGAGGCCGCGCTCCGCTCCCCTGCGCTCGCCGTCGTCGAGCGCCTCGACGCGCGCATCGCCGATCACGTCGCGGCGCTGACGCGGGCATTCGCCGCGGCGAGCACGGCGCAGGCCGCCGAGGTCAGCCTCGACGACGTCGCGTTGCGCGGGGTGGAGATGGCCGGCGAGTCCCTCGAGCACGTGAGCCAAGCCATGGTCGACGAGGGGTGAGGTCCTCGCCGCGCGGCGCTACGGCGGCGAGGTGAAGACGCGCTCGCCGCGCACGAACACGCGCTCGACCCGCCCGCTGTCGCCAAACGCGAGCTGCCCGAGGATCGCCGCCTCGGTCGTCGCGTGCTCCGGCAGGCTCATGGCGATGAAATCGGCTGCTTTTCCCGGCTCGAGGCTGCCGGTCTCCGCGCCGAGCCCGAGCGCCTCGGCGCCCCCGAGCGTGGCCAGCGTGAGCAGCCGAGCGGCCGTGACGCCGGCGCCGATCGCCAGCGCGTTGTCGTAGCCGTGGGCCATGGCGCGCCGCAGATCCAGGCTCCGCCCTGCGGCGATGTCGCTCCCGAGGCCGACGCGGACGCCGCGCGACGTGGCCTCGGCGAGGCGCATCCGCCCGCTGCCGAGGAAGAAGTTCGAGTCGGGGCAGTGCGCGACCGCGGCCCCGAGCGACGCCGCGCGATCCCACTCGCTGGGCGAGAGATGGATGGCGTGCGCGAGCAGCGTGCGCGGCCCGACGAGGCCTGTTTTCTCGTAGATCCCGAGGTAGTCGCCGCCCCACGGGTGCTGCGCGAGCACCGCCTCGCCCTCGGCCGCGTTCTCCGCGATGTGGGTCTGGATCAGGAGCTGGTGATCGCTCGCCAGCCGCGCCGCGCCCTCCATCAGCGGGCGCGAGCAGCTCAGCGCGAAGCGCGGTGTCACCGCGAAAGCCAGGCGCCCGCGATCGTGCCCGTGCCAGCGCGCGACCAGCCGCTCGCACGCCGCGAGCGCTTCGTTCGCCGGCACGCGCACCGCGTCGGGGCACGCTTGATCCATGAGCGTGAGGCCGACGAACGCGCGCAGCCCCGCGGCGTCGAGCGCCTCGAAGAGCACGCTGGTCGCGACCTCGCTCGAGCTCGAGAAGATCGCGCTCGTGGTCGTTCCCACCGCGAGCAGGCGGGCCACGAGCTCGGCCGCGACGGCGCGCGCGTAGGCCTCGTCGCGGAAGCGCGCCTCCTCGGGGAACACGGTGTGCTCGAGCCACTCGAGCAGCGGCCCGGTCGCGCTCCCGATCACCCGAGCCTGCGGGAAATGCAGGTGCGCGTCGACGAAGCCGGGGAGCAGCACCGCCGGCCTCAGATCGAGCAGCGCGTGCCCCGCGGCGTCGGGCGCGAAGGGCCCCACCGAGGCGATGCGACCGTCCTCGACCACGAGCAATCCATCGGCGAAGAACTGCAGCTCGCCCGCGTGTCCATGCGGCGTGAGGATCCGGCCGCGGTAGCCGCGCCGGCTCGAAACAGCGGAGCTCATCGGACCGAGATCTCGCGCTTCTGGACCCAGCCGAGGATCGGATCGCCGGTGCCTCGAAACTTGATCAACACCCAGTCGCCGACCTCGCGGACGATCTGCACCGGGGTGTTGGCCGCGACCATCGCCACGATCTCTGCCCCGGCGATCGGATCCTTGAAGAGCTTGAGCGGGGCCAGCGTGCGCCCCGCCTTCAACGTCGACGGAGCGCCGGCGCCCGGCCGCTCGCCGAAGATCTTCCGCTCGCGCTCGCGATCCTCGGGCGTCCGACGGCCGGGCCACATGCCGTCGGGGTAGTCGCGCTCGAGCTGCGTCACCAGCGGCTCGTCGCCTTCGTCGTCGTCGTCGCCGGGCGCGACGATGGGGTTCCCCGGCGCGCCCAGCGGCGCCGTCGGCAGCTTGAGGTGATCGGTCCCGCGCCACTCCGTCTCCTCCGACGGCGCGCCGAGGCCGGCCGCGCGCAGCAGCGACGGCAGCGCCGCGGCGAGCACGGCCGCGAGCGACGCGCCCAGCAGCAGCACCACCGCGGTGTCGGTCCAGCGCTGCGCGCGCCGCTTCCGAGGCGCGGCGCGCGAAGGCCCCGCGGCGGGGCTCGGGACAGCGGGTGGCGACGGCTCGATCATGCTCGGGCGGAGGATACTTCGGAGGCTCGCGGCGATCGACCCGCGATTATCGGAGCTGCTCGGGCAACGGGGCGCGCGACGAGTCGTCCGACGACGACTTGCGCACCGGCACCACGCCGGGATCGGTGCAGCAGCGAAACCCTTGCTGATAGAACATGTGGTTCTCGTCGTGGGACCGCGTCGCGGGCCGACAGCGGGTGCGCACCGGCCCCCAGTAGCCGCCCTTGAGGATGCTGGGGCGCTCCCCTTCGTGCGTGGAGCGGGTCCACTCGTCGACGTTGCCCGTCATGTCGTAGACGCCGAAGGGGCTCTTGCAGCGCGGCTGCGAGCCCGACGTCACGCCCTGCCAGAGCCGATCGACCTCGGCCATCGCGGTCGCCCCGTCGCGCGGGCGCATCGCCGACTCGTGGAATGGGCGCCAGTGCTGATCGATGTCGCAGGCGGTGGCGTCGCGCGCGTAGCCGTAGGGGTACGGCGTGGCCTCGTCGCCCTCGCAGGCGAACGTCCACTCTTGCTCGTCGCAGAGGCGCTTGCCCTCCTCGGCGCACTGGTCGACGGCCTCGTACCAGTTGACCATGATCCAGGGGTAAACCCCCTTCTGGTTCGGGTACTCGAAGCGATCCATGCAGAAATTCATGGGCTTCGTCGCCAGGTCCTTGGAGACCGAAAGCCACTTGGCGCGATCGAACTCGGCGCACCGCTCGGGGTATTCCTTGTTGATCCACTTCGTGCAGGTGGTCTTCTGCAGCTCCTCGACCGAGTTGTGATCGTAGTAAGAGTTCGACGACGGATCGAGCTTGAGCGCGCCCTTGACCGCGACCATGCCAGTGCCGCACGCGCCGCGGGTGCTCTCGGCGGCGTCGGTGGTCTCCTGGCTCTCGCTCGGCGACGAGACGATTTGCCAGTGCTTGCCCTGGCGCAGACGCCACTCGTGCCCGAGGCCCTGGGGCGCCATCGACTGCGTCATCGCCGCGGTGTCGGCCGAGCCGCGGGCCGTCTGCCCGACGAACCCGCCGACGGACGCGACGCCCGCCGTGATGCCCAGACCGAGGAGGACACGAATTGCCACTGCCTGTGATCGTGAACGCTTTCGCTCGGGAGATCCAAAATCGGGCATAGAAATCGACTGCCAGGGCAGAGGTTAAGGGGAACTCTTCTCTTCGAACGGGGCCCGCAGAGCCCCGAGGCGCGTCGTGTCTTCTGGTCTCTCCTTGGAGAGGTCGCTCTTCTCGTCGGGGTCTTTCGAGAGATCGAAGAGAAACAGCCGGTCGGCCTTTCGTCGCTCCACCACCATGAGCTTGAGCGGCCACTCGATCAAGGCCGCTTTCTTCTGGGTACGAGCGTACACGGGTCCGTGCTTGCGCGTGAAATCACCGCGAACGATCGGGAGCAGGCTGGCCCCGGCGATCGCCGTCGACTCGGCTCCCGCGAGCTCGACCACCGTGGCGCCGAGATCGAGCGTGCTCACCGCCTCCGCCTCGTAACGCCCGGGCTTCGCCGCGTCCGCCGCGGGCAAGGCGACCACCAGCGGAACGCGGATCGCCTCCTCGTAGACCTCTTTTCCGTGGCCGCTCTCTTCGTGCTCTCCGAGCCCCTCGCCCGTCGAACCGTGGACGATCCACGCCGTCTTCGCCGCACGGGGGCTCGCTGCGACCGCAGCCACGAGCTCGCCCAGCTGCTTGTCGACGAACGCGACCTCCCCGTCATAGAGCCCCGCCTTCCCCTTTCCAAAGCGGATCCCGGGGTGCTCGAGGTAACGCTCGTGCGCGTCGAAGAGATGCACCCAGAGAAAAATCGGGTGCGGATCGCTCTCGAGCTCTTTCAGAATCGAGAGCGCGGCCTTGACGGCGAGCGGACCGGTCGACTCGCGCTCGGGGTGAACGCCGACGAAGACCGGCTTGAAATAGTCGAACCCTTGGGAAAACCCGCGCTCGTCGCTGAGCCAGGTGAACGAGGTGACGGCGCCGGTGCGGTAACCACCCCGCTTGAGACGCTCGGCGAGCGTATCGACTTCCGGGAGGATCGTCGGCCACTCGCGCGCGTCGTGCGCCGTGTCGGCAAAGCGGCGGCCCGAGACGAGGGGCGCCAGGGCGCGGCGCGGGTCGCTGCCGGTGGCGTAGGCGTGCGCGAAGAGAGTGCCTTTGGCGGCGAGGGCGGTGAGCTCGGGCGTCGTCGCCTGGGCGTAGCCGTAGGCCGAGGTGTGATCGGCGCGGACCGTATCGAGCGTGATCAGCAGGATATCCGGCTTGCCACCCTTCGTCGGCTCGGCGGTCGCGGCGACCGCGGTGGCTCCGGCCGTCGGCGCCGCGACCGCGGTCGCCGCAGCGGAGACCACGATCTGCGGCGCGCCCGGGGGATCGATCCCGTCGCAGTCCTGATCGATGCCATCGCCGGCGATCTCCGGGGCGCCCGGGTGGCGCGTGGGATCGCCGTCGTCGCAGTCGTCGCCGCCGAAGTGCGAGCCGAAGCCGTCGCCGTCGCGATCGGTCCAGCCTTCGAGCACGCCGAGCAGCGTCGACGGCAGGCCGCCGCCGGCCTTGAACGAGCGCGCGAGCGACGGCGACGCGCCGATGAGCCAGCCCGCGCCGAGGAACACCACCACGGCCAGCGGAACGCCGCCGACGCGCGCCGGCTTCCGCAGCGTGGCCGGGAGCTCCATCGAGGCCGCGAGGGCCGTCGCCACGAAGACGATCGCCCCGTCGAGGATCGCCGCGCGCACGCTGGCGGCCGCGCCGGAGCCGGCCTCGCCGCCGAGCGTCGCCGCGACGACGAGCAGCGGCAGCACGCCGACGCCGGCGCCGATCGCCGCCGGGATCCAGGGCGCGAGGCCGCCCTCGACGAGAGCGCGGCCGAGGCGCACGAGCCGCTGCGCGAGCAGCGCCGCGCCGCCCACGATCACCAGGCCGAGCACGCCGAACGTCGCGCCGGCGATGCCCCGGTGGTGGGTCGTGGCCTTGAGCACCGCGCCCAGGCCTTCCAGCAGAGGCAGCGCGATCCCGACCCACAGCGCGACGCGGAGCACCGCCGCGCGCGGCCCCTCGGCGCGCACCAGCAGGTGAAACCCGCGCCCCGAGGCCCGCGAGAGGATCAGCGCCGCGGCGACGATCGGGAGCAGCACGCCGGCGCCGAGCAGCCAGCCGCCGGGGAAGCTCCCACCCGCGCCCGCCGTGCGCAGCGCGGTGGGGACCGAGGCGAGCAGCACGACGGCGAGCGCGCGCAGGCAAGCCTCGCCGGCACGCAAGAACCAGGGCGGCTCGGCCGCAGCGGGAGGGATCGGGCCGGCGGACATCGCGCGCGGCGTAGCATCGACGGTGAGAGCGGGGAAGAGAGCCGCGCGTCAGCTCACCGAAGGCTCGCGACGGCCGGCGCGGGCGTGGGCGTCTCGCCGCGATGAGCTCGGCTGTGCGCCAGCAGCGCCAGCAGCGTCACGCCGGCGATCACTGCCATCTTGCCGCCGAACGCCGCCCCGGCCCGGCTCTGCGCGACCACGGCCACGAGCAGCAAACAGGCATAGTAGAGCACCGGGATCACCAGCAGCCGCGGATCGCGCGCCGGCGGCGCCGGAGCCGCGTTGCGCGAGAAAAACGTCACCGCGAGCGCCGCGCCGAAGAGGCCTGCCACGATCGTCCCGTCGGGCACGCCCAGGTACTTGAGCAGGTGAAAGGGCAAGAACGACAGCAGCCCGAGGAAGATGGTGAGCAGCGAGAGCGGCAGCGCGAGCGCGGCCAGGCGCCAGGGCTTCTGCACGTCGCCGCCGTAGCGGCCAAACACCCGGGTCACGCCCGCCAGGATCCCGCCCCAGGCCAGGTGCCAGTAGTAGCTGGTGACCGGGACATCGTGCCAGCGAAAGGCCATGTTGGGATCGCTGGCCGACCACAGCCACCAGCCCTGCGTGGGGCCGAGGATGTCAAAGGGCATATCCATCGCCACGATCAGCAGGCCCGAGAGGAACATCTGGGGCACGAGGCCGAGCCGGAGCCGCCGGGCCGTGATGATGCTGGTGTACTGGAGCACCGGATAGAGCGTGACGACGTAGAGCGGGAGCTGGTGGTGATAGAACATCACCGTGAACTGACCGTGCGAGAAGCTGTCGATGAAGTTGTACGACGACAGCTCCATCACGATGCCATAGGTGAACGACACGGCCCAGACGAACAGGGGGGCTCCATCGCCCCCGCGCCGCGCCCGGAGCGCGTGGAGCAGCGCCAGCACGCCGCAGATCACCACGGTGATCTCCAGCGCGAGGAACGAGAACCCGACCGAGGTGGGAGAGCCGAGGGTGACGAAGGCGGTGTCGAGGAGCCGGCGCGGTTCGCTCGTCATGAGGTGGAGTCCGCGGCGGGGCTCGCGGCGGCGGGCGCGGGCGAGCCCCGAGAGGGCCTCTTGCGACCATAGTCCACGTAGGGCGGCAGCTCGCCCGGGGCAGCGCCGGCGGCCGGAGCGCCTTTGCCGCCGAAGACCTCGACTCCGTACACCCGCCCTTCGCGTCGAGCCGTGCCGAAGAGCCGGTCCCAGAGCCACATGTTCTGCGCGTAGTTCACGTGGAAATACACGTGGTGATCGTCGTGGAAGCGGGTCGATCCCTGCCAGGGGAGCCACGAGTGGAGATCGACCCCCGAGTGATCGAGCAGCGCCACGTAGTTCTGATAGACCAGCACCAGGATCAGGCCGCCGACGTGCACCGGGAGCACGAAGAGCGGGAGGAGCATCACCGACTGGTAAGTGGCCATCTCCAGCGGGTGCACCGCCATCGCCGTGAAGGCGGTGGGCGCCGTGTAGCGGTGATGCCACCGGTGGATGTGACGGAAGAGGAAGGGCCGATGAAGCAGGCGATGAGCCCAGTAGAGCCCGGCGTCGGTGAGGAGGAAGTAAAGCACCGTCCCCGCGAGGGCGTAGAGCGGTCCGTGCTCCTGAAATGTGAAGTAAACCGCAGACTTCCCGCCCCCGGCCAGGTACGCCGAGAAGAGCCCCGAGGCGACCGACGCAGCGGTCATGTTCGCCGTCGCGAGGAGGAGCTGGTGGCGAGCGAGCTTCGGCGAGAGGAAGCGGCGCGGCTGGCACTTCCACTCGGCGGCGCGCTCGCGGCGGGCCCGGTAGTAAATCAGCTCGAAGGCTCCGGCGATGCCGAAGTACATGCCCAGGCCCCCGGCGATCGCCGCCCCCACGTACATCAGCGTTGTCATGGCGGGCACGATCGTGTATCCCCGGGCTGACGGTCGTCAACGGAAATCGCCGGGCCCACCACGGGATCGGAGCGTTTCCCTGTTTCGACTCGGGAGTCTTCCGATGAGCAGTGTCGTCCCCCGTCACATGCGCTTGCCGCCGCAGTTCGCCACCGGCTGGTTCGCCGCGCTCCGCGTCGACGAGGTGGTCGCCGGGCGCGTCACGCCGTTCACCTTCATGGGCCAGGAGCTCGTGGCCTTCCGCGACGGAAGCGGCGCCGTCGCCGTCCTCGACGCGGTCTGTCCGCATTTCGGGGCCCACCTCGGCCACGGCGGCACCGTCGAGAACGGGTGTATCCGCTGCCCGTTTCACGGCCTCACCTTCGACGGAGCAGGCCAGTGCGTCGGAGGGGGCCTGTACGCCGAGCGGGGCTATCGCGCCCTGCGCACCCCTGCGTGGGTCGCCCGCGAGGCGGCGGCGTGCATCTTCATCTGGCACGGTCCGGACCGGGCCCACCCGGCCTGGCCCATGCCGCTCGAAGCGCTCGACTGGAGCGGGTGGTCGCGCCCGATCACCAACGGTGGCCGCGCCCTCCCCCACACCAACCTGTTCTTCCCCACCGAGAACATCATCGACATGACCCACTTCGTCAACGTGCACAAATGGGATCTCCACGAGATCCTCGTGCCGCCGCACGTGAACGACCAGGGGATCATGCGCGCGCAAATCAACGTGACCTGGACGGCGGGCGCGCAGAGCCAGCATGCCTGGGTGCGCCGCCTGGGCAAGCGCGTCACCTCTCCTTTCCAGGTCGATCTGGTGATCCTCGAGCCCGGCGTCGCCATGGCGACGACCCTGCTCACCGAGGCTCAGGGCTCGCTCCGCGTCCGCAGCCTGATCCTGATCACCCCCGTGACCGCGGCCGATTGCCACATTCGAGCGGTGATGTCGGTGTACGATCCGGCCCCGGGCCGGCTCGGAGGCGCCGTTCGCAGCGCGCTGGGCGTGGGTCTCCCCGAGGTGCTGGCGCCGATCTTCCTGGCCATGGGTACCGCCGATTTCGACGGAGATGCCCTGATCTGGTCGAACCGCACCCACCTCGAGCGCCCGCGTCCGCTCAAGGAAGACGGGCCGATTGTCACCTATCGAAAGTGGAGCGAGCGCTTCTGGCCCGAAGCCTACGAGCGGAGCGGGTCTGTCGAGAAGCCCCACCGGCTCGAGGTCCTGGGCTGACGAAGAGGGCGTCAGTACTTCTTCAGGAACGCTTCGAGGCTCGGCGCTGCGGCCTTGCGGCTGGCCTCGCAGAGCGAGATCGACTCCAGCGCGTTGGCCAGATGGCGCTCGGCGCCGTCGACGGTCTTCGCGCGGGGCCCGAAGAAGGCCTCGGCGCGGGCGCGGTGGCCGGCGTCGCAGTAGGTCCCGGCCAGGTCGAAGAGCATCGGCCGATCGAAGGCGGACGATCGCGCCAGGATCTCGTCGAAATGCGCCTCGACGAAGGCATAGGCCAGATCGCGTGTGGCGCGGCCATTGAGGAGAGAGAGCAGGATCGAGAACGACTCGTCGAGGTTCCACTCGGGAGAGGCCACCAGGGCGAGCGCCCGCTCGGCGAGCGCCTTGCTCCGGAAATGCCCGAGGGCCCAGAGGAGCTGCGATTTGTCGGTACGCGACGTCGCGGCCCGGGCCTGCTTCAACACCCGATCGAAGAACGCCGGATCGTCACTCCGGGCACCGAGCGCGAGCACGCTGATCACCAGATCGGGAGGCACCGATTTACGATCGTCGAGCCACTTGTCGGCGAGGCGCCTGCCGGTCTTCAGCAGCTCGGGATCGCCGCCGCCCGCCCCGCCGAGGAAGAGCACGATCGGCCGCATCTTCACCACGTCGGGATCCTCGCCGGGTCGGGGCGTGAAGCCGAGCTGCTTGGCCACGGGGGCGAACGTCTTCTCCTGGAAGCGCTGGTAAGCGAGGAATTGCGCCTCCGGGAGATCGGCGTCGCGAACGCCGTCGACGATGCTTTGAACCGCAGAGAGCAGGGCGCTGTCCTTCGCGGCGATGGCCCCGGGCACGAGCGCCATCGCCCGGCCGAGAGCGATGGATCCCTGGGTGACCAGCAAGCCCACGTCGCGCAGCATCGCGGCGCGCTCCTCGACGGTGAAGCTCGCGCCGCCGCGCCCCGCGAGGCTGTCAATCGACTCGGCCGGATACCGGCTCACGTAGTACCCGAGGCCGCCCTCGTTCGGCACCACCCACGCGGGGCAGGACTTCAGATCGGGGATCGCGACCTCCTTGCTCTTCTCGTTCAAGAAGGTGCAGAGGCGCCCCTTCTCGGCCCCCTTGCCGTAGCGCACGCAGACTGGCACGCTCCACAGCGCGGCTCCGGCGCTCCCGTCGCGGGGCACGAAGCGCTGCTGTTCGAGGCGCAGCTTCGGAGAGGCCCCGTCGCAGATCGGCGTCACCGTCACCAGCGGGACGCCAGGCTGGTTCAGGAACGAGGAGAACGAGGCCGCCGCGTCCGCGCCGGCCACCTCGGCGATCACCCGGGTGAAGTCGTCGGCGTCCGCCGTCTTCCAGGCGTGATTCTCCAGGTGCTTTCGCACCGCGTTCTGCCAGACGGGCGGCGTCACCGCGTGCTCCATCATCCGGATCACGGTGGCCCCCTTGTTGTAGGTCAAGGCGCCGTCGAAAGCGTTCAGGATGTCTTCCGGCGACTCCACCGGTTGACGCATCTTCTTGGCCGAAGCGAGGGAGTCGGCGCGCATCGCCTGGGCCGACCGCTCGAGCCCCACCCGCCCGAGCTTCCACGAGGGCTCGACGCCGTCGGTGACCTTCGCGTCCATCCACTGCGCGAACGACTCGTTCAGCCAGGTGTCGTCCCACCATTTCATGGTCACGTAGTCGCCGAACC
>JBDTXR010000060.1:0-29710 GCA_040006075.1 Byssovorax sp. | reverse complement strand
GACCTACGCCAAGGTCGTCTCGGTGGCCTACGTGATCACCTTCGGCCTCGGCGCGATGGTCTATCCGAGCTACCGGGTCCAGGTCCGCGGCCTCTACCTCGATCGCTTCGCGCCCGCGTACTCCGGGCTGTTCGACCTCAAAGAGGTCTATGCGTCGCTCACGCTCACCGTCGCGGTCGGCCTCGGCGCCCTGGCCTTCACGCTCCGCCCGGCCGAGTCCCCGGCCCTCGCGCGGGTGTACGCGGCGATGAGCCTGCTGGTCTGCGCCGTGGTCTGGTTCGACGTCGTCGCGGGCCTGCTCGTCACCTCGGTGCGAGGCCTCGGGTGAGCGTTTCACGCGCAAAAACAAGGGTGATCCGGTGAAGGCCGCGCGCGTGTTCGCGGCGCTCCTCGTGGCCCGCGGGGTCTACGGCGTGGTCTACCTGGCGGCGACGGCGGGGCGCTGGCCGCTCTTCTGGTACTACCCGATCGAGCGACGCTGGGCGTTCGAGGCCACACCGCAGGGCCTGGCGATGGGCTGGTTCGGCACGACCGCGCTGGGGATCGTCGTCGCCGCGGCGGCCGCAGCGCTGGTCTGGCTCGCGAGCGCGAACGGCCGCGTTTTCAAGGCGATCGCGCGCCCTCGAACCGTCCTCGCCCTGGCCCGCGCCGGCGCGATGATCCTCCTCGTGGACTTCGTGTACTTCGGCTGGACTCTCACCCACCAGACGCCGTCGCCGATCCCGATCCCGAGCGAGAGCGAGAGCGCCCCTCCGTGAGGCTCGGCGCATGGATGGTCTGTGTCGCCTGGCTGGTGATGGCCCTTGGAGCGGCGGTGATCGGCGGGCGACATGGCCTCTCGCTCGGGCGTGGCCGCCGCGTCGCGGCGCGGCTCAAGAGCCCGACAGTGTACCTGTTCACCGGCTATCTCGTCCTCGCGGCGCTGGTCACCCCGCATTCCGCGGGGGAGTCCGCTTCACCGCTGCTCGGCCTCGCGCTGGTCTTGCCGATTGGCTATGTGCTGGCGTCGCTCACGGCGATTGGCGACGATCGCGGGCGCCCGGTCGCGGCGGTCGCCCGCGCGGCGCTCCACGGCGGCGCGGTGCTGGCCGCCGCAGCGATCGTGCTGGCGCTGAGCTCGCCGGCCTTCATCCCGGCCTGGCTACGGTGATTGCCAGTCTGCAGCGCCGGCCATCAGGCCGATCCGGTGGGAGCTGGATCGGCCTCGACCCACAGCGATCGCGCCGGGCCGGCGCAGGGCAGCGTGAACGAGAACTGGGTCCCTCCGCCGGGGATCGGGGCGGCCGCGATGGTGCCTTCGTGGGCCTCGACGATGCCTTTGGCGATGTAGAGCCCCAGGCCGGTGTCGGCGCCGGCGCGCCCGCGGCCGGTCCAGTGGCGATCGAAGATGTGGGGGAGGGCCTCGGCGGAGATGCCGGGGCCGTTGTCGCACACCAAGAAGACGATGCTGTCTCCCGCGCTCGCGGCGCTGAGGACGAGCTTTCCGGACTCCGGGGTGAACTTGATCGCGTTGCCGATGAGGTTCGAGAGGACCTGCTGGATCCGGTGGCGATCGCAGCGGATGACGGCGAGATCGGCGGGGACCCGGGTCTCGACGGCGATGGACTTCTGGGCGGCGAGGGGCGCGAGGAGGTTCTCGGCCTCGGCGAGGAGCGACGCGGGATCGTGGTCGGCGAACTCGAAGCGGAGGCGCCCGGCCTCGATGCTGGAGACGTCGAGCAGATCGCGAATGAGGCGGCCCATCTGGTTCGCCGCGCGCTCGGCGACGCTGGCGAGGGCCCGGGCCTCGTCGCCGTCGGGGCCCGCCGGGACCGCGTCCTGGAGGGCGCTGCTGCTGAGGCTGATCACCCCGAGGGGCGTGCGGAGATCGTGCGCGACGATGGCCAGGAGCTCCTCGCGGGCCTGCCGCGCGGTGCGCTCGGCGACGATCAGCGCCTCGCGCTGCTGGCTGACGCTCGCCAGCTCGGCGCGGCTCTGCTCGAGCTCGGCGTTGCGCACGGTGGCGTCTTCGAGCGACGAGACGAGCAAGCGAAGGATGCGCGCGGGCGGCGCGTCGACGCGGAACCTCTCCCCGGCGACCTCGACGGCGCACTCGCGCTCGGCGAGCGCGTGGTTCGAAATGGTGCGGCGGATCCGCGCGACGAGGCGCGCCTCGTCGTAGGGCTTGGTGACGAAGTTGTCGGCGCCGGCCGCGAGGGCGCGGACGACGTCCTGCGGATCGGCGAGCGACGTGAGCAGGAGGACGGGGAGGTGCCGCGTCGCCAGATCGGCCTTGAGGCGACGGCAGACCTCGAAGCCGTCGATGCCGGGCATGAGCACGTCGCTCACCACGAGATCGAGCATCGTCGCGCCCGCGCAGAGCCGGAGACCCGACTCGCCGTCCTCGGCGACGTGCACCGAGAAGCCTTCGCGCTCGAGCAGCCGCCGGAGCCGGTGCGCCTGCGTCTTGCTGTCCTCGATGACCACGACCCTCATGAGATCCCGCTCCTGGTGCAGAGCCACGCCGCGATCTCGCCGAGGGGGACGACGTCGTCGACGCCCCCGCGCTCCAGCGCCGCCTTCGGCATGCCGTAGATCACCGACGTCGCTTCGTCTTGCGCGGCGACGACGCCGCCGGCGCGTCGCAGCGTCACCGCTCCGTTGGCCCCGTCGTCGGCCATCCCCGTGAGGACGACGCCGAGCGAGCGGGAGCCCGCGACGCGCGCGAGCGAGGTGAAGAGGTAGTCGCCGGCGGGGCGCTGTCGCCCGATCGCCGCGTCGTCGCTGAGCTCGACGCGGAGATCGGCGGTGACGCCGAGGTGGCGATCGTCGGGGGCGACGTACACGCGCCCGCGCTCGAGCGGCGTCCCGTGGCGCGCGACCTCGACCGGGTGCCGCGTGCGCTCCTTCAGCCACAGGGCGAAGCTCTCGGAGAAGCCGGCGGCGATGTGCTGCACGATCAGGATCGGCGGCATGACGTCGAGCGGGAGCGCGGCGAGGATCGCCACGAGCGCGCCCGGCCCGCCGGTCGACGCGGCGATGCCGATGACCGAGATGTTGGTCGTCGATCGCGGGGCGCGGGGGCGCTGGACCGGCGTGGGGACGCGCGGGCGCCGCGATCGGGTCACGTCGATGGCGGCCATCGACCGGATCAGGTGGACGAGCGTCGCGCAGCGGAAGCGGTACGCGGGATCGGTGGGCGACGGCGGGGCCTCGGCGATGCAGAGCGCGCCGGCCTCGAGCGTCTCGAAGACCACGGCGCTGTCGCGCGGATTGACGACGGCCGAGATCATCACGATCGGCGTGGGGACGCGGGCCATGATCGCCCGGGTCGCGGCGTAGCCGTCGCTGTTCGGCATCACCACGTCCATGAGCACGACGGCGGGGTGCGTCCGCGCGACGACCTCGACGGCCTCGATCCCGTCGGCGGCCTCGGCGATCACCACGAAGTCGGAGGCGGCGGCCAGCGCGGCCCGGAGCGAGGCGCGCATGGTCCGCGAGTCGTTGACGATGACCACCCGCAGCGGCGATCCGTCGGGCAGGCGCTCGGGGAGGTCGGATTTCAAAGGAGTTGCTCCAGTATATCGAGGAGCGCTTCCTGATCGAAGCCTCCCTTGACCACGTAGGCGCTCGCGCCGACCTCGAGCGCGCGGTGGCGATCGGCGTCGCTGTCGCGCGCGGTGACGAGCACGACCGGGAGCCGCGCGGTGCGCGCTGCGGCGCGGACGCGGGCGACGAGCTGGAAGCCGTCGAGGCGCGGCATCTCCACGTCGGAGACGACGAGATCGAACATCTCCCCGGCGGCGAGCCGATCCCAGGCCTCCTGGCCGTCGCGCGCGACGTCGACCTCGTAGCCCGCGGCCTCGAGGATCGATCGCTCGAGCTGCCGCGTCGTGACCGAGTCGTCGACGACGAGCACCCGCTTGCGCTGCCGCGCTTCCACGGCCTCGACGGTCTGCGCGGGGCGCGCCAGGCGCACGAGATCGGCGACGTCGAGCACCGGCGCGACCTCGCCGTCGCCGATCACCGTGGCGCCGCTGACGAACGCCGAGCGGCGGACGCGCGCGCCGAGCGGGCGGATGACGACGTCGCGCTCCTCGATCAGCGCGTCGACGCGGAGGGCGACGCGGCGATCGCCCGCGGCGAGCACGACGCACGGGCGCGGGCCGTCGTCGATCGCCGCGGTCCGCGCGCGCCGCGCGAGGCCGAGCACCGCGTCGAGATCGGCGAGCGGGACCAGGCCCGACGCGTCCTGCAAATACAGGCGCCCCGACGCGGCGCGGAGCTCGGCGCTCGCCACGCGCTGGAGGCGGACGATGGCCGTGGTCACGATCACGAACACCGCCTCGCCGGCGCGGACGATCAGGCCGCGGACGATGCTGAGGTCGAAGGGCACGACGACGGTGAAGCGCGCGCCGCGGCCCGGTCGGCTCTCGACCTCGATCCGCCCGTGCATCTCGGCCACGCGCTGCCGGACGATGTCGAGGCCGACCCCGCGCCCCGAGAGCGCCGTGACCACGCCGCGCGTGGTGAACCCCGGCTCGTAGAGCAGCGAGAAGAGCTCGGCCTGGCTCGCCTCGTCGATCCCGCGCGCGGCGGCGGCCTTGCGGACGGCGTCGACGTCGATGCCCGCGCCGTCGTCTTCCACCGTCACGCAGAGATCGCGCCCGGCGAGCGAGGCCACGACCTCGATGACGCCGACCCTGGATTTGCCGGCGCGCGCGCGGATCTCCGGCGACTCGAGGCCGTGATCGACGGCGTTGCGGAGCAGGTGCAGGAGCGGATCGCGGAGGCCGTCGCGCACGCGGCGATCGATCTCGATCGCGCCGCCGCGGAGCCGGAGCTCGACCGTCTTGCCCACCGAGGCGCCCGCGTCACGGACGGTGCGATCGAGCGACGGCTCGAGGCTCCCGAAGGGCACGACGCGGAGCGCGCGCGAGCGCTCGGCGATCTCGCGCGCGAGGACCGCGCTGGCGCGCCAGGCCGCGGCGTCGTCGCGCTGCCGATCGATCGACCAGGCGGAGAGCGACTGCACCGCGGCGAGCCCGCGATCGATGCGCCGCATCACCTCTTCGCCGCCCGGCACGCGCTCCAGGCCCTCGGCGCGCGAGGTCTGGCGAGCGCGGCGCAGATCGTCGCGGAGATCGATCAGCGCGTCGTCGAGCGGCTTCCACCGGGTCGAGGCGCCGCCCTGGCGACCCGCCAGCGCGAGCATTTCTTCGCTGGTGGCGAGGAGCTCGCCGAGGCGCTCGGGCGAGACGCGCACCGTCTCGGGGCCGCGCTCGGTCAGCGCGCGAACCTCGAGCGCGGGCGCCGCGACGGGCGCGACGACGATCGGTGCGGCGGAAGCCGGAGCGATCTCGGCCTCGGCCTCGGCCTCGATCGGCGGCGGCGCGGCGGGCGGCGGCGCAGCGATCGGCGCCGAGAGCCGCCGCCTCACCGCCTCGATCACGCCGTCGTTCGGCGTGCGCCCCGCGGTGAGCTCGATCGCGAGCGCGCGGAACGCCTCGCCGGCGATCGCCGCCGTGGCCGCGACGACCGCCGCCGCGACGACCTCCTTGGCCGACGCGAGGTGGGTCTCGAGCACGTGACAGAGCTGCTCGATCACCCGGTAATCCACGGCGCCCGCCGCGCCCTTGAGGCTGTGAAACGATCGCCGGACCTCGGCCACCGCGCCGCGGATCGCCTTCGGATCGGCGTCGGGGCGATCGAGCACCGCGCGCTGCTGCTCGAGCGACGCCACGTGATCGGCGAGCTCTTCGCGGAAAATATCCCGCAGCTCGCCCAGCAACTCCTGCGCGTGGGCCACGCGGCCTCAGGTCCGGTACTGCGAGACG
The DNA here is from genome assembly GCA_040006075.1 of Byssovorax sp. Lineage (GTDB taxonomy): Bacteria > Myxococcota_A > Polyangia > Polyangiales > Polyangiaceae > JANYGI01. The sequence goes on along the minus strand of JBDTXR010000060.1, from coordinate 23,894 downwards.
GCGTCGCGCAGGCGCACGCTCAGCTCGTTGAGATCCCGCGCCGCGCGCTCGGTCTGGCGCGTGCCTTCCACCGTCTGCGTCGCCGCTTGCCGGATCGCGTGCGTCGCCTGCGAGATCTGGCTGACGCCGGCCACCTGCTGCTGCGCGGTCTCCACGATCTGCTGCGCCGTCACCGCGGTGGTGGCGATGGTCACCGCGAGCTGATCGATCCGCGCGCCGGCGTCGCGCACCAGATCCACCGCGGAGCCCACGGCCTTGTTGCCCTGCTCGGTCGCGAGCACCGCCGCCGTCGTCAGCTTCTGGATGTCGCCGAGGATGCCGCGCACCTGGGTCGTCGCGCGCTTGGACTGCTCGGCGAGGCCGCGGATCTCCTGGGCCACGACCGCGAAGCCGCGCCCGTGCTCGCCGGCGCGCGCCGCCTCGATCGCCGCGTTGAGCGCCAGCAGGTTCGACTGCTCGGCGAGCTCGTTCACCGTGGTGATGATCTGCCCGACCGTCTGCGCCTGCTCCGAGAGCGCGAGGATCCGCTCGCCGATCGACGCGACCTGGTCGCGCGCGCGGCCCATCGACTCGATCGTCAACGCCACGGCGTCGCGCCCCGCCGCCGAGACCTCGACGCTGCGCTGCGAGGCCGCGCTGACCTGCTTGGCCCGCTCCGAGGTCTGCTGCGCCGTCTGCACCACCTCGTCGACCGTGGCCACCGTCTCGACCACCGCGGACGCCGACTCGGTCGCGGCCGAGCTCTGCTCCTGCGAGGTGGTCAGGATCTCCGCCGTGGCCGACGAGAGCGAGTTCACCGCCTCGTGGATGCGCAGGGTCATCGTCCGCAGCGCGCGCCCCATCACCTCGAGGTTGAGCCCGAGCTGGGAGAGGTCGCCGTCCCCCTGGCGCTCGATCGTGGCGTCGAGCTCGCCGCGGGCGAGCTTGTCGATGAACGCGCCGTACGACAGCAGCGCGCGCGCCAGCCGATCGCGCTGCTCGGCCTCCTTGCGGACGCTGACCTGCTCGGCCTCGAGCCTCTGCGCGAGCTGGCTCTCCGAGTCGCGCAGCTCGTCCTCGCGCGTCGCGGCCACCGCGAGCGCGGCGCTGAAATCGTTGGACACCGAGAACAGCTGACGGCGCGTGAAGAACACCATCACGCCCGCCACGAAGGCCAGCAGCGCGCCGCCGACCCAGATCAGACGACGCGAGGAGTCGCTCGCGGCGTGCGACCGGACATTGCGCAGATCCTCCTCGGTGGCGATGAACGCCCTCATTTCGCGGAGGATCAGATCCATCTGACCCTTGTTGCGCTCGACGATGGCGCCGAGCGCGGCGAACGACTCGGGCGTGGTGACGCCGGCCCGTCGTCGGGAGATCACATCCTGCGCGAACTCGTCCCAGCGCCGGGCCAGCGCCTGCGCCGCGCTCGCCCGCTGCACCTGCGACGGGTTGTCGCTGACGAGCGAGCGGAGCTCTTCGAAGGCGCCGTCCAGCCGCGTGGCCGAGCCGTCGAACGTCTCGAGGAACGCCGGGAGACCGGTGATCGCGAAGCCGCGGACCGCGGTCTCCTTCTGGAGGATCAGCCGCTCGACCTCCGACGATTTGGCGATCACCAGATCGGAATGGTCGACCCACTCGGTCGTCTCGGCGGCGCCCCGGAGCTGCCAGAAGAGCACCAGCGCGGTAAGGATCAGGGGGATCAGGGGGAGGAAGATCGACTGCCGGAGGATCGCGTCGACCCTCGTCTGTTGCTCGGAGACCGCCGGACGGGCCATGGTCGTTTCCTTTTTCATGAACGGTGACGGCTCACGCAGGCGGGAGGATGTCGATGAAGAGCCGGTCCGAAGCGAGCAGCGCCTCGGGATCGAGCAGCGGGACGCCGTCGCCGTCGACGCCGCGGATCAGCGCGCCGGCGCCGGCGGCGAGCGCCGACGGCGTCGGCCCCAGGGTCGCGAGATCGACGCGCGTCGTGCCCTCGACCGCGTCGACGATCAGCGCGAGCTGGCCGCTGCCCTCGCCGAGCAGCACGATGCGCCCGTACTCGGGCAGGGCGGTGAGCGCGAGGCCGAGGACCGCGCGCAGGTGGAACACCGGCACGATCACCCCGCCGCGCGCCGTGAGCCCCGCGACCGAAGGCGGCGCGTGCGGCAACGGCGAGAGCCGCGCCAGCTCGGCCACCGCGCGCACGGCCTCCGCGGGCAGCGTGTAGCGCTCGCCGCCGACCCGGAGCACCAGCGCCTCGACGCCGGCGCCGAGATCGCGCGCCTCGCCGCGCGCCGCGAGCGCGCGCGTCCGCGCGTCGAGGATGGCGCGATCCTCGTCGGACCAGCGATCGTCGACCGACGACGCGCTCATCGCCGCGCCGCCGAGGGGCGAGGAGCGCGCGGCGATCCCAGGCTGCGATCGAGCTGCCGACACGAGGAGAGGAGCTCGCCCGCGGTGACGCCGCCGGCTCCGGGCGCGCTCTCCGCGGCGTCGAGCGCGAGGAGCAGCCGCTGCGCGTTGCGCAGGTGCCGACGCGCCGTGGTCGGCTCGCCGAGCCGCGCGCGGGACAACGCCGCGACGACGTGCGCGTAGGCCAGCGAGCTCTGGAGCAAGATGGCGCGATCGGCGTCGGCGGCGGCGAGCGCGTGGTTCCCCAGGGCGTGCGAGAGGATCGCGCGGAGCAAATACGCCTCGTTTTGCAGCGGATCGAGGGCGACCGCGGCGTCGAGCAGCGCCAGCGCCGCGCGGAGATCGCCGCCGTCGGCGAGCCGGCGCGCGCGGTCGATCACCTCGCTCATCGGCGCCGCGACGACGACGACGACGGCGACCGGCGGCGGGCTCGGCGCGAGGGCCGATCGCGGCGGCGGGACCGCGGCGCGCGGAGCCGGCGTCGCGGCCGGGAGCGCCGCCACCGCTCCGAGGCGACGGGTGTACGAGATGAGATCCTTCGTCGGGTTGATCAGCAGCTCCGGGCTGCGCAGCAGCGGATCCGACGGCCCCGGCACCAGCTGCCCGCCGATCGCCAGGGCGCGCGCGAACAGGGTGGTCACGCGATCGATCGCGGGTGGCTCGAAGTAGATCAGCACGTTGCGGCAGAAGATCACGTCGGCGCCCCGCGACCACGGATCGTCCGACGACGCGAGCGGCGGCCCGTCGAGGAGGTTGCGCGCGACGAAGCGCACCATCGCGCGCGGCGCGGCGGCGACGCGGAACCGCCCTCCGAGGTCGTCGAACCACCGCGCGCGGACGTCGGCCTCGACGCTTCGAAACGACCACACGCCGTAGGTCGCGGCGCGGGCCCGCGCCAGGCAGTCGGCGTTGACGTCGGTGCCGAGGATCTCCACCGTCGCCTCGGCCGCGGGGCCGAGCGCCTCGAGCGCCGCGATCGCCATGGAATAGGCCTCTTCGCCGCTGGAGCAGCCCGCCGACCACAGGCGGATCCGATCGCCCGGCGACCGCGCGGCCGCGATCTTCCGCAGCGCCTCACGGAGAAAATCGAAGTGGTGAGCGTGGCGAAAGAAGTACGTCTCGCCGATGGTCAGCTCGATCGCCAGCGCCTCGATCGCCGCGCGATCGCCCGCGGCGAGGCGCAGCAGGAGCGACGCGGGGACCTCGCCGACCGCGGCCGCGGCGCGCCCGATCCCGACCTGGAGGGACTCGGCGCGCGTCTCGGGGAAGACCAGGCCGAGCGTCCGCCGCAGCTCGACGCCGAACGCGTGGAGCAGCGTGGGCCCGAGCGCCTCGGGCCGCGCGAGCGCGCTCATGAGGGCGCGCCGAGATCCCGCAAGCCCGCGTCGATCGCCCGCTCTTCGTCGAGCGAGAGCGCGGCGTCGAGGTCCTCGATCAGCAGCAGCCCGTCGTCGAGCGCGACCACGCCGACGAGGTGACGCGCCGGCAGCGGCGGCGGACACACCACGCGATCGGCGAGGGGCTCGGTGGTGTTGACGCGATCGACGACGAGCGCCACGTCGCGGCGCGCGCTGCGCACGACGAGGAAGTGATCGTCGCGCGCCGGCGACCGCGTCGGGTGCCCGAGCCGCGCCCGCAGATCGACCGCGGCCATCGGCACGCCGCGGTAGGAAAACACCCCGACGATCGGCGACGGCACCGCGGGAAGTGGGGTGAGCATCACCCGCGCCACGATCTCCAGAACCCGCTCCGCCGGGACGGCATAGCGGGTTTCATCGAGCGTGAAACAGACGAGGGTGTGCATCAGAAGCACCACCCTAACACTGCGCCACCCCCCTGACCGCTGCGGGAAAGGTGCTTCGAGACGGGGGCGCACGCCGGCCATCACTCCCCTCCTCGCCTCCGCCGCGAGGCCCGTCGACGCCGAGCCGGCCAGGCGATCGCCGCGGCTCAACCCACGATCGCCCGCACCGCGTCGCGCACCGCCTGGAGGACGAACGGCTTCCGCAGCGTCGGGTGCGTCGTCCCGTCGAGGAAGGTCCAGTCGGTGGACGAGAAGGCCGCTCCGGTCATGAAGATGATCCGCGCCGCCTGATCGGGCGCGAACTTCCGCACGAGCTGGTAGAGCGCCGGCCCGCTGAGATCGGGCATCATCACGTCGCAGAGGATCACGTCGAAGCGCTCGCCCGCCTCGAGCTGCTCCAGCGCGTCGCGCGGCGACGTGAGCGACGTCGTCGTGTGCTCCTTGCCGAGGCCGTGCTCCAGCAGCAGGCCCATCGCCTCTTCGTCGTCGATCACCAGCACGCGGCCGCGCCTCCGCGGCGCGCTCGTGTCGACCGGCGGGGCCTTCGGCGTCGCGTCGACGACCGGCGCGCAGCCGGGCAGCACGACGCGGAACGTGGTCCCCTTGCCGACCTCGCTCTGGACCTCGAGCGATCCGCCGAGCGAGGCGACGACGGCGTGGCTGATCGAGAGGCCGAGCCCGGTCCCGAGGCCGACCGCTTTCGTGGTGAAGAAGGGATCGAAGATCCGCTCGAGCAAGTGCTGCGGGATGCCCGCGCCCGTGTCGCGGACCTCGACCACGGCGCGGCCCTGGGCGTCGGTCCAGGTCGCGACGCGGATCTCGTTGCTCGCGGCGTGGCCCTCGGGGATGGCCTGCGCGGCGTTCACGAGCAGGTTGACGAAGACCTGCTCCAGCCTCGATTCGTCGGCCAGGACGCGCGGCATCGCCACGCACTCCTTCACCAGCACGGCGCGGTGACGGAGCTCGTTCGCGGAGAGGTTGACCGCCAGGTCGAGCACGGCCCCGACGTCGACGGGCGCGCGGCGCGCGGCGTCGGTGCGGCGAAACATCTCGATCGCGCGGACGATGGTGCGGATCCGCTCGGCCCCGACGCGCGCGTCGACGACCCGGGACGCGAGCCGGAGCACGCGCTCCTCGGACGCCGCGCCGCCGCCCGAGAGATCCTCCGCGAGCAGCTCCAGGTTCAAGAGCACGTGGGCGAGAGGATTGTTGATCTCGTGGGCGATGCCGCTCGCGAGAGTGCCAATCGAGGCCATCTTGTCGGAGACGGTGAGCTGCTCCTCGAGCCGCTTCTTTTCCCGGAGATCCTGGATCTGGAAGATGAACAAGCGCGGCTCCCCGCCGGCCCCGCGGACCAGCGACGACGAGAGCACCGTATCGACGATCACGCCGTCCTTGCGGACGAAGCGCTTGGGGATCTCGTACCGAGCGATCTCGCCCCGCCGCAGCGACGCCGCGAGCGCGAGATCCTTCTCGCGATCGTCCGGGTGGGTGAGCTGCTCGAACGTCAGGCTCGTCAGCTCGACCGCGGAGTAGCCCAGGACGTCGGCGAGCCGCTGGTTCGCGTGAACGCACCGCCCGTCGAGGCCCGCGACGGCCATGCCGATCGGCGCGTCGTCGAGGGTGAGCCGGAGCTGCTCCTCGGTGTTCCGGAGGACGACCAGCGTCCGCGCCTGCTCGCGCTCCAGGCCCCGCTGGACGGAGAGATCGTGGAAGGTGGTGATCGTCCGCTGCTGCCCGGTCTCGTCGAGGAACATCGCCGACTGGACCGCGGCGGGAAACCTCGTCCCATCGCCCCGCATCAGCACGAGCTCGCTGAAGGCGCGACCGTCGCGCCGACGCTGCTCCTGGTAGGCCACGTACGCCGGATCCGCGGTGTCGACGAGGGACCCCGCGCCGCCGTGGAGGATCTCGTCGCGCGAGCGCCCGAAGATGCGGCACGCGGCCGGGTTGGCGTCGTAGATCTCGCCCGTCGGGGCCATGACCACGATGCCCTCCAGGCTGTTCTCGAAGACCGATCGCAGCCTCGACTCGCTGGCTCGCAGCGCGTCGCGCCCGCGCTTCTCGGCGGTGATGTCGCGGAAGAAGACCGTGAGGCCGCCCGCGGTCGGCATCGCTCGGTAGGTGAGCCATCGGTCCGTCACCGCGGAGCAGAGCTCGAGCTCCACGATCTCGCAGCCCGCCGCGGCCCGCCGGTAGCTGGCCTCGATCGGGGTGCCCACGAGCCCCGGGAACGTCGCCCAGAGGTCCTTCCCGATCAGCTCCGCGACCGAGACGCTGGTGAACGCGCGCAGGTGCGCCGCGGCGCTGCGGTTCACGTAGGTGAAGCGCCACTCGGCGTCGAACGCGACCACGCCCTCGCTGATGCCGTCGAGCAGCCTCTCGACCGAGACCGTCGGCGCCGGTGAGGAGTCGACCCACCCCGGTGATCCGCGCCCTTCATCGTTCATGGCGTGGAAACTGTCGCACGGAATCCAGGGGATCCCGTGGGGGATCACCCAATGCGCAAAAATGGATCCTTTCCAGCGGCCCCGAGGAGCCGAGTCGCCTGGAGACGATTCACGCCGTCAAGGGAGCTGGACGCCGCCGGGCAGCGTCACCCGCCCGCGCGGAGCGAGGATATCCCGCGCCAGGTGCACCTCGAGCAGATCGACGACCGGGCTCGTAGCCACCGCGCGCAAACGCGGCTCCGCGCCCGGATCGCCGCTGACGCGGCCGGACATCGCGGTATAGAAGGCCGCCTCGACCTTCTGCGAGGCGCTCTGCGCCGCGGTGCTCAGATCGGTGTCGCTGAGCTTGCCGTTGGCCCACGCCGAGAGCTTGGCAGTCCAGGTGGCTTTGCCGCCGGTCCGCAAAGCACGCTCCGTGGTGCCGTCGGGCGCGGCGTGGAGCTCGCGCTCCAGGAGCTGCACCCAGAGGCCGCCATAGACCAGATCGTCCTCGCTCGCGTCCCCGTCCAGGCCCTTCTTCAAGGCCCCTCGCGCCGCCGCGAGATCCTTTTGCACCAGGGCGCGCCCGATGGCGTCGAGCATCGCCGCGCCGAGCGTCGGGCGATCGCCCCCGGCGAGCTGGAGGGCGCGCTCGTAGGCTTTGGCCGCGCGCGAGCTCTCGCCGTAGCTCTCGAGGATGCGGCCGAGCAGCCGCTCTCCCCGCGCGCGCGAGGTCACGCTCCCGCCGGGCTGCCGCGCCGCGAGCACCGCGGCGAGCGCCGCGTCGAGCGACGGCTTGGCCCGGTCTGCGGCGGCGCCGTCGCGGAACAGCTCGAAGGCCGTGAGGTGCGCCTCGGCCACGTCGAGCAGCGCCACGCGGTTGTCGGGCGCGCGCAGGGCCTGCTCCACCGCGGCGAGCGCGGCCTTGGTGTCCCCGGCCTGCCGCTCCACCATCGAGAGCATGGTGTAGCCCGAGGTCGTGGGCTCGGCCGCGAGCGCCGACTGCAGCAGCGGCCGCGCCGCGGCGAGGTTGCCCGAGCGGATCTCGATCGAGGCCATGATCGCCCGCACGCGCGCCGGCGAAGGATCGATCTGACCGCGAAATTCAGGGCGATCGGCGATGGCGAGGATCGCCGCGCCCGAGGCGAAGGTCCGGCGCGCGCAGTCGAGATCGTCGATCTCGGCGCTGTCGCCGATGGCGCCGAGGAGCAGCTCGGTCGCGGCGCGCACCGCGGCGACCGACGGGTGCGCGGCCAGCCCCTCGCTCACCACCAGCGGCGCGGCCTCGGGCATCCCGAAGCGGGTGAGCACGCGCGCCACGAGCACGCCGGCGTCGAAGCTGGCCGGATCGCGGCGATAGGCCTCGATCGAGCTGCCCCACAGCCCGGCGATGAGCAGCTCGGGATCGATGTCCGTCTCGGGATCGGCCTCGTCGGGATCTTGATGACCGAACGTCGCCGCGAGGGTGAGCCAGTCGCGCGCGCCGGTGGCGCCCTCGCTCGCCGCCGCGCCGCGCACCCGCGCCATCAGCCCGGGGAGGATCACGTGCTTGGCGTTCGACTGATCGAGGTGCTGAAGCGCCGCGCCCGCGTCGCCGTTGCGGAGGAAGATCGACGCCATGGTCGCGCCGCCCGAGGAGAGCGCGCGCTGGGCCTCGACGGCCTCTTCGCGCTCGGGCCGCTTCAGGCCTTGACGGAACTCGTCGTTGAACTGGATCGCGCCGGCGATCCACGCGTTGACCGCCTGATAGGCTTCTTCCAGCGTCTGATCGGTGGGATCGACGAGCGCGCGCGCGACCCGGGCTCGCTCCTCGGTGCCGAGCCTTCGCATCGGCCCGCCGGTGCGGGTCTCGGCCATCCACTGCGTCAGCGCGGCGAGGTGCTGATCGAGCTCGACCCTGGCGGGTGAGCCCGGCGCGAGCGCCGCGGCTCGCATCTGCATCAGCGCCAGGGCGCGCCCCTCGTCGCCGCGCGGGCTCACGCGATCGATGGCGGCGCCGAGCGCGCGCTCCGCGGTGGCGTCGACCATCTCTTTCCGCCCTTCACCGGGGCGCACCAGGTAGAGCGCGCCGATCACGCTCGCGGTCCCGCTCGCGTCGTGCCCCGTGGCGAAGCGCCGCTGCGCGTGGGCGAGCTGCCGACGCACGACGCCGATCAAGATCCCGTGGCGCTCCGGCGACGGCGTCCCGTCCTTCAGCAGCCGGTGCAGCGTGGCGGCGAACTCCGCGTCGGGCACCTCTTTCGCGGTCACCGGACCTTCGTTGCGCGGCACGTTCGGACCGCCGACGGTCGTCGTCGTCGGGCCGCAGCCGAGCGTGAAGAGGGAGGACGAGAGCGCGGCAACGACGATCGCTCGGGCGGAAAGCAGGGCGAGGCTTCGCATTCTTGAGCGCCAGTGTACACGGGGAAGCCCCGCGTGCACGCCGTGCCCCGCCCGGCAGCCCTAGTCTTCCTTGCGCCCGAGCAGCCGCGCGGTGAGGCCGGTGCCCAGCTCTTCTTCCATGAGCTGCTCGACGATCGCCTCGGTCGCCCGGCGCTCTTCGTCGTTCTTGTACATGAACTCGATGCCCATCCCGGCCGGCGAGTCCGCGGTCGCGTCGCCGGTCGCGACGATCCATTTCACGCGGCCGTGCAGACGGAGCGGCTCGGCCAGGCCCCGGATCGTCAACGCGAACACGAACTCGGTCGCCACGTCGAGCGGGCGATCGGTGCGAATGAACGTTCCCCCTTTGGAGATGTTGCGCGTGTAGTCCGCGAAGAACGTGTTCAGTCGCTTGTATTCGACGTTGAGCTCGATGGCTGTGCGGTTACCGCCGCCACGCCGGTCCTGATTCACCCGCGCACCGTACACAGCCAACCGCCCGGCCGCTAGTTCCGCCCCACCGTTCTGGGATACAGTCGAGCCCCGATGGCGATCGACGAGAGACTGCGCACCCTCCGTGAGGCCGCGAAGCAAGCCCGGTTTCGGGTCGAGACGCTGGTGCGCGTGGGCGGAAAGCTCGGGATGCACCGGACCATCACCTGGCCCGGCGTCCGGTTGCTGCTTCGAACCGTCCCCAAGGGCAAGACCAACCCTTCGCTGATCTTTCGCTACTACGCGGAGACGGATCCGGATCGCACCGCGATTGTCCAGGTCACCTCTCCGGCGCGGCCCGCCGGCGCGCCCGATCCGATCAAGCGCGCCCACTACACCTACCGCGAGATGAACGAGACCATCGATCGCATCGGCCTCGCGCTCTCGCGTCGATCGATCGAGCGCGGCGCGGGCGTGCTGCTCCTGATCAAGAACCGGATCGAGTTCCTGCTCCTCCAGCCGGCGCTCGGGCGCGTCGGCGCCTCGGCCGTCCCCGCGTCGTGGCGATCGACGGCGCCGGAGATCGAGTACCTCGCGAAGCACTCGGGCGCGCGGGCGATCTTCTTCGACGCCGACATCGCCGACACCGTGCGCGAGGTCGCGGCGAAGCTCTCGATCCCGAAGGGCAACCTGATCAGCGTCGGCGGCGAGGTCCCCGGCTTCGTCTCGTTCGAAGAGCTCATCGATCGCGAGCGCGGCGAGGCGCCCGACGCGAGCGAGCAAGGCCAGGTGGTGATGTACACCTCGGGCACCACCGGCCGGCCCAAGGGCGCGGTCCGCACGTTTCAGGAGAACGCGCTCGCCGCCGCGCTCTCGTTCATCGGCGAGACGCCGATGGCCCTCGGCGACGTCCACCTCGCCGCCTGCCCGCTCTACCACGCGACGGCGTTCGGCTTCTGCGGCTTCACCTTCCTGCTCGGCGGCACCATCGGCGTGATGAGCGAGTTCAAGGCCGAGCCCTTTCTCGACGCCGTCCAGCGCCTCCGCGTCACCACCACCGCGCTGGTCCCGACCATGATTCACCGCCTCGTCGAGCTCGGGCCCGACGTCGTCCACAAGCGCCAGCTCGGCTCGCTCCGCGCCATCTTCTCGGGCGGCGCGCCGCTCGACGGCACGCTGGCGGTGGAAGCCATGAACCTCCTCGGCGACAAGCTCTGGAACTTCTACGGCGCGACCGAGACCGGCGTCGTCACCATCGCCTCGCCCTCCGATCTGCGCGCGTCGCCGGGCACCATCGGCCGGGTGATCCCCTCGGTGGAGATCCGCCTCCTCGACGACGCCGGCCACGAGGTGAAGCCGGGCCAGGTCGGCGAGCTCTTCGCGAAGAGCCCGATGCTCATCGACGGCTACCAGGCCGACGCCGCGGCCACGCAAGAGGCCATGAGCCAGGGCTTTTTCTCGGTCGGCGACCTCGCGCGCCGCGACGCGCGCGGCTGCTTCCACATCGAGGGGCGCAAGCGCGACATGATCATCTCCGGCGGCGTCAACGTGTACCCGGCCGAGGTCGAGGGCGTGCTCCACGAGCACCCGGCCGTGGCCGAGGCCGCGGTGATCGGCGTCCCCGATCGCGAGTGGGGCGAGCGGGTGCGCGCCTTCCTCGTGCTCCGCCCGGGCCTGGACGCGAGCGACGACGAGCTCCGCGCGCACTGCAAGGGTCGCCTCTCGGGGCCCAAGGTCCCGCGCGACTACGTCTTCCTGGAAAGCCTCCCGCGGAACCCCACGGGCAAGGTATTGAAGCGAGATCTGCGCACGCTGGAGGGCGCCTGAGCATGCTCCGAGTTGGTCTCCTCACGGGTCGTGAAAAGTCGTTCCCCGACGCGCTGATCGCCGAGGTCCTTCGCCGCAACGTCGGCGTCGTCGCCTCGTACGCCGCGCTCGACGCCACCCGCACCGATCGGCCCCCGCCGTACGACGTGCTCGTCGATCGCATCTCGCACGAGGTCACCTGCTACCAGCCGATCCTCAAGCTGGCGGCGCTCAACGGGACGCGGGTCGTCAACAACCCCTTCTGGCGCATCGCCGACGACAAGTTCTTCAACACCGCGCTCGCCGCCCGCATCGGCGTCGCGGTGCCAAAGACCTACGTTTTGCCCTCCAAATCGTACAGTCCCGACGTCTCGTCCGACACCCTCCACAACCTCCGCTACCCGCTCGACTGGGTCGGCCTCGCCAGCGATCTCGGCTTCCCGATCTTCATCAAGCCGCACTGGGGCGGGGGCTGGCGCGACGTGCACAAGGTCGACTCGATCGAGGAGCTGATCGTCGCCTACGACAAGACCGGGCAGAGCACGATGATCGCGCAAGAGGGCATCGCCTGGACGCAGTACGTCCGCTGCCTCGTCGTCGCCAAAGAGCACGTCCGCCCCGCGCTGTGGAACCCGAGCCTCCGCCATTTCGATCGCTACACGCAGGCCGCGAGCACCATGCCGGCGCTCACGCCCGAGCTCGAAGCGCGCGTCATCGACGACGCGCGCAAGCTCTGCCGCGCGCTCGGCTACGACATGAACACCGTGGAGTTCGGCGTCCGTGACGGCGTCCCCTACGCCATCGATTTCATGAACTCCGCCCCCGATTTCGACGTCTCTTCGCTCGGGCCGGATCACTTCGCCTGGGTCGTCGACAAGATGGCGGATCTGGTCATCGATCTCGCGCGGCGCCCTGCGGACCACGCGCCAGAGGCCTGGGACGCCGTTCTCCATCGGTGACGCGGGGCCTGTGCCCCCGCCGCGATCGATGCTATCCCCCGGGCGTGCGCGACCCGTATGAGCTTCTCGGCGTCGATCGATCGGCGACGCAGGACGAGATCAAGAGCGCGTTCCGGCGGGCCGCGACCATGCACCACCCCGACAAGAACCCGGGGGACGACGGCGCACAGCAGCGCTTCAAAGAGGTCAACGCGGCCTACCAGATCCTGAGCGATCCGCAGAAGCGCGCCGCGTTCGACCGCTTCGGCGGCTCGGCGATGGACGGCTCCGGCGGACCGGGCGGCCCCTTCGGCGGCGCGGGCGCGCCCTTCGACATGGCCGACCTCAACCTCGACGGGATCTTCGGCGATCTCCTCGGGGCCCTGGGGATCAAGGTCGGCGACCGCGGGACCCTGCAAAAAGAGGTAAAAATCACCTTCGTCGAGGCCGCGTTCGGCTGCACGAAGGAGATCACCTACGACCGCGTGGAGTCGTGCGGCGACTGCTCGGGCACCGGCTCGGCGCCGGGCTCGGCCACCGAGCGCTGCTCGGTCTGCAGCGGGCGTGGCCGCGTCCGCTTCCAGCAAGGCGTCTTCCCCATCGCGATCGAGCGGCCCTGCTCGCGCTGCGTCGGCACCGGTCGCCTGGTCATCAACCCGTGCCCCACGTGCCGCGGCGCGGGCCTCAAATCCAAGCCTCGCACGGTCGAGGTCACCATCCCGCCGGGGATCGAGAACGGCGCCACGCGCCTCGTCGATCGCGGCGGCAACGCCTCGCGCGCCGATCGCCCCGCGGGCGATCTCGAGCTCACCATCCGCGTCTCGCCCAGCGACTTCTTCACCCGCGTCGGCGACGACGTGGTCTGCACCTGCCCGATCTCCTTCGCCCAGGCGGCCCTCGGCGGGATCATCGAGATCCCCACGCTCGAGGGCAAGGTCGGCAAGCTGACGATCCCCGCGGGCACGCAGCCCGGCGCGGTGCTCAAGGTCCGCGGCCGCGGCATCCCCCGTCGCATCGCCGGCGGCCGGGGCGATCAGCTCGTCGAGGTGAAGATCGAGATCCCCACGCAGCTCACGCCCGCGCAGCGCGACCTCATCGCCAAGCTGGCCGAAGACCTGGGCGAGAAGGTCCAGCCGCAGCAGGCCTCGTTCATGGAAAAGCTCCGGAACCTCTTCGGGTGAGGCGTCCCCCCCAGGTGAGCACCCTCGATCAGGCCATCTCCTCGAAATCGGCCTTCGTTGCGCCGCAGTCGGGGCAGCTCCAGCTCTCGGGCAGCTCCTCGAACGGCGTCCCCGGGGCGATGCCGTTGGCCGGATCGCCGTCGGCCGGGTCGTAGACATGGTCACAGACAGTGCAACGGTAGCGCTTCTTCATGGGCCTCCTACCCTGGCTTGTATCCGTTTTTCCTACGTTTTGACAATGGGAGCAATCGCTTGGACAAGCCCCGCTACATCGACGTATTGAGCGACTCCACGGGCGAGACGGCCGAGAAGGTCGTCCGCGCCGCGCTCCTCCAGTTCCCCCAGGCGGGCGCGCAGATCCGCCTCCACACCCGCGTGCGCACCAAGGAGGTCGCGCGCCCGGTGCTCGAGCGGGCCGCCCGCGAGGGCGCGCTCCTGGTCTTCACCGTGGTCAGCCCCGAGCTCCGCGAGTTCCTGCACGGCGTCACGGCCGAGCTCAAAATCGAGGCGATCGACGTCATCGGCTCCTTGATTGGCAAGCTCGGCACCTTCCTCGATCGCGAGCCGATCAACCTCCCGAGCGCGATGCTGCCGCTGAGCGAGGAGTACTTCCGCCGGATCGAAGCGGTGGAGTTCGCCGTGAAGAGCGACGACGGCAAGGAGCCGCGCAACTTCAAGAAGGCCGATCTGGTCCTCGTCGGCGTCTCGCGCACCTCGAAGACCCCGCTCTCCACCCTGCTCGCGCAGCGCGGGCTCAAGGTGGCCAATCTGCCCCTGGTGCTCGGCGTCAACCCGCCGCCCGAGCTCTACGAGGCACCTCAAGACCGGATCATCGCCCTCACCATCGGTATCGAGCAGCTCTGCGAGATCCGCCAGGCCCGCCTCCGCCAGCTCGGGATGCCGATCGAGACCAACTACGCCATGCGCGAGCACGTCCGCGAAGAGCTGGAGTTCGGTCAGGCCCTCTTCCGCAAGCACCCCGAGTGGCCCATGGTCGACGTCACCGGGCGCGCGATCGAGGAGACGGCGGTGATCATCCTCGAGCACATGAAAGAGCGCGACGAGCGCGCCAAGGCGGCCCGCACCGCGCTGGTCTGATCTGATCGCGCGCGCCGGCCCCGCGCCCGTTTCACCCGGGCCGCAGCGAAAGTAATCGCCTGTAATCGACGGACGCGCCGCGCGACGTTAGCCTCGGTCCCGTCACGTCGAGAACGACGGATCGCGCGGGCCAATCGCCCCGCTTCCACCGCTTCCAGCTACCGCCCGGAGCTCGCCACCATGACCCAGACCAAAGCCTACGCCGTCCTCATCGGGGTCGACGACTACTCGACCTACGACGCCTCGAACAAGCACAACCTCCTGGGCTGTGTCAACGACGTTCGCGCCTTCTGGGACGTCTGCGTGACGAGCGGCTTCGCGCCCGAGAACATCCACGTTCTCACCAACCCGCCGCTCGATCCGGCCGAGCTCGGCGGCCTGGCGCGGAACTTCAAGCCTGCCACCCGCGCCAACATCCTCGCCGAGCAAGAGGCCCTGGTCGGCATCCTCGGCGAAGACGCGCGCGCCGTCGGGATCCTCGTGTACTCGGGCCACGGCGCCTGGATCGACGACGCGTCGGCGGACTCGGCGGTGATTTGTCCCTCCGATTTCTGGATGGATCGCAGCTACCCCAACAACGAAATCCCGGTCCAAAAGCTCTGGCAAGGCGCGGGCTCGAACCTCACGGTCGTCCTCGATTGCTGCCACTCCGGCGGGCGCGACAGGCACGCGAGCCACCCGATCACGCCGCGCGATCCCCACCGCAAGCACCTGCCCACCGCCCGCGCCCACGCGCAGCTCGAGGCCAGCGATCCGACGCGCGGCATCGTCGCCGACGACGTCGGGCCGACCGACGTTATCAACGTGAAGCAGGGCTCTCCGGATCAGGTCCCGCCGAAGGAAATCAACAAGGACGCCTTCACCCCGCTCAAGATCAAGGACCTGGCGCTCCATGGCCTGCTCCCGATCGGCACCGCGGTGCCGCTCACGCTCACGGCCCGCGTGCTCACCGAGAAGGATCTCCAGCACAGCCCCTATCGCAAGCACGACCAGATCGCCGGCGGCGCTCGGGTCCTCGCGGCGTGCGAGATCAACGAGGCGGCCTATCAGGCCGAGTTCGCCGGGCGGTTCCACGGCGCCTTCACCTGGGCGCTCACGTCCACCGTGGGCCAGTGGCGCGTGGAAGAGGCGCCCGACGGGGCCATTCGCACCACCATCGGCTGCGGCGCGGTGAAGCGCCACGCGGCGAGCCTGCTCCAGGTCTTCACCTTCAAGCAGACTCCGGTGCTCCACCCGATGAGCGCGGTGAACCTGCCGTTCTTCGGCGTCCCGGGCCCGATCAGCGAGAAGCCCACGGGGGATATCTTCCCGCTGGAGATCGATCCGAGCATCAAGAACCTCAAGCTCACCCTGACGAGCAGCACCACCACCGGGATCCTGTCGAAGATCGAGATCGTCCGCTTGTTCGAGAACTGGTCGCTCGGCGCCGACTTCATGCACGAGCTCTCGGTGGCGTCCGCGGCGAACCACACGGCCATCGCCTACCTGGCCACCACCGCGTCGCTGCCCGCCCCGACCAGCCCGGTGACGACGTTCTCGATGCCTTCGCAGGTCTCCTGGGGCTCTCCGGTCAGCGCGCCGAGCGGCGCCGGCTTCTACTCGATGTCCGGGTCCGGTCCGTCGGTCGTCGCGATGTTCTTTCATCTCGACCTGACCGTCAGCCCGATGAAGGTGACCGGGATCGACTGGTATCAGGGCGTGGCGGCCTCGTTGCCCGATACGTACGCTCTCGTCAGCCCGGGCCGCAACTTCACCTTCGCTGCGACGATGCCCACGCCCCCCGGCGGGCTGACGTGGTACCACGCCCTCGTCTCCCCGGTGTGAGCCCGCGGGCCGACGAGGCTTCAACGCCTCGTCGGCCGTGCTCTACGTGGTCCGACGGTAAGATCGGACCGGCCGGATCCCAACCAATCCATACCGATTCTTGGGTGAGCTGCCAAAGCGTGTGGCTGCGCGGCTGAAGATGATCGTACTCCCCCAGCTCCCGCCCTTCACCGTCATGAAGTCCGAATCGTTGGGCTGCGCAGCGTTCGAGACGAGCCGGCCCCGCGAGAGGGGTGGCCCGTCACGGCGCCAGATGTTCTCGCACCAATCACGCGTGTTGCCAGCGAGCCCGCGGACGCCGTAGGGGCTCTCGTCGCCAGGATACGCGCCGACAGGAACGCGCTGAGGATTTCGCGAGAAGCTCTCCGCGACGCACGCAAACGTCGCCTCGGTCTCGTCGCCCCAGGGGAAGGCTCGCCCGTCGGCGCCGCGCGCCGCCTTCTCTCGTTCGAGCTCGTTGGGGAGTCGCCAGCCGTCCCCGGTCTTCTCGGAGAGCCATTTCGCGTACGCCGCTGCGGCGTACCAATCGATGAGGACCACCGGACAATCCGGCTGCCACGACTGGCCCGGCCCCTCCGGCCCAGGCACGAATCGGCCCGCGGCGTCCCGCTCGAACCTGAGTTGATCCGCCCCGCCGAGGAGATGCGGACAGCAATCGAGCGCTTGCTCGCTGCGCCCCGTGTCCATCAGGTCGTTCAGGAACTCGAGGTACTCGGCGTTGGTGACCGAGAACCTGCGAATCACGAACCCGTCAATCCATACCCGCTGCCGGGCCAAGCCATCTGCCGCCAGAGGATCTCCACCGATGTAGCAGTAGCCTCCAGGGACATAGACTTCGTCGGAGCCAATCTCCCACTCTCGCGGCAACTCGATGGCGTACGATGTCTCTTGCCCGGGCGGGCACCCGTCCCAGTGACTGCCACGCTCCAGCAGGATTGGATAGTACGTCTCCGCCCGCCCCTCGGCGCGGATCCGCAGCCGATACCGCCCCCGCGTCAGCGCCACGCCGTGCAATGGAGTCTTGCCCAGCACGCCGACCTCCTCTGGCACGAGGCGATGGTCGAGCGCCACGTACCGCTCGAGCAGCACCTCGGCGCCCGGCGGGGAGGTCACCAGGGTCAGCGTCGCCTCGCCGCGGAGGAAGGCCGCGTGGCGGCCGCGATCGTGGGTGCGCAGCAGCACCTCGAGGCCCGCGGCGTACTCTTCCTCGTGGGCGAGCTCGGCCATCTTCAGGCGCTCGCGGTAGTAGTCGGCGAGCGCGGCGTGGGCCTCCGGCAGATCCGGATCCTGGCTCAGCGCGCCGCGCACGGTGCCCTGCCACTCGGCCTCGCAGAACGCCGCCTCGCGCGTGAGCCGCGCGGCCTCGCTCTGCAAATGCCAGCCGGGTCGCTTGCGATCGATCGGATCCGACGGGCGCACCTGGGCGAGCAGCACGTCGGCCTCGGCCTGGGCGGCGGCGGCGCCGGCCCGGAGCTCGGCGATGCGCGGCTCGAGCGCGCGCGCCTCGGCGAGCACCGCGAGGGCGCGCTCGCGGCGCAGATCCTCGTCGAGCCAGGTCAGCACCTCCTGCGCGAGCTTCTCGGCGTTCGGGTACCGATCGCCGATCGCGCGCTGCATGGCCCGCTCGGCGATCGCCACCAGCGCGAGCGGCAGCGGCGGGCCGCCGCGCGAGGCCTCGTCGATCGATCGCGGCGGGCCCGCGAGGACGCGGTGCCACACCATGTTGCTGTCGCCGTCGTAGGGCGGGCGGCCGGTGAGCAGGTGGTAGAGGATCGCCCCGAGCGCGTAGACGTCGCTGGGCGGGCCGTGGAGATCGCGCTGCCCGCGCGCCTGCTCCGGGGACATGTACGCCGGGGTCCCGATCACCTCGCCGTACTTCGTTTCAGGGAGGATCCGCGTCGTCGCGCCCGGCGACGCCGGGGGCGAGCGGCGGAGCGGCGGCGGCGGGATCGAGAGCGAGGTCGAGGGCGAGTCGAGCCCGCTCATCGACATCTCGCCGAGGTCGCCGACGTAGCGCGCGAGGCCCCAGTCCATCACCAGCACCTCGCCGAAGGTCCCGGTCATCACATTCTCGGGCTTGAGATCGCGGTGCATCACCTGGCAGCTATGCGCGTAGCCGACGGCCTGGCTCAGCCGCGCGAACGCGTCGACGAGGCGGCGGAACGTCCAGCCCGAGGCGGTCGCGCGGAAGCCGTCGGGGCTCGAGGCCGCGTGGACCTCGCGGATCACCACGCCGAGCGTGCGCCCGTCGACGACCTTCATCGTGTACCAGAGCCGCCGATCGGCGAGCTCGCCGCGATCGTGGACGGCGACGATGCCCGGGTGCTGGAGCCTCGCCGTGATCTGCGCCTCGGCGAGGAAGCGGGCGCGCACGCGCTGATCGTCGATGTACTCCCAGCGCAGGAGCTTCATCGCCAGCTCGCGGTCGAGCACGGTGTCGTGGACGCGCCGCACCTCGCCGAACGAGCCGCTCGCGATGCGCCCGACCGCGCGGTAGCGCTCGGGAAGACGCGACGATTCGGGCGCGTCGTCCCGCTCCGAGTCGGGCGGGGCAGGCTCGGTGGCGGGGAGGTTCTTGTTCACTTCCGTCACGTCCGTCGCGTCAAGTCGGGGGTACGATACCATGACCGTCCGAGCGGCGGCGGGAGAGCAAGGCATGGGAGTCCTGGAGGCGCGAGGTACGAAGCAGCTGCACACCCTCGCGGCGCGCTGCCTGGTCGGCCGTCACGCGGCGTGCGACGTCCGCGTCGACAGCCCGCTCGTCTCCACGGAGCACGCCAGCTTGCGGTGGACGGGCGAGGGCTGGACGCTGAAGGATCTCGGGAGCCGCAACGGCACGTTCGTCGACGGCGAGCGGCTCGGCGCGGGCAAGACGGCGGCCCTCGCCGAGGGCGCGACGTTCGCGGTGGGCGAGCGCAGCCTGGCCTTCACGCTGGTCGACGCAGCCCCGCCGATCACCGGCGCGCGCCACCTCGCCACGGGTCACACGCGCCGCGCCGAGGGCGGGCTCCTGGTGCTCCCCGGCGACGACGATCCGCGCGTGAGCATCTTCCAGGACGCGCTCGGGCAGTGGGTGGTGGAGTCCGAGGACGCGAAGCGGCCCGCGGTCGATCGCGACATCGTCACCGTCGCCGGCGAAGCGTGGGTGGTAGAGCTCCCCGGCGCCGTCGGCGGCACCTGGCAAGCCGAGGCCTCCGCGCCCACGCTGGAGACCATCGATCTCCGCCTCGCCGTCAGCCGCGACGAAGAGCACGTGGAGGTCGTCGTCGTCCACCAGGGCAGCAACACCCCCTTGCCCTCGCGGAGGTATCATTACCTCCTGCTCATCCTGGCCCGAGAGCGCCTGTCGGAGCGAGGGAGCTCGGCCGCCGAGCGCGGGTGGATCGATCGAACGGCCCTGTGCAAGAAGCTCGGGGTCGACACCAATCGTCTCAACGTGGACGTGTTTCGCCTGCGAAAGCAGCTCGCCGATCTGGGGATCCAGGGGATCTCGGGGCTGGTGGCGAGGAGGCCGGACACCGGTCAGCTCCGCCTGGGGACCGACCGGGTCGAGGTCAACGTGCTTTGAGGCTCAGCTCACGACGTCGAGCTTCTTCCCCGCGGGCTTGTCGATGCCCGCGAAGAAATCGTTCCCCTTGTCGTCCACAACGATGAACGCCGGGAAATCCTTCACCTCGATCTTCCACACCGCCTCCATCCCCAGCTCGGCGTACTCCAGGACCTCCACCTTGGTGATGCAGTCCTTGGCCAAGCGCGCGGCCGGGCCTCCGATCGAGCCCAGGTAGAAGCCACCGTGCTTCTTGCACGCGGTGGTGACGGCGAGCGAGCGGTTGCCCTTGGCCAGCATCACCAGGCTCCCTCCCTGGGCCTGGAAGGCGTCGACATAGGCATCCATGCGACCGGCGGTGGTGGGGCCGAAGGAGCCTGACGCGTAGCCGACCGGCGTCTTCGCGGGGCCGGCGTAGTAGACCATGTAGTCCTTCAGGTACTGGGGCATGCCCTCTCCCCGATCGAGGCGCTCCTTGATCTTGGCGTGGGCGATGTCGCGCGCGACGATGAGCGGGCCGGTGAGCGAGAGGCGGGTGCGGATCGGGTAGCGCGAGAGGTTCGCGCGGATCGCGCTCATGGATTGGTTGAGGTCGATCTCCACCACCTCGCCCTCCAGATCGGAGGCGGTGGGCTCGGGCAAGTATTTCGCCGGATCCATCTCGAGCTGCTCCAGGAAGACTCCCTCTCTCGTGATCTTCCCCAGGGCCTGACGGTCGGCCGAGCAGGAGACGGCGATGCCGACCGGGCACGAGGCCCCGTGGCGCGGGAGGCGGATCACCCGCACATCGTGGCAGAAGTACTTGCCACCAAATTGCGCGCCGATGCCGTTCTTCTGGGCGATCTCCAGGATCTTCTGCTCGAGATCGCGATCGCGGAAGCCGCGGCCGAGCGCGTTGCCCTCGGCAGGCAGGGTGTCGAGGTAGCGCGCCGAGGCCAGCTTGGCGACCTTGAGCGTCTGCTCGGCCGAGGTGCCCCCGACGACGACGGCGAGGTGGTAAGGCGGGCAGGCCGAGGTGCCGAGCGAGCGCATCTTCTGGTCCACGAACGAGAGCAGGCTCTCCGGGTTCAGGAGGGCCTTGGTCTCCTGGTAAAGATAGCTCTTGTTGGCCGAGCCCCCGCCCTTGGCCATGAACAGGAATTTGTAGGCATCTCCGTCTGTCGCGAAAATCTCGATCTGGGCAGGGAGGTTGCTCCCGGTGTTGACCTCCTTGTACATGTCGAGCGGCGCCATCTGCGAATAGCGCAGGTTCGAGGTGTGGTACGTCTCGTACACGCCGCGGGCAATGGCCTCTTCGTCGCCTCCGCCGGTGAACACCAGCTGTCCCTTCTTGCCCATGACGATGGCCGTCCCGGTGTCCTGACACGAGGGGAGGACGCCGCCGGCGGCGATGTTGGCGTTGCGGAGGAGCTCCATCGCGACGAAGCGATCGTTGGACGAGGCCTCGGGATCCTGGAGGATCTTCGCGAGCTGGGCCAGGTGGCCTGGCCGGAGAAAATGCGCGATGTCCCGCATGGCCTCGCGCGTGAGGAGGGTGAGAGCCTGGGGCTCGACCTGCAAGAACGTCTTGCCGGCGGCCTCGAAGGTGCTCACGTGGTCGGTCGTGAGGAGGCGGTACGGGGTCTCGTCCTTGCCGAGGGGCAGGATGTCCTGGAACTGGAAGTCGCTCATCGTGGGCGGCGACTATAGTCGAGGTCCCGCGAAAGGGCCCGCGCGCTCAGCCGGCCGATCGGAGGATCTCCTGGAAGTCGTCCCAGGTGTACGTCGACACGCCCTCCCCTGCCCGCGCCGCGTCGAGCGCGATGGCCCGCCCCAGGTCTTCCACCTTGATCCCGCGGTAGCGCCGCAGGCCGCCCGCCAGCGCCCAGCCGATCTTCGGCCACACCAGGAGCGTCAGGGCCTGAGTGACTCCATAGCGGTTCTGCGGAGTGAGCAGCATCGACGGCTGAAACAGGCTCGTTCGCCGGAAGCCGAGGGCCTTCACCCGATCTTCGAGGAGGCCTTTCATCTCCAGGTAATCCACGCTCGACTTGGCGTTCGCGCCCACCGACGTCATCAGCGAAAAATGCTCGATCCCTTCCTCGCGGCAGGCGCTCGCGAAGCCCATCACGTAGTCGACCTCGATCTTCCAGACCTCGTCGCGGGCCATCTTCGAGGGCTGGCCCACGCCGAGGGTGCAGATCGCGACGTCGTGCCCGGCGAGCAAGGATCGATACGAGGCCGGATCGTCGACGCTCACCACGTGCTGAGCGAGCTTGGCCGGCGGATCCGCCACGTCGGCCGGGCGGCGCCCGAGGGTGGTGACGGCAGCGAACGCCGGATTGCGCACCAGCTCGGCGAGCACGTGGCCTCCGACAGCGCCGGTCGATCCGAGGAGGATGGCTCTTCGCCCCGCGAGCGTGGACATCGCGCGACCTTACCAGATCGAGCGCCGCGACGGGGCCGCCGCCGTGCTAGAGGGGCCGGCATGCAGGTCCGCACCGAACGCCTCCTCCTCCGCGAGCTCGAAGAGTCCGACGCGCCCGCCTGCAACGAGTACGAGCGCGATCCCGAGGTGGTTCGATGGCAATCGAACGACACGCGCACGCTCCCCGAGAGCCTGGAGTACATCCGCAAGAGCCGCCTCTCGATCGACGCCTCCCCGCGGCGGACCTTCGATCTCGCGGTGGTCCTCCGGGGCGAAGATCGGTTGATCGGGCGAGCCGGCCTGCACGTGACCGAGCCCGGGATCCGCGAAGGCACGCTCTGGTACGTGCTCCACCCCTCGTGCTGGGGCAAAGGCTACATCCCCGAGGCGATGACGGCGCTGGTCGATCATGGCTTTGGCCCGCTCGGCCTCCACCGGCTCTTCGTCGACTGCGATCCTGCCAATGGGGCCTCGGCGCGCGTGGCCGAGAAGCTCGGGATGCGGCGAGAGGCCCACTTCCTGGAGTACGCCCGGATCAAGGGCGCCTGGGCCGACACGCTCATCTACGCGATGCTCGACCGCGAATGGAAGGCCCGGCGAGCGGGGAAAACTGCCTAGCGATACACAACGCGGTTGCGCCCGAGGGCCTTGGCCTGATAAAGGAGGCTGTCGGCGCGAGCGAGGATCCCGGCGGCGGTGCGGTCGCTGCACTCGGACAGCGTGCCCGCCCCCGCGCTCGCGGTGACGCGGAGGATCGTGCCCTCGAAGAGGATCCTCGCGGCCTCGATCGAGGCGCGGATCCGCTCGCCGAGCAGCGCCGTGCCCTCGACGCCGACGCCGCGCGTGACCACGCAGAGCTCCTCGCCGCCGTAGCGCGCGACGATGTCTTCCATGCGCACCAGCGTGGAGATCAGCGTCGCTACGTGCCGGAGCACGGCGTCGCCGGCGAGGTGCCCGCCGGCGTCGTTGATCCGCTTGAAGTGATCGAGATCGATCATCACCACCGAGAGATCGGTGCCGTGGCGCAGGGCGAACGCCGTCTCGGAGGCCAGGCGCTCCTCGAGGTGACGACGGTTGAACAGGCCGGTGAGACCATCGCGAATGCTGGAGTCGTAGGTGTGGACCAGCGCGCGCTCTTCCTCCTCGTCGATGAGGTGAAAGCGGAGCGAGGCTCCGGATCCGAGCCGCAAGCGATCGCCGTCGAAGAGGACCGACGAGGTGATGCGACGATCGTTGACGTAGGTCCCGTTGAGCGATCCGGCGTCCTCGAGCACGTGCTCGTCCTCGCGCTCGATCAGCCGCGCGTGGACGCGGGAGAGCGTGCCGTCATCGAAGCGCACCGAGCACCCCTCGCCCCGCCCGAGGGTGATCGTCCCGATGGCGCGGTGAATGCGCCCCGTCTCCGCGCCGCACATCTGCACGAGAACCCCGCGATCCATCGGCTTTGGAGAGACCCGAGGGAGAGCGCCGGTGGCGGCCGCGTCGAGATCGAGGAGCGTGGGAAACGAAACGCGCTGTGCGGAGTGTCGAGACATCGGAGCTGCCCTCAGTGGTGAATCGTCGGCCGGACGACCTGGAGCGACGAGGCATTGATGTCTCGACATCGGCGCAGAAACGCCCACCTTGAGCCCCTTCTCCGAACAGCAGCGCCCTACCTCACCAACGCCCCTCCGCTTCCCCCGCTTCGAATC